>DATJJI010000063.1:0-16892 GCA_035492275.1 Mucilaginibacter sp.
CAACGTTTTTTAGATGAATGGCTGGTATATCATAAAATGATAGGTATTGACCATTTTTTTTTATACGATCATGAACGCGAACAAAAGCTTAAAGATTTTTTGACCCCCCATGCTGATTACCTCACGGTTATTAATTATTGGGAAACAGGCGTTGAGGCTGAGCAGCAGCAAGATGCTCAGGATTACGCCTATACTCATGCATTAAATAATTATATAAAACCTTACAACTGGGTGGTTTTTTTAGACGCGGATGAGTTTTTAGTATTTAAGGCCCACTCATCCGTTAAAGAATTTTTACTTGATTTTAAAAACGAGGTTTCAATTTCTTTGAACTGGCACATGTTTGGTCATAATGGTTTTTTTAATGATCCTACCCGGTTAATCACCTCCTCACTTAACAGGCGAATGCTGTGGCCTTTTTCTGACGTAAAAACCATTACAAAAACAGATGCTATAGCTGCTATTAACAACCCTCATTATTGTGAATTAAAATATGGTATTAGGGTAGATGCTAATAAGAGGCCCTATGTTGATGAAGTATATGAAGGTAAAACACAAGTGGCTCACGTTAATCACTATCATTGCCGTTCATTTAAAACCTGGATGAAAAGAGCAGAAAGGGGACATGCAAATTACAGTCTGAAACCGTATTTCACAGTCGAATCCTGTTTGCGCCTATTTGCTGAACTTACACGAGATAAAAATGAACATGTAGATGATTTTATGTTACAATATGCTTATACTATCAATAAACAAATTAATCATCTAAATAAAAACAAGCACCCGGTATTAAAAGAGTTTATAACCAGTGAAAATTTAACTAATATTCAATCAGGGCTTAGCCATATCAGCGAATACTTTTTTTCAGAATCTGTCAACTATAAATCAATTGGTTTAAACGGAAAAGCCGGTATTATTCTTTTTCTTTTTCATTATTCATCTTTAGTACAACAGCATCAATATAACGAACTGGCACTTGAGTTACTTGATAACGTTACTGAACAAATAACCGAAAATTCACCCACTAACATTAGCGATGGTTTGGCGGGTTATGGCATAGCAATAGAACACCTGGTTGCGCAAGGTTTTATAGAAATAGATACAAATGAATTATTAGAGGATATTGATCTTTTGCTTACTTATCATCTGAATAAGATATTCTCTTCTGCCGGTGTTTACAATAAAGACGATACAGACCTATCAACCTATTATTTTTCGAGGTTAAATAATCCATTTAATCCTCCGTATAAACACACAGAACCAAAAAATAAAAAAGCATTAGATCTTATTCAACATATAAAACTTAAATCAGATCATACTGATTTGGGGTTCTTAGATTTTCTAAGTAAATATTACCTGCATGCCGATGACAGGACTAAAATTGAAGAATATATTCAACAGGCAATATCACCTATTAATAATTTTATAAATAGCGAGCAGCAGTCTTTTGAAAAATTCGATTTAATACGAAGTATTGAACTATTATTAAATCTTTTCAAAAAAACTGAAGATGTAAATTATCTTAATACTTCAAATAAACTGATCACTATTGAAAACGCTTACTGGCAATATATAAGTAACGCCAAAATCTGCGATAATTACAGGCTGACAACAGGATTGCGCTATTTGAAATTGTCTAAAATGTTAAAACAGCCGGCCTATGCAGAAAAAGGATTGCAATGCTTATTTAAAGCAATAAACAATTCAGATAAAAAGGATACACATCAAAATAATTATTGCTTAAAAAAGATTATTGTACCAGGATTAATTTATTTAAACATGATGGGCAATTGGAGCGATCGGTTGTATGATATCACGCTTTGGTTCGCTTCGGAATATAAGTAAGTAATGATAATAATTTGCCTTTTATGAATCAGTCAGTAAGAATAATTCAAACGTTATATTTAAAAAAGGATGAAAATCCTGTTCTGAATGCATGCGGGTTTTTATCTGCTGAATTTAACTGGATGAGTTGGGCTTTAAGTTGCCTTCAATTACACAATATTTATGGCAAAGTTGAGCTTTACACAAATAACGCAGGTAAGGAAGTTTTGATTGATCAATTAAAACTTCCTTATACTAAAGTGCATGTTGTATTAAACGAGATCGACTTTCCGGAACTTTTGTGGGCTTATCCTAAATTATATACTTACAGCCTGCAGCAAACTCCTTTTATCCATGTTGACGGAGATGTTTTTATCTGGGAAAAATTAATTGAACCTGATCATAAAAAACACTTAGTTGTACAAAATATAGAAAATGCAGATTATTATTACAGAGCGGTTATTACAGATCTTCTGGCTAAAAATTTCCTGTTTCCGAAAATAATTCAAAAAGAGATTGATAATTCATCCCCCTTTTTATCTGTAAACGCGGGTATAATCGGGGGTGCCGATCTGGCTTTTTTTAAAGAGTATACATCGCTGGCATTTCAATTCATCAATAATAACATTGAAAAAATAAACGCTATTGATCAAATAAAATTCAATATGATCTTTGAGCAGTATTTTTTTTATTGCCTGGCACAACAAAAAGGTATTGAAATTAAATGCCAAATTCCCGAAATGGTAACAGATATTACCTATAAAGAGTTACTCAATTTTTTTGAAGTACCTTACCAAACTAAATACATTCATATGGCAGGCTCTTACAAAAATAGTAACGAAGCATGTGTTTTATTGGCAAAACGACTAAGGCAAAGCTACCCTGATTTTTATTACAACATTATTGACAAGTGTAAAAAAGCAGGAATTAAACCGTTTTTTAATTATTACAGGGAAAATGAATGCCCAACTGATAATATGCAAATGCCTGAAGGGTATAGTTTTAATAAAACCAGTCAAATAAATTGGGCCAGGGTATATGAAATTGAAAGCGAGCAACATTCAATGATTGAAAACACCTTCAATGACATAAGTAATCTTACCGGATCATATTTTCAAACAAATCAATACCTATTACGCACATCGGTTTCGACAACTAATGACGATGAAAAAATAAGCTATGAAGTGCCGCACAGCTACATGAAAGCTTATAAAAAATTAGAATGTGATGATCTGGATGATATGCTAATAGAATTACTACAAGTACCCAAAAGTTTTAAAGAAATATATAATGAATTGGAATGCGCTATTGACGAAGATGTTAAAGGGAAGGAAGAAATACTTACAAAACTTATTGAATTAAAGTTAAAAAATGGTTGTATTTCTAATTTATATCTAAAAACAAACATTAAACTATGATAACGGCAAAAACAATTTGGTTTACAGGCTTATCTGGTTCGGGAAAGTCTACATTGGCAAATCAATTAAAAAACGAATTACAAAAAAAAAATTGTAAAGTCAGTTTATTTGATGGGGATATTATAAGAAAAGGCTTGAATAACGACTTGGGGTTTTCTATGAAAGATCGATTTGAAAATATAAGAAGGATTGCGGAAGTTAATAAATTGTTTTTAGATACAGATATAAGTGTTATCAATGCATTTATTTCGCCGACAGAAGATATTAGGAAAATGGCCAGGGAAATTATTGGACCAGAGAGATTTTTTGAGATATATTTGAATACATCGCTCGAAATATGCATTCAACGTGACCCCAAAGGATTATATAAAAAGCTTTCGGAAGGGAAAATAAAGGATTTTACCGGTTTTGATTCAGTTTTTGAACCATCTCAATCTGCTCAATTAACAATTAACACTGCTGTAACCTCGCCAGGTGATTGTATTAAACTAATAATTGCCGGGCTAAATAGTATTAGTAATGAATAATGTTTTAATTATTTTAGGGATGCATCGGTCTGGAACTTCTTTAGTTGCAGGATGGCTTAACAGCTGTCAATTAAATTTAGGCGATCGACTGGCTGGGGGAGGAATTGGCAATAAAAAAGGACATTTCGAAGATCTCGATTTTCTTGAGCTACATGAAGAAATACTATTTCATTATAAAATAAACAAGACAGGCCTCATCCCTCCTTTTAATTTTGAGCTTAATGAATATTATACCAAAAAATTAAAAAGTAACGTACAGTTTAAAAATTCGTTACATGAGCAATGGGGTTGGAAAGAACCCCGGACATGTTTATTTATTAAGCAGTATGCTGCATTGCTGCCCAAGGCAAAATATTTGATCTTGTATCGCGACTATAAGTTTGTTGTTGAGTCTTTAATAAGAAGAGATTTTACTTACATTAATAATCAATATGAAAACCTGAACAAAACCGAACAAAAAGCGCAATACAAAAGCTTTAAAAGTCGGGTGGATGACATACAATTATTCATTAACGTATATCTTTCGACATGGATTACATATAATCAAAACATCATCGACTTAATAAAATCCACCGAAAAGGATAATTATATCATATTATCATATAATAGATTTGTTGATGATGATAAAAAAATATTTGAAACTCTAAAGAAGTGGAAGTTCAAACTAAATTATATTCCTTTTACTTCTTTTTTTGAACCCGGATTAATTAATGAAGATTTGCCAAAAATTACATTTTCGGCACAATTGGAAAAAGATGCTATTGCAATTAAAGCCCAAATGTTAAACCTGTTAACTATTTGAGATTAATTTATAACAGGCTTATTAATAGGGTTTAAATAAGGAATATAAATATTTGGCTCCTGCGGCCAGTATTGGCTATTATATATTTTACAAAGATTCTGATCAGAAGACATATAAAGCGGATAAAATACTGTTTTGGGTTTGGGATTTAGCATTGGGCCCCAATAACTAAAGGTTGAATTTGAAAGTACAAATAACTCAAATTGACTTAAATTGATTAATTGTTCAATATCATTTAGCCCTTCCATAAACTCGTACTGTGGGCCTGCAAATTCGCTTTTACAGTATTGAAAATCATCAGTAAATAAAAATATTTTATGATTTTTGAAATTTTGAAGTATCTTTTTAAAAGTATCTGCTTCAATATTGTTAAAATGCGGATGATTGATAAAATCGCCCCGCCTTACACTCACTGCTACACATTTTGAAGGGTTTATTTTAATAGCTTTAAACTTGCTGTTAAACCTGAACACATTTAACGCATGTTGTTTTGTGAAATACTTGTAGCTTTGAAAATAACTAATAAAAATATCTGTTTTCTTTGATCGTATATACGGCAAATAACGTTCAAATAAATCTTCATGATAACCAATTTCTGGCTCTTTAATAATAAGATCGAATTGAAACGCTGATATATCTTTTTCCAGGAAATTAAATTTATAATCAAAATATTCAGCGTATTTCCAATAAGGTATTTTATATTCAATATCAAATTTCTTTGCAAAATGGGTTATAAATGCAACCTGAAATAGTTGATTTCCTAATCGGCCGGCATGCGGCAGTCCTAACTTAGAGAAACTTAGCATTCATTTAGTTTAATATTGTAAAAGAAACTATCAGCTCAATTTTTGATAGTTGTTGAATTAAAATTAAGATTTTTGTAAAACAAATGCAGCAATTCCGTTCCACCAGGTAGCTTTTGCTACATCATCAGGAGTATGTTCATTATTATGAGTTAGTCTTATCTCCTTACTCCATATCTGCTTTAATTTTAAATCTCTGATAGCATCCATAGTACCATTCCTAACGGGTTCCCAATTCCAGTCGTCCACAATAAATATAAATGTATCATCCAGGCTATCTAAATAATATTGCAAGGCTTTATAATGATCTTCATAGGTGTGGCATCCATCAAATAAATAAACATTAAATTTTATTAAATTTTTAATATCAACTTTAAAACAATCGCTTTCAATGAACGTGGCATTATTAGCTCCCATAAAATATTCAAAACGAAGGTCAAAAAGTTCCTTCGCCTTTTTTCCATCAAATTCCGACCAATTATCAATACAAATAATCTTTGCAGCATTGTTAAACATTGCGGCAGATACAGAACTTCCTGACCACGTGCCAACCTCCAAATACCTGCTATCTTCAAAATCTAACAGATTATTATAAAAATGCCTTGTTTTAATACCGGTAAATCCTGTCATTTCTAGTAATAATGGTGAAAGTTTTGAAGCACCGGCTTCTGCTCTATCAAAACATTTTTCCAAATGTTGGATATAAAAATCTTTTGTCAATTGTTTCATCAGGAGTCCTGTTTATATTATTACACAAAAAACATTGATTAATATCCGTTAATATTAATATAGAAGAGCATGTAATAAGGTTAGTGGTATAAATATAAATCATTTTAAATCCAGTATCAATTATTTCATTAATTACAATTTATATTAATGAACAATTTTTAGCCTTTTAACTAACACTAACTAAAACAGATAATCAAATCGATTCTCGTCGGGACCGCTTATAAAGCCAATAACAGATCATCTTTACTGGCTTTTTTGCGTTGAGAGGAAAAGAGTAGGGGGATGCTATATTATTGTAAAATAGGTAACTTAGTATAATGAGTAAAAAATACCTGCACCTGCTTTTGATACTCACCCTAATAATCGTGCAAACGTCATGTGTGCCATCACCTGCTACTCAATCAACTATAATTTCTGATTTCGGCAAACAACTAAGCGATGATATCAGCCGCGATAACTTGCACGGTAGTGTTTCTGCAGCCATCATCAAGAACGATAAGGTGATTTGGTCGCATGCGTTTGGCTATGCTAATATGACCAAAGATTTGCCTGCCGATACCGGCAGCATTTACCGCATAGGTTCCATCACCAAAACATTTACCGCCACTTTGTTAATGAAGTTGGTTGAAGAAGGCAAAATTAAGCTGTATGATCCTGCAGAAAAATACGTACCCGAAGTTAAAACAATTACAGGATACGCTGCAGATACAAAGTTTACCATCGGGCAATTGGCATCGCATACTTCAGGACTAATGCGCGAACCGGATGTACAGGGTTTTGATGTTGGGCCGATAGAAAAATGGAAGGAAAGCTTATATCGCTTATGCCGAAAACAGGATTTAACAGTAAACCGGGCGAGTAATTTTTATACAGCAATATAGGTTTTGCCATTTTGGGCCTTGCTTTAGAACGGGCAGCGGGAGTTTCGTATATACAAATGGTTCAGCAAAAAATATTTAAACCTCTGTATATGGACAATTCGTTTTTCGTGATGACTCCTGATAAGTTGCCCCATCTTGCGCAGGGCATAATCAACGTGACAAAAGGAGCCGTAAATACTAAATTACCAGTTACTGAACTTGCCGGACGTGGTTATAAGGTACCCAACGGCGGTATATTTTCAACCACGGGCGATCTTTCGAAATTCGCGATCTCCATGATGGTTAAACCGTACCTGCTAAAACCATCAAGCCTGCAGCAAATGAAGACTGTACCTCCCGGTGGAAAAATTATGGGTTAGGATTACAGGTAAGCAATCAATTTATGGGTCATGGCGGCGCTGTGGCAGGTTACACCTCGATGCTATTAATAAACCAAAATACCGGTTATGCTGTTGTCATAATGCGTAACTATAATTTCGGCAGCACCAACCTTGAAAAGGCGGCTTTTGATTTGTTGAAGAAACTAAAAAATTAATTAGTTTATCCCCATTCTATTCAACAAAGGGCAATACTTTATGATATTGCCCTTTGTTATTAAGAGCTCATTTGAATTATCAGGCAACTGCCGTAACCCCATAAATCTTATGATAATAAATGTACGATAAGGTGCCGAAAATAACGGGTAGCACCATAAACAACATCGATGCATCTATCCCGGCGGTGCATATAATAGAATATATGGCGCCTGCCAGGTCAAAAAACAAGCCTGCATACGCCCATTCTTTTACTCGGTAATAACCCGGAATCACGATTGCGATGCAACCTAAAATTTTAGCCACACCAATAAAAACGGTGAAGTAATTGGGGTAGCCTAAATGGGTCATAAACTTTACGGCATCAGGTACCAGCATTACATCGGGCACCGCGGTAAAAGCCATAAATAAGGCAAACACAATGGTTATGATCCAGAAGATAGTTTTTGTCTTTTTCATATTATGATGAGTGATTTAGTTTTCTGTTTCTGTAAAGTTTACCATCCAGTTGATGCCATATTTATCTGTGAAATTACCGTAGTAGGCGCCCCAGAAGGTGTCTTGTATAGGCATCTCTATAACCCCATCAACAGATAGCTCATCAAAAAGCCGTTTGGTTTCTTCTTTCGATCCCGGCTCAATGTGGATATGTATACTGTTGCCCGGAATTATTTTAAAGCCCATACTTTCAGGGGCATCCGTAGCCATTAATATATGTCCGCCGGTAATAGGCAATTCTATATGCAACACCAATTTCTTATCATCGTCAGATAGTGGCGGATGCCCTGCGGTAGCTGGAATATCCCCAAAGCGGTGGATACCCTTCCCTCCAAACTCCGTTTTAAACACCGAGCGGTAAAAGTTAAAGGCCTCTTCTGTTTTGCCATTGAAATTAAGGTAAGTACTTACTCTTGCTTTATTATCCTTACGTAACTCATTTTTAAGCTCAAAGCGCGATTGAATATATTTTTCCAATTTGTCAAACGTACCGGCAAAACCTTCCTGCATGTTTTCTTTGATGGAATTATATGTTGTTTCTTGCGCGGCAGTAGCATTTATAGGATGACCCTGCAGAGTTAGGGTTGTACGCCCGTTATCCTCAGTTAAAGTCATTTGGTTAAATATTTCCAAAGGGAAGTCCATGGGGAAGGGCGAAGTACAGACATTACCATTTTCGTCCGAAAAGGAGCTGACAAATTCGATCAGGTCATACCTGTTTATCTTGCCATATTTGAATAAGCCCCACATGGTTTGGCTGTTGGCTTCCATCTTATAATGAAATTTACCGCCAGGCATAAAGTCAAAAGCTTTAACGGTTAACGACGAGCCTGCCGGTCCCCACCACTCGCTCATGGCATCGGCGTTTGCAAATGCTTCAAATACTACTTGTTTTGGGGCGTTAAAATGACGCACTATTTTAAGCCCTTGTTTTGTCTGATCTATCATTTGGGTTGATTTTTATTTTGTACTTTATTGATGTATTTATCTAACGAATCAAATCTCTGTATCCAGAACTGACGGTATTGGTCTATCCAGTCATTTACTTCGCCCAGGGTATCCAGTTTGGCCTCGCAATAACGCTCCCTTCCCAGCTGGCTTATAACCACCATGCCGCATTCGGTTAAAATTTTTATGTGGTTTGATATTGCCGGCCTGCTGATATTAAATTTATCGGCAATGGTATTTAAATTCATAGGTTGAAAGGCAATTAAACTCAGTATCTCACGCCTGGTGGGGTCTGCAATTGCCTGGAAAACATCTCGTCTCGCTTCTGCTGCCATTTTATGTAATCATTTGATTACGCAATTATAAGTGTAATCATTTGGTTACGCAAATTTATTTTTGAAAAAATAAGAATGGGATAATTTATAGCATTCGCCAAACGCATTTTTACCTGGCCAAAAGCTATGATTTGCCATAACATTTTAAGATATTTAGTCAATTAAATAACCACATGAAAAAAGTAACCGGAATAGGCGGCATTTTTTTTAAATGCGATGACCCTAAAAAAATGACAGAATGGTATGCTAAAAACCTGGGCTTACCCGTTGGCGCTTATGGCACCATGTTTACCTGGCGCACCATGGAAGACCCGGACAAAGAAGGTACCACCGTGTGGAGCCCCTTTGCTAAAGACACCAAATACTTTGAACCATCTAAAAAGGATTTCATGATCAACTACCGGGTGGAAAATATGGAAGAACTTGTTGAGCAGCTAAAAAGTGATGGCGTAACTATTATCGATGAGATTAAAACCTATGAATACGGTAAGTTTGTGCACATACTTGACCCCGAAGGCAACAGCATTGAGCTTTGGGAAGATATTTAGTCAATATTAAACTTAGCCAATAAAGCCGCAATAAGTTCTTCATCAACTTTTAAACCGGCCTTGATAAAGTCTTCGGGCTTGATGTTTGCTATAACTGGGGTAATTGTTCGTAGTTTTTTAACGGCATCTTCGTCCGCTTCAACAAGCGACATGTAAAGCATATACGCTTTAAGATATTTGGGGCTTTTCGCAAAAGCGGATGCGCAAAAATTATAATCTTTAGTTTCGCGCTCCGTGATGATTTTTGAAAAGTAGGTTGCCATGCCCTCTTCCAGGTAGTTCACTTCGTTCCCAGCTACCTGCTCAACCGGCGAGATAAGATGCACCACTTCATGTGATAACTGAAAGATGCCATCTTTACGATCTTTAGCAGCCTTACTGTATAACTCGATCATAAAAAAATTTTTGCCGGTTAAAGTATCTTTACTGTAAAGCAGGGTACGCGGCGCAAACTTATGATAAGCCAGGCCAAGATACCCATAATCAGTTTTGGGCCCGAATATTTGCTCGGCTTCTGCCAGATATTCATATTGTAAGGTTTCGTAATCCTGCATAAGTTGTTCTTGCTGTGTCATAGCAGTACCTATTTAATTGTGGCCCAATAGCTAATAAAATTACTTGTTTTCGATTATATACCATCAGCCACCGGTAACGTATTTTTCATGTGGGGAGTTATTTTAATGAAGTAAAGTCAGCGCCATTTTTTTCAATCAAGCCAGGCGTTTTTAGTAACTTGGCGGTTCGTTTTAATTTATGCCATCAGCCCCAAAACAAACAACAATCGAAAAAGAGAACCTGCATCCCCGTAACGTGCACAGGCGGGGGTATGATTTTAAGCAGCTTATAAAAGCGGTTCCTGAACTTCGCCCATTTGTTAAATTGAATGAGCATGGCGTTGAATCCATTAATTTTAGTGATGCCGATGCGGTTAAAATGCTGAATAAAAGCTTGCTGAAACAGTTTTATGGTATTAACGATTGGGATATCCCCGAAGGATACCTTTGCCCGCCCATACCCGGCCGGGCCGATTATATACACTACATCGCTGATCTGTTGGGTGAAACCGATAATGGCCATATCCCGACAGGGAAAGAAATAAAGATCTTAGATATTGGCACAGGCGCCAATTGCATATACCCGGTTATTGGCAGCAGTGTTTACGGCTGGCAATTTGTTGGTACGGATATCGACCCGATCGCCATAACATCGGCAAAAAGAATCCTTGCGGCAAACAGGCAAATAAAAGACAAAGTATTACTGCGCCAGCAAACTAAAAAGCGCGATATATTTAAAGGAATTATTGTAGAAGACGAGGGCTTTGATGTTACTATTTGCAACCCGCCTTTTCATGCCTCTTTGCAGGAAGTACAATTGGCCAGCGTTAACAAATGGAACAAATTAAAGTTGGGCGGCAAGCTGCAATCAACGCTGAATTTTGGCGGACAGAAAAAAGAGTTATGGTATCCCGGCGGCGAAGCGGCGTTTATTAAACTAATTATTGAGGAAAGCGAATTTTTTGCGAAGCAATGCTTATGGTTTACTACGCTGGTATCAAAAAAAGACACCCTCCCGGGGGTTTACCGAGCATTAAAAAAAGTGAATGCTAAGGATGTTAAAACCATCAACATGTCGCAGGGACAAAAGGTGAGCCGGATGGTGGCCTGGACATTTTTAAACGAAGCAGAACGCACAGAATGGGTTAACACCTGGTGGCATAAAAAATAAAAAGCCTTTCTTATAAAAAAAGCGCCCGGGGTTTATACCGAACGCTTTTTTTAACATGGGGATGGCAACAGGACGCCGCGCATCACCCTTATACCCCGTTACCAATTTACAATTACCTTAGGAGAAGTAATACGTGGGGGTAATATTTTATGCGCGATTAATATCCCGCGTTTTGTGTCCATTGTTTATTAATGGCCATTTCCGAGAACGGTATAGGCGCTAAATATTTCTGGGCAACATTGGTGCCTCCCGGTATCGAGTTTTCAACCGTGCTGCGGGCAGCAATAACTTGCGGCAGTAACTGCAGGCGTACAATATCAAACCAACGCATACCAAACTCGCCGGCAAACTCATAAGCGCGTTCAAAAACCACGGCATCCCTAAAAGCTGTTTGGCTAAGGCCCGCTGTTAACGGCGTTTCGCCGGCGCGTGCCCTTAC
Organism: Mucilaginibacter sp.; assembly: GCA_035492275.1. Lineage (GTDB taxonomy): Bacteria > Bacteroidota > Bacteroidia > Sphingobacteriales > Sphingobacteriaceae > Mucilaginibacter. The sequence goes on from DATJJI010000063.1 coordinate 12,011, forward strand.
CATGTTAATTGCGCTATAAGCCGCAGCCGATGGGCCACCTTCGGCCATATCGGCCGCCTCGGCATAGTCTAACAATACCTGCGGGTAGCGGATAATATCCGTAGCCTTGTTTGTGCTGGGTTGAATCGAAAGGATCTGGGTAGCTGTTTCATTAACGCCATCGCCATTAAGCCCCGCCCTGAATTTTTTATAATACGGGTGTTGCGCATGTGTAGTTGGCGAATCCCATGGGGTTAGGGTAAATGTTGTTTTATCGGCATTCCTTAGCTTAAGTGTGGTATAAAAGGTAAGGTCGGTCCTGGTACAAACCGGTGCGCTTTTAAAGAAATTGATCTCCGGATAAACATCATCCCAACCGCTTGAACCATCAACAGCTACCTCATCCAACGGAACATTGGTTGAACCGAAACGACGGTTTGGCAAACCACCCGCAACGCTATATTGCAACGCGAAGATAGACTCGGGCGTATTGTTGGTAGTGAAAACCTTATCATAAGGCGTACTTAAGTTGTACACGTTAGCTGATATAACCACATTAGCTTCGGCGGCTGCCAGGGCATAGTTTGAGGTTTGATTTAAAGGCCAGCCAGCCATAGTTAAATATACATCGGCCAAACAAGCGCTTGCCGAATAGCTGGTAGGTTTACCAGATGCCGGTGTTGTACCCAACAATGTTTTAGCTGTTTGCAGATCGCTGATAATTGACGCGTATATCTTGTCTACACCAACGCGTGGCGGCCTGTCGTTCAAGTCAAGATTAGTAGTTACCAATGGCAGCGGACCAAATGTTCTTACCAGATAGTAATAGCATAATCCTCTGATAAAATAACATTGGCCTACAGCCGCGTTTTTTAATGCAGTTGTTGAATTTACTTTTTGATAGTTGGCAATAATGTTATTGGCCTGGTAAATAGCCTGCCATGGTCCGCTCCACTCGGCCACAAGGCTCGAGTTGGTGCTGCCGCCTGATAAGCGGTCAAAATCGCGCTGGTCCTGCTTGTTCAGGCCCGGGTCGGTAGTCAAATCATCCGAACCAAAATACGAGGTTTCCTTACTGGTAAATCCCCAGGCACCATCACGGGCAAGTGCTACGTACATAGAGCTAACAGATGCATCAAGGTCACTTTGTGTTTTAAAATAACTTGCGGGTGTTAATGTAGCTTTGGGGTCTTCATTAAGCTTCTGGCATCCGGCAAATAATGCCACCCCAAGTACTGCCGTTAATATTGAATATATTGTTTTCATCTTTATAAAAGTTTAAAGAAAATTTAAAATCAGTTTACAATTACAAGCCAAGTCTTATACCCAGTGTATAAGTTTTAGGGTTTGGTATAACACCAAATTCCTGTCCTTGTACAATGGCATTACCACCGTTATCAATTTCGGGATCATAACCCTTGTAAGGCGTAAGTGTAAGTATATTCTGTCCGCTCACATATATCTGCAGGTTTTTAATACTTGCTTTCTTTAACAAGCTGGCAGGTATATCATAAGCTAACGACAAGTTTTTCAGTTTTACATAGCTTGAGTTATATACATAACGGCTACTGTTGTTATAGTTATGGCTTGAGCTGCTCCATGCAGGGTTGTTTGTTTCATGGCCCGGGGTCCATAAGTTTTCAGGAACAGCTTCTACTGTTGTCGCATTTTTCATATCGCCTAAACCACCCCATAAGTAAGCAAGGGTTTGTGAAAACACCTGGCTGCCTTGCTGGCCCTGAAACAGGAAGCTCAGCGTGAAGTTTTTAAAGGTGATATCATTGGCCCATCCAAAAGTGAAACGGGGTGTAGCGTTACCTAATAACTGGTAATCGGCTGATGTATAAGCGTGGTCGCCGTTGATGTCGTCATATTTGGCATCGCCAGGTTTCATGCCATACAGAGCTGCTTGCGCGGCTTCACTGCTTTTCCAGGTACCTAAAAATTTGTATCCGTAAAACTCGCCCAATGGCTGGCCAACTTTTAATATAGCATTAACGGTATTATTACCGGCACCGGTAATAATGTTGTCTAATCCACCCAGGTCAGTAACCTTGTTACGGTTGATAGATACGTTAAAATTGGTATGCCATTTCAAAGCTTCGGTTGATATTGGTGTACCACCAAGTGCAAGCTCCAAACCTTTATTGGTTAAGCTGCCTATATTAGCCTGGTAGGTACCGCCATTATCGTAATAAGGAGCGGGTGCCTGGTAAAGCAGGTTGGTGATGTCGTTTTTATAAGCATCGGCAGTGAAGGTTAAACGGCCGCTCAGGAAAGCGATATCAAAACCCAGGTCGTACGCTGTTTTGGTTTCCCATTTCAGTGAGTTAGTTACACCGGTTGCCAGCGGAGTGGCAACACTTGGCGTACCTGAAACACCCGGACCGCCGCCACCATAATAGTAGTTGCCCTGCGAGCCACCGGTAGTGATTTTAACGATGGTTGAGTAAGGCGCAACGTTCTGGTTACCGGTTTGGCCGTATGAAAGGCGAACTTTCAGATCAGAAACTACTTTTGAGTTTTTCAGGAAATCTTCGTTTGAAGCATTCCATGCCACACCTACAGATGGGAACGAACTATACTTTTGTGTTAAGTGCGATGAACCGTCTGTACGTATCGCGGCTGTCAGGAAGTACTTGTCTTTGTAACCATAGTTTACCCTGGCCAGGTATGATACTAACGCGTCCTGAATATAACCTGAGTTATTTTGCTGGGTAGCGCCCAAAGCCAAGTTATAATAGCCTAAAGTATAGGTTGACAAACCTTTTGATGTTGCTGTAAAGTTTACGTTTTTGGTTGATGATACCTCATACAAACCGGTAGCGGTTATAGAGTGATCGCCAAAACGGTGTTTGTAGGTCAGGAAGTTACTGCTCAGGTAGCTGGTAGCCCTGGTAGTAGCGTTTGAAATATTATCTGACTTTGAATCATAAGCGCTGGTGCCCGGGCCAAAAAAGTTTTGACCATAATTCTGGCTGATCGAGTAAACATCCGTAGAGGTAAAGGTCAGGTCTTTAAATATGCGATAGTTAAAGGTAACGTTACCATTGATGTTTTCGCCGGTATTATCAACCGCCTGGCTCAAAGCCTGCTCAACCGGGTTAAACTGGATAGAAGCGTATGATGAGTGATTGATGTAAGCACCGGTAACAGGGTCGCGGATAGGTGATGTAGGATCCCACTCAACGGCCTGATTAAATGGATCGCCTAGGCCACCGCCATAACTGTTATTGTGGCTTTGCGGCACGGCTGCACCAATAATTACTTTCAGGTCCATTTTGTTATTTAGCTTGGCATCTAAATTGGCCCGTAAGGTTGTTCTTTTATAAAAGGTATTTAGTATAGTACCCGGTTGGTTAAGCTGGCTTAATGCTACACGATACCGGGTAACATCTGTTCCACCCGATACATCTAAACCGTAGTATTGTACCCATGGTTTGGTGAAAAGCGCTTTTTGCCAATCAGTACCGCCATTTGCTTTAAAGGCATCTAATTGCGCCTGGCTAAATGCAGCAGTGCTACCTGTGGAAATGAACTGGTTATTTACCGAACGTGCAAAATCATACGCGTTCATCAGGTCCAATGTTTTTGGCATTTCGTCATGCTGAAACCAGGTATTGAAATTAATGCGGGTTTGACCTGCATGACCTGTTTTGGTGGTGATCAATACCACACCGTTTGAACCTCTTGAACCGTAAATAGCAGTCGAAGCAGCATCCTTTAAAATTTCGATAGATTCAATATCATTCGGATCATCAGGAGTTGAACCAATGTTACCATCAGTTACATATAAAGGCTCGTTATTACCTGTGATAGAGTTGGCACCTCTTATCTTCACCCTTGGGCCCTGGCCCGGCTGACCGTTAGCGCTAACCACAGCAACACCCGCGGCTTCACCTTGTAATACCTGGGTTAACTGGGTAATGGGGCGTTTTGAGATTTCGCTTGCAGGTATAGAACTTTCAGCACCGGTTACATCCCTTCTTAACTGGCTACCGTAACCTACCACCACAATCTCGTTCAGGCTTTTTGGCTCAGGTACCATTTGTACGTTGATCTCGCCATCGGTAATAGGTACTTCTTTTGTCAGGTATCCCACAAACGTAATAACAAGGCGGGTAGACCCATCTGGCGCGTTCAATGTAAAAGCACCGGTTACATCCGTTGCGGTTGATACCTGTGTGCCTTTAACATTTACAGTTGCCCCGGGTAAAGGGTCGCCTTTTTCATCAACAACCTTTCCTGATACTTTTACGATCACGTTGCTTTTAATGGTCTCGGCCCGCTCGTACTTTTTGAGCACGATGGTTTGCTGCATGATTTTGTAAGTGATAGGTTGATTTTTTATACATATGTTAAGGACATCCTCAATAGTTGCGTTATTTACTGAGATAGATACCTTTTCATTTTTGGGCAGATCTAATTTGTTGTACAGAAAATGATAACCACTCTGTTTCTCTATTTGTAGCAATACTTTTTTAATAGAAACATCTTTTTCATTGAGCGTTATATTTTGACTATAACTTTTGGCACTCACTTGGGCGAGGGCTGCCACTATAATGATAGCTGCTAGTTTCATTGCCAATAAAAATTTGGGTAAAGGACGACAACTTAAAGAAGTTGCCTTCGAAATTAATTTCATACTTTTGTAAAGTTTGGGTAAACGATTAAACTGTTAAATCTCTAACTCTATTGGTTGGCCCAAATAATATATCCGGGTAGTGCGGCAAACACTTCCCGGTTTTTATTTTTATACCATATCGGTGTAAAGTATAGCCAACCCGGGTGTCTATTGGTGGGTTCGTATATCTTTTCTCATTGCTTTGGTTTTTTAAGTGAATAATTGGTTTATGTAATAAAGTTTAGGCTGAAGGCTCATTTTCCCATCAATGAGCGCCCC
>DATJJI010000064.1:0-7536 GCA_035492275.1 Mucilaginibacter sp.
TCTGATCCGAGCAATTTACCACTCCCATCTGATGATAAATTTTTATATCGATTTCTACATATAGCATTTTATCATTTATTATCAGGAATTACTGTTGCATCAAATATTATTGATTACACTCAATTAAACGAAGAGTCTGAATTGAAAATAGAAAGTTTCTATGATGATGAAACAGTTGTTCTATTGTACTATAATAAATTAAATCCCCTTGAAGTATTTAATATAAAAAAGTTTTATCCTTCGCTTTTAAAGCTTGGTTATGTTCCTATACTAAGCACTTCTGACTTTTCAGAAATAGAAATATTAAGCGTAAGCAACAAAAAATCCCCCCTTTATTCTTATACCGCACAATCTAATATTAATTTAACTGCCGCTAAAAGTGTCATTATTGATGAGCAATATATTATCCAAGTATTTGAAACTCTCACTAAATATAAATTGACTCCATTATTAAAATTTATTGTACTATATCAAGTTATAGAATTACTTATTAATAAAATTGCAGTTGAGTATTACAAAAAAAATAATCCTTTTAGTGCCCAATTATCCGCGATGATGATAAATACACAATTTGCGCCGACGTTCCGAGATATCTTAGAAAAGATCACATATATACAAAGCGAAATAACTAAATCTGTAAATATTAAAAAAGAAGAGTCAAGAATCAATATTCTTTTTGGGGAAAAATGCAAATTCGACGTAGCTGATTATATTGAATTGCAAACATCAGCAAAAATGATGTTGGGAACATTAGATTGTAAAACGTTGACAGATTATGTGTATCAATTAAGAAATATAATTATTCATAACTATCACAATCTAAGCGTTTCTTATCCAAATTTAAATGATTTATTATTTAACTTTAATCTCGAATTTGAAAAATTCATTGCCGACGTTATTATCAACTATGAGCAATAATTACTCCAAAAACAGCACACACGACACGCGTGTGCCAAATCATAAACTTTTATTATTTTAGCCTAAACCTTATCCAATGAACCTTGCCTTAAATTTTATCATCTGGATGTTCTGCATCAGATATTGCGCTTACCAGGGATCAAAACGGGTTATTGGGAGTTTAAGCGGTGCCGTGATAGGGGCACTGTTTACACTTTTCGGCATATTGCTGGTGCGTTGGTCAAGGCGGCTGCTTGATGAGGAGCCGGTAAGGTAGTATCATTATATTAACGTAATAAATTAAAACAAGGGTGTCATGCTTCCCGAAAGTTCGGTATCGAAGCATTGGGCAAAGGCCTTTACGCTCACCCTTCGAGTGCCTCAGGGTGACACCGCCCTTAACAACATTTTAGCCAGTTCCCGCTGTTTAAGAGTGGGTTTATGCCGGCTTTTTTTTCCTGTTGTCAGCAGCTATTATCTCACACCTGCACATTGGCGAATTCCCTGTTTTTCAATCCATCATTTTGGTAATAGTAATTTTATCATGGTGGTTGCGGCCGTCATCTTTTAAAATGATAACCAATTAATGCCTGCCTGGCATAACGTTTGAATTAATTGAAAAATAACAGCTAATAAAAATCTACTAAAATGAAAAAACAAGTGCTTTTTATACAAGGTGGCGGCAACAACGGGTACGAGGCCGACAAAAAACTGGTAACAGCTTTGGAAAGAGAATTAGGTACAGACTATAAGATCAGTTACCCGGAAATACATGGCGATGAAAACGCTGCTGATTTTGGCTGGACAAAACAATTGGAAAAATTACTTGATAAACACAGCGACGCGGGTATTGTGGTTGCACACTCATTCGGAGCATCAATGCTGCTTAAATATTTTTCGGAGCATAAGCTATCTAAAAAACCTGCCGCTATGTTTTTGTTGGCCACACCCTATTGGGATGGTAAAGAAGAATGGCAAAAGGGAATTAAGCTGAAAGACGATTTCCCCGGAAACCTCCCCGAAGACACCCATATCTTTTTTTATCATTGTCACGACGATGAGGAAATACCTTTTGATAACCTTACATCGTACCGGCACAAGCTTCCGGATGCTACCTTCCGCGAAATTAAAAATGGCGGCCATCAGTTTGAGGATGGATTGGGCCTGGTAGCAAATGATATTAAAAACCTGTAAGCACTATAAAAACCCGTTGTCCGAGGTTTATAAATCGGACGATTATGCCTGTAATTAGCAGCTACACGTGAATATAGTCTAAAGATTATTTGCATATGGGTTCGAAGTCGGGGAATCGAACAGCGCCGAAACCGGTAAAGTAGTTTGATAATTATTAACATATCAACTTTTATCTGAATGTCCTGTGTAGAGATTGCCACACTATCGCTCGCAATGACGTGGAGGGTAATTGGACGAGGGTTCGAATCCCTCCGGCTCCACACACCGACGGTTAATTTCTCTTTCTCAACTATTTTTGATACTATTGATTAACCAATGCCTTACGCCATGAAAAAGAGTTTAGCACAACCCACCAGCCTCATTATTGTTACCTTTTTGCTTTTTAAAACCATCGTTGGGCAGGCCCAGGTGGCAGCAGGCCCTGTCAATACTTTAACCGATGCGGAAAAGAAAGCCGGTTGGAAACTGCTTTTTGATGGCAAGACTTTGAACGGGTGGGTGAGTTATTATGGGGCGGATAAGTCGGCAAAGGGCTGGAGCATTGAGGATGGTTGCCTGAAGAATCCAAAGGGTACCGGTCGCCCGCGCACCGGCGGCGGCGACCTGATGACCGAAGCGCTGTTCACCGATTTTGAGCTGCGCTTTGAGTGGAACATTCAGCAGGGCGGAAATAGCGGCATTTATTATATGCTGGTGGAGCGGCAAAACAAGCCGGGAGTGCCGATGTATGGCGGCGACGATGGCACCAGCGGGGTAGCGTTTGAATACCAGCTGGTGGATGATCTGCACCATCCCGACCCGGTGCAGCACGGGCCCATTACCGCTACCGGCTCACTTTATTCGCTTATTCCTCCGAATGACACCAAAAAACTAAACCCGCCCGGCGAGTTTAATGAATCGCGCATCATCGTACGCGGCAACCATATGGAACACTGGCTTAATGGCACCAAAATAGTAAGCTATGAGCTGGACGACCCGGCGTTTAAGGAACTGGTGGCCAAAAGTAAATATGGTAAAGCCATACCGGGTTTCGGCGCCAAGGCCCCAACCCGCATCCTCCTACAGGATCATGGCGATGAGATCAGATTTCGGAATGTGAAGATTCGTAATTTGTAGTTAACGGGATGCCGCGTTAGGGATTGAAACGTATACCGGCCCCGCACCTAAGGCCTGCAGGCGTATGAGTGGAAAGCCCGGCCCGCATCTACCTGCGGGAACGACATGGTTCAGTTGGCAGTTTTTAGTTGGCAGTTGGCTTGCTGGTCGCTTGGTGAACACATCCCTGCGGGCGCACGTTGCTGTCGCGCCCCCTCTCAAGAGGGGAATTTGATTTACCGCTTCGTTAATCCCTTCCTTTGCCCTCTCGCGGGGAGGGAATCGCCCAGGGCAGGTACGCTTCGGTTGTGTCTAATCACCAATTTTCATTTACTCATTCACAACTCGCTCATTCACTCCATATAAAATCCAACTGTAAAAAACGTGTTGTACTTAAACATAAATGCATTAACATTGTAACTTAGTACAACATTAATCCCTAAAAACCGATTTTATGATATCAAAATTTTATAAGCCATTGGCATTAAGTGCTATGCTTATAGCTGCAGCTTCGGCTGGCATGGCTCAAACAGGCCCACCTGTTGAAACAAAACCTGCTAACAGCGACTATAAACCTGCTTTTGCCGGTCAAACCCGCATTGGCAGCGTAACCACCAAAACGCCATACACGGCTACCGTGATCAGCACGGAGTTGAAGGGCCCATGGGGCATGCACGTTTTGCCTGATGGCCGTTTACTAATTAGCGGCAAGCCTGGTAACATGCAGATATTAACTACCGATGGTAAGCTGGATAAAACCATTACCGGTTTCCCGCCGGTGGTGTACCGGGGCCAGGGCGGTATGCTTGATGTAAACATTGACCCTGATTTTACTAAAAACCGCATGGTGTACTGGACCTTTGCCGAGCCTACCACAGATGGTATGAGCGCGCTGGCAGTTGCTAAAGGTAAACTATCGGCCGATGAAACCAAACTGGAAGGTGTAAAGGTAATTTGGGAGGCAACCAGCTACAATAAAGGCGGCGGTCAGTTTGGCTCGCGTATAGTATTTGACAAGCAGGGCAACCTTTTTGTAAGCTCGGGCGATCGCCAGGCTAATGATATCCGCGTAAAAGCGCAGGATCTGAGCTACACTACCGGCAAGGTGATACACATTACCAAAGAGGGTAAACCTGTTGCCGATAACCCGTTCATAGGTAAAGCCGATGCCAAGCCGGAGATATATGCTTATGGTTTCCGTAACCCGGATGGTTTTGCGCTTAACCCCGTTACCGGCGACCTGTGGGAAACCGAGTTCGGTCCGCGTGGTGGCGATGAGGTTAACCTGATTAAAAAAGGCGGTAACTATGGCTGGCCTTTTGTTACGTACGGTATTGAATACAGCGGCCAAAAAGTATACGATGGTATTCAGCAAAAAGAAGGTACCATACAGCCGGTTTATTACTGGGACCCGGTACTTTCGCCGGGTTGTATGATGTTCTATACCGGTAACATTGCCGAGTGGAAAAACAACATGTTTGTAGGCGGCCTGAGCGGTATGCATATTGCCCGCCTGGTTATTGTAAACAATAAAGTAGTAGGTGAAGAAAGCCTGCTGGAAGATAAACACGAACGCTGGCGCTGCATAGCTACCGGTAAAGACGGCGCCATTTATGCCGGTACCGATAGCGGTAAATTGTACAAAATATCAGCTCAGAAATAGTGAATAGTGAGTAGTTGATTAGGTGAGTAGTTAACTCAATGGTCAGCTTAAAATAAAAAACACCTCTTCCGTTAAAAGAGGTGTTTTTTATTTTAAGGTATGTTCTATTGTTACAGGTTGGACGAGAACAAACAGTTGATCATCGGTCATTATCTTGCGCGCACTTTGAATAATCAGACTTACGAATTCAATAACCTGTTCACCATATAATCCGGGTCCTTAAAAAAATCGCGGTAAGTTTGAAATAGCTCGGTTTCGGCGTAGGTCTTTACCTGTACACCTGTTTTACTAAACTCATAAATAAGCGCGTCTGGATAGGCAATAAGTATGGGCGAGTGTGTGGCAATAATAAACTGTGAATTAGTAGCTACCAACTCATTTATTTTTAACAGCATAGCCATTTGCCGGTTGGGCGATAGGGCAGCCTCGGGCTCATCCAGGATATAAAAACCATTTCCTCTAAACCTATGGCTAAAAACCGACCAAAAAGTTTCACCGTGTGATTGCTCATGTAAAGATACGCCGCCATACGCATCAATAATAGGCGGCCCACCGCTATCGGGGTCTGAGTCCAGCTTTTCAATTTCTGTAGATACGTTAAAAAAACTTTCGCTTCGCAAAAAATAGCCGTCGGTACGGCGGCGTACACCTCTTGATGTACGTATATGCTGATGTAAAACCGAGTGCGACTCGCGGGTATTAAAATTAAAGTTTGATGAACCGCCCTCGGGGTTGAAACCCGAGGCGACAGCTATGGCCTCTAACAAAGTAGATTTACCGGTGCCGTTTTCGCCCACAAAAAAGGTAACTTTTGGGTGTATTTTAAAACCATCAAGATTCCTGAAAAAAGGCAATGAAAAAGGATACTTGTTTATATCGGTACCGTCTTTATTAAAGTAAATATCGAGCAATTCTCCTCTTGATATCATGTGGCGATAGTTTGTTACAAGATATACTTTACCCGCGATGCGTGCAAAAAAACGCCTCATCTTTTTACGGACGAGGCGTTGTACAGCAGCAAATCTGTAAGCCGGGTTCTGTTCTGCGCGAGCAGTTTCTATCATTAATCTGGCCCTGCCGTTGCCGGCAGGTTCAATCAACCTACCCATCCTGATGGCACGTCCCGTACGTACGGGATGGCCGGAAGCGAGCCGCTTCAATTCAGGACCTATTTGGTTTTTCAACTCCTGAGGTTTACCGCGATCCCGGTCGCCCGGAAAAGCCGTGAGCTCTTACCTCACGTTTTCACCCTTACCCCGATAAATCGGGGCGGTATATTTTCTGTGGCACTTGCTGTCGCCGGCTGCCGGCGCCTTCCCGTTAGGAAGCAGGATGCTCTGTGTTGCCCGGACTTTCCTCCGTCCCGATAAATCGGGACAGCGATAGAACGTTTTGCAGGCGTAAAGGTAGGGATTTTTTTGTTGGAGTATGTGTACAAGCGGTGTCATGCTGAGCCCGTCGAAGCATGCGGGTAAAGGCCACCGCTCATCCTTCGATCCCGAAATTTCAGGAAGGATAACAGCCTTTTTTTATTTACACTTCGCCAAATCAGCATCCACCTGCTGTGAAGTAACTACTCCCATTTTATTGCCAAACGAGTTGGTGATGTAGGTGAGCACTTCGGCTATATCAACAGATGCCATATCGTTGGCGGGCATAGCGTCGTTAAAGGTTTTACCGGCCAGTTTTACTTCGCCCTTTAAGCCATATTTAACATAGCAGGCTAAATTTGTTTTGTTGGTCTTCAGATAAACCGAATCGGTTAGGGGAGGTATCAGCGCCGATAAACCCTGGCCGTTTGCACCATGACAGTTTTGACATTTGTTTTGATAGATGACGTTGCCGGTGGTGTAATAGCGCTTAAACTCCAAATCGTCCTCGCTCTGGCAGGCATATAGCAAAACCATCAATAACAAAGCAATACCGCTAATAACCTTTAGTTTCATTTGGTTTGATCGGGTTCGGTTTTCAGGGTTTTAATATCTTCTATCAGTTGGTTCACCTGTTTAGGGTCGGTACCGTCATACGATCCGCGGATGCGCTGCTGTTTATCCACCAAAATAAACAAGCCATCGTGTATATATTGCTGTTTGGCATCTTCCTGCGGCTTGCTTACCAGGTAGTTGGTTGCCAGCTGATAGGTTTCTTCTTTTTTTCCCTGCAAAAACAGCCAGCTTTTGCCGGTAACGCCCAGCTTGTCGGCATATTTCTTTAACACATTCACGCTATCGTGTTTTGGGTCGATGGTGTACGAGAGGATGTTAAAGTTAGGATCGGCTTTAAACGCGTCATAAACCGTAAGCATGTTACGCTGCATAATAGGGCAGATAGAAGGGCAGGTGGTAAAAAAGAAATCGGCCACATAAATACTGTTGCTCACGTTTTTATTGCTTACGCTATCTCCATATTGGTTAATAAATTTAAACGGTGGTATGGTTTGATAAACGGTATCCACCTCGGTTTGTCCGTTAATCGTTTTTGTAGCGGTACTGCGGTTGCCATATATAGGTAATGTTTTTTGCTGATTAAACTTACAGGCGCTAAACAACGCAATAATTACAACAGCATTGAGCAGGTTCTTCATAGTTATTTTTTAACGGTTTTTAAGTAGGTATTCGATTCATTCACCGCGTCGGCAATTTGCTTGTCAACAGCTGTAACCTGTACTTTTTGACGGGCCATGTAGG
>DATJJI010000065.1:0-24489 GCA_035492275.1 Mucilaginibacter sp.
CTGAACGTCATGCACTCCACTAATACCGGCCTCGGCCTTACCCTGATGTTATTCGCTATTTCCCTGATGGAATAGAAAACATCAAATATATTGTTACCATTTATTTGCCGCCCTTCAATACCATACCCCATGGCTTTATCAACCAGCTTGCGGCAGTTATACTGTTCATTTACCGGGGTTGATAAGGCATAACCATTATTCTCGATCAAAAATATAACCGGAAGTTTCCATACTGAAGCGATATTGAGCGCCTCATGAAAATCGCCCTCACTGGTGCCGCCCTCGCCTGTAAATACTAAGGTGGCTTTGCTTTCTCCTGCTAACACATCGGCCAGCGCGATACCATCGGCCAGCGCCATTTGCGGCCCCAGATGCGATATCATACCGATAATCTTATGTTCCTGCGTGCCAAAATGGAACGAGCGGTCGCGCCCCTTGGTAAAGCCTGATGCTTTGCCCTGCCACTGGCCCAACAGTTTTTCAAAAGGGACATCGCGGGTAGTGAATACACCCAGGTTACGGTGCATGGGTAAAATATATTCATCAGGATACATGGCCATTGTAGCACCTACGGCTATAGCCTCCTGCCCTATGCCCGAAAACCATTTGCCGATACGGCCCTGGCGCAGCAATACCAGCATCTTCTCCTCAATAACGCGTGGAAACAACAGCCTTTTATACATAGAAACCAGCATATCATCGTCCAGGTTTTTCCTGTCAAAAATCATAGCATGGCGTATTTAAATGGTTAATCTTCACAGCAAATGTTTACCGGACCTAATTTAATAATGATAATTGTTTATCGGGCAACCGTTTTAATAAAATGTATGGATTAGAACGCATTTTATAAAACCGTGTACCGCGGCCTGATGTTATATTTGCACAAACATTACAAATGAAAATATTTCAGCAGCAGGTTCGTATTGGTCAAAAAAGAAGAGGCTTCCACCTCATTACAGCCGAGGTAATTTATGCCCTGCCACAGATAGCCGAACTAACAACCGGTATATGCCAGGTATTTATTCAGCATACATCGGCATCGTTAACCATTAATGAAAACGCCGACCCTACCGTTCGTAAAGATTTTGAAATGTACTTCAGCAAAACCGTGCCCGAAAACGACCCTGAATACCAGCACGATGATGAGGGCCCTGATGATATGCCCGCTCATTTAAAAGCCGCGTTGTTAGGTAGCTCGGTAACCATACCCATCCGTAACGGGAAACTGGCTTTGGGCATGTGGCAGGGCATATACCTGTGCGAACACCGCAATTACGGCGGCGAAAGGCACCTCATGATCACCGCCTGGGGCGAATGATGATAAATGTCATGATCACCCCCTATAATAGACATTAACACCCACTGCCGGTATCAAAAACTGCCTTTACCTTAGCAAAAATAAATTTATATAATGGTCGAGGTATTTAAAACCAACGTTGCTGATACTGAACTGTCCGAAAAATTGATCCGTAAATTACTGGTTCATTTTCCGGACAGCCTGATCAATTTTGATCTGGAAGATTGCGACCGGATATTACGTGTAGAGTCAGCAAACATCGACCCCGAAAAAATCATCAACATATTAAATGTAAATGGCTATTCTTGTGAGGTACTTGCATAGCCGGTACTAAATATCATTATAATGAACTTAAAAAAAATATTTTCAGTAATACGGCTGTCGCTTAACGGCGAAGAGCAGGATTATACCAAAGGCAGCATACGTAAAGCGGTATTTCTGCTGGCTATACCCATGATATTGGAGCTGAGCCTGGAAAGTGTGTTTGCTTTGGTCGATATATTTTTTGTAAGTAAGTTGGGGCCAAATTCCATTGCCAGCGTTGGGCTTACCGAATCGGTTATTACCCTGGTATATTCTGTTGCCATAGGCTTAAGCACAGCAGCCACCGCCATCATAGCCCGGCGCATCGGCGAAAAGAATGCCGAAGGTGCCGGCCATGCAGGCGCACAATCATTGATCATTGCTTTTATTATAGCAGCCATCACTACAGTTGTGGGTATGTTATTTGCCGGCGATATTTTAACTTTTATGGGCGCCAGCCCTGCCGTTGTAGCCGAGGGCGCCATATTTACCCGCATTATGTTTGGCGGCAGTTTGGTTATTATATTACTGTTCCTCATTAACGGTATTTTCCGCGGTGCGGGAAACGCTGCCATGGCCATGAAAAGTTTATGGATAGCCAGCCTGGTCAATATCATCCTGTGCCCTATACTGATCCATTATTTTGGTTTAAAGGGAGCCGCAATGGCAACGGTTATCGGGCGTACTTCGGGTGTGCTTTACCAGTTGTATCATTTGTTAAAGGGCAGCGGCATTGTAAAGTTTGCCAGGCGGCACTTTGACTTTGATGCAATCATCATTAAATCCATCATTAAAATTGCCTGGCCTGCTACTCTGCAGTTTATTATTGCCAGCGGCAGTTGGATCATCCTTGCCCGTTTAGTGGCCGAAACCGGCGGTACCGACGCCTCTGCCGGTTACCAGATAGCCATACGCAATGTAGTGTTCTTTTTGTTACCTGCATGGGGATTAAGTAATGCCGCGGCAACATTAGTTGGCCAAAACCTGGGGGCTAACGAGCAGCAACGCGCTGTAGACAGCGTAATGCTTACCGCAAAATATAATGCCATATTTATGGGGATTGTAATGGTGGTTTTCATCTTCTTTTCAAATCCCATCATCCACATATTCACCCAGGACGAAACCGTTATAAAGTTTGGCGCGCAAGCTTTGCAGATCATGGGATCGGCCTATATATTTTACGGTGTGGGCATGGTGATGACACAAGCCCTTAACGGTGCCGGCGATACCCGCACCCCTACCTGGATAAATTTTGTTTGCTTTTGGGCCTTTCAAATACCGTTGGCTTATTTGCTGGCAAAAGGTTTTGACCTGCGAACCACGGGCGCGTTTATATCTATACCGGTGGCCGAAACGCTGATCGCCTTATCATCATGGTATTATTTTAAAAGAGGTAAATGGAAAGAGGTTAAAGTATAATTAATGCTGTTCATAAATCGCAAGGCATCCAAAACGTAATATTCTGCGTATTATAATTATATTTATGGTCTCATATATTTCTCATCGTGGTTTGCGAATTCGGAAATTATACGACCATCATATTTTTCACGTTATGAAAGTTAACATTTTAGCTTTCGGAAAACATTATAAGCCATATAAGGCTATTTTAAAAAAATAAACATGAACAAAATTTTACAAATACGCGCGGGTATGATCGGGATGATTTGCTTGCTGGCCGTGTGCCTGTCTTCTTGTTTGAAGAATACCCCCGTTCCAATTTCTAACGAACCACAAATTGCACAGTTATCCATAATCAATGCTGCTCCAAGTACGCAATCTGTTGATTTTTACCTGGATCAAACCAAATTAAACCCAACTGCTTTAGCCTACGGCGGCGGGCTTGATTACATTAATATACCCACAGGTACAAAAACGGCCACTTTTTATTTAACCGGTACACAACAGGTTGTAAAAACCAGCCCGATATACACGGAACCCAATATCCACTATTCGCTTTTTTTGTCGAATTTATTAACTACTCCTGATTTTTTATTGCTGGCTGATACCATTAATAATCCCCCAAACCCTAACAACGTTGGGCTTATCAGGTTTATCAACCTGAGCCCGGATGCCCAGGCAGTTGATCTGGGAATCTCTGGCACTAACGCCAACCTTGCCGAGAATAAAAGCTATAAAGGCTATTCCAATTTTGTACAGATATCAGGCAATACAGTAACTCTACAGGTTAAAAAAGCAGGCACTTCAACAGTTTTGTTTAGCCTGCCTAATGTTGCGCTGCAACGGGGAGGTGTGTATACCGCCTGGTTACATGGCTTTGCCGCGACAACCGATCAAACCAAGCTAACTTTAAGTATACAATCTAACGGTAGCTTTTAAATAGAAAGCAGCAACCTATTTCCAGACATCGGTTATAACCGTTGCTTTTGTAGTATCGGCAACGGGTAAATGATACATGGCTTCAATAGTATGCAATACGTTGTAATGATTTATCTGCTCATCGTATTTTCCGGGCTTAATATTTGCACCGGTAAATATGGTTGGTATACGGTTCTTACTTGAATAATCGTCCTCATCAAAAGTGATCAATAACAAGCTATTATGCTTTTGCGCCCATTGTGCATAAGCCTGTAAATTATCTTTCAGCCATTTGTCCCCTCTTTGTATAGCCGCGGCATCCCCGGGCTGGCCAATGTTATGCATATCATAATCCATATCCGGGATAACAAATGCAACAGTAGGCAGCTTGGTGAAATCTGTCGGGAATTGATCCATCGGCAAACTCAGCGATGGTGATATGCCATTAACCTTATCACCCAGCCAGTTTACCCAGGGGCAATGTTTACGAGCGTATAAATAGCCTTTGGTGAGGTCGCTTTGTTTAAAGGTGCAGGTTAAATAACCTACCTCGGGCATGGTTTGCGCATATCCTTTAAATGTAAAGCCATGGCTGATAAGCGCAGCGCCTAAATTTGGAGTGGTATAAGGAGTTACCGGTGTAAGGCATTCATCACCTCTTGTATTTTGCACACTGCCCGAAAATAAAGCCAGATAATTTGGCTGGCTGGGGTGCGTTACCCCATGCGAATTGGTGAACAAAGCCCCTTGCTGCGCCAGCTCATTTAAAAATGGCGCGTTGGCCGAACCGATCAATTCATTATAGCTGTGATTTTCTTCAATGATCACAACAATATGATCATATTTATGTGGTTGTACGATTGCCTTTTTGTTGAAGGATAAGCAAATTATACCGGCACTAATGGCTACGGTGGCACAAAATAATTTCTGGATATTTTTCATGGTAAACGCTATGGCGCAAAGAAAATAAATATTTTGTAACGTAGATGATATTTTAATGAAATTTAACATAACCAAACACAATAATTAACGTAGTTGTTACGTATGAGTAAAATATAATTTAAATTGCCATTTGAAAACAAACCGACTATTCAATATTTAAATCATCACTACAATGAATTACAAAATAAAGTTAGCCGACGGAACCACACAATTAATACAGATCACTGCAGAATATTTTAAAAACTGGCGTGTTTGGCGCATTCAGATAAATGGAAAAGTTGCTATGCTGTACAAAGCAGGCAGCGAATGGGTGCAGCGAAATGAAGATTATCTTGACCCCCGAACTTTATTGGATATTGGAAAGTATATTGATACGATGCTGATCAATGACAATCCATCATTTGCTTAACAATTAACAAGCTTATCTTTCTTTTTAAAAAACAATAAATAGCTTATCCATAAGGGTAATATATTTTTATAGCCATAATATATTTATTATTATTAAGGCTAATTATATTAACCTGATGTTTAAACGTATTGGCTGTTACCCTGTTAGGTGTATTGTTTTTTGCCTGCTTCAGCTTTGCTGTGGTTCGCTGTTTGCCTTTCAAACTAAAAAAACCGACCCGGCCATACGAACCATTGATTCGCTCATAGCGCTTGCCCCGGGCCAGATAAGGAGCGATATCGCGAAAGCGCAAAAAACAATTGCTACTATAAATCGCCTCTCGTTAGCAGCAAATTACAAACATGGCGTGCTCGAAAGTTTGTTTGATCAGTGCTGGTTATTGTATCATACCGGTAGTATTGACCGTTGCATTATTTCGGTTGATAGTATTATAGAGCACACGCCCGGCATTTATGGCGACCCGGGCGCTATGAAATTCAACATCTTAAAAGGCCAGTGTTATGTTAAAAAAACGCAGTTTAGTTTAGCGATAAAAGAGTTTTCGGTAGCACTTAAACTGGCCGAAAAAAATAAAGACGAAGGCGGAAAAGCCGGAACCGTGTTAAGTATTGGCTGGGCCTACATGGAGAATAAAAAATTTCATGAAGCCATCGATTTTTTTACCGAGATATTAAAGATCAAAGCGCCTAATCAATACCTGGATAAAGCCACAGTTTTAAATAATATTGCCTCCTGCTATAACTCATTGGCCAAATACAAAGAGGCCGCTAATTATGCGCGGCAGGCTGTAACAGATTCGCGCGCCGACAATAACCTGATTGATCTGGCAAACGGGCTGAATATATTAGCCGGAGCCATTGACCAGCAAGGTGATACCAAACAGGCACTCGCCTATTTAAATGAGGCCAGCAAAGTACGCGCGAAGGTTGGAGATCCCGCCATGCTCGCGTCAGATTACCTGGAACTATCGGATATGTACCGCAAAAACGGGCAGTTTGCCCAGGCTGTTGCTTATGCCCAAAAAGGAGTAAACATTAGCAAAAAAAACAACATTAACCTTAAGCTGCAAGCAGGTTACGAGGCTTTGGCCGGTAGCCTGGAAGCTGCAGGAAATTACAAACAGGCAGATAGTTATTACAAAAAACTGATCGCTTATAAAGATACCGCCAACACTGCCGCCAACAACGAAGCCATGGCCGATTTGCTGGTAAAATACAACACCCAGAAAAAGATCACCGAGAACCTGCAGCTAAAACACGATAATTTGAACGCGCGTTTAACGCTGGCTAATAAACAGCGCTGGCTTACCTTATCAGTGGCTTTGGCTATCCTGATTATTATCATCTCTATTTTCAGCTATATTAATACCCGCAACCGCTATCAAACCCGCTTAGCGCTGCAACAAATTACCGAACAAAAAAACCGCACGCTGGCTGTGTTAGAAACGGAAGAAAATGAACGCCGCCGTATAGCCGCCGATCTGCATGACGGGGTGAGCCAAATGCTGGCCGCGGTATCCATACAGCTAAAAAAACATGATCGTTCAATAGAAATTGCGCATGACCTGTTAGAGCAGGCCGCTGCCGAGGTTCGCGCCGTATCGCACCAAATGACGTCTGAGTTGCTCAAACATTACGGACTGGTTAAAGCTATTGAAAATAATTTGGCGCAATTAAATAGTCCAGGCTCCCCTGCTCAATTTCACTTTTTCAATATGGTTGAAAATGGAAATGTGGATGAGTTATTACAGGTAATGTTGTATCGATCATTCCAGGAGTTGGTCAATAATATTAATAAACATGCACAGGCTACCGAGGTAAATATTCACCTCACCATTAACGAAGAAACCACGCTGTTAATGATAGAGGATGATGGTATCGGTTTCGACACTAAAAATGACCATAATGGTTTAGGGTTGAGAAGTTTAGCCAGCCGGATTAAAGTATTTAATGGAGACCTGATGATCGATTCGATACCTGGTAACGGAACAACTGTAATTGTTAAATTTGATACCCCTTCATTAACTTAAATATAAAATGATAAATGTTTTTTTGGTTGATGACCACGACATATTACTGGATGGCATTGCAGCTATACTAAAAGAATCGGCATCAGAACTGGTAACAGTTGTAGGTCGTGCCAACACAGCCGAAATGGCGGAGCAATACATCAAAGCTAATAAACCTGATGTGGTAATTACCGATATCAGTATGCCCGGCCGTTCGGGAGCCGAACTTACCACACTGCTCAAAAAAAAGTATCCCGAATTAAAGATCATCGCGCTTTCTATGCATAGCGAGGCAAATTATATCACAGCTATGTTAAACGCGGGCGCATCCGGCTATTTATTAAAAACAGTTAAGAACAATGAATTGATAACCGCTATCTGCGCCGTTCATAAAGGCGAAATGTACATACAGCAGTCGCTTGCCAGGGGCTTTACTACTCATCAACATCATTCAAATACTTCCGAAAAGGCCAAAATGCTCTCGCCTCGCGAAATTGAGATCATTAAACTCATAGCGCAGGATATGACCACAGCCGATATCAGCAAAAAACTGTACCTCTCGGTTTATACGGTAGAAACTCACCGTAAAAATATATGGCGGAAAACGGGTGTAAAATCGCTTATGGGCCTCATTAATTATGCTAAAGCGAACGAAATACTTTAATACAAATACCTGCAGGTAGGTATTGAGGCCTCCCCTATACTTGTTTTTATTTGTAGTGTGATAGTACCGAATGCTTTAATATCGATTAAAGTGAAGGTTGATTAAATAGTAGCCGGGCTCATTAAATTGGGTCCGGTTTTTTTTACAGTATGGTTGTTACATCAATTGCTTGAAATTGGCTGTGGCATAACTTAACTTAGGCCAACCAATTATAAATCATGACTGATCAAGAACTAAACACCGGCGACAGCCGCCGTGAATTTATAAAAAAGGTAACCGCCGCTGTTACGCTGCCGCTCATAGCCTCGGACCTGGTGACATTTGCCGCCGATAAACCGGCAGAGAGCGAGCCAATCCTACCGGCAACTACACCCTGGTACCGTAAAGTTACCCGCTGGGGCCAAACCAATATCACCGAAAAAGATCCGCAGCAATATGATATTGCCTGGTGGCGCAAGCAATGGAAACGTACACAAATAGGCGGTGTTATTATTAATGCCGGCGGCATTGTTTCTTATTACCCAAGTAAAGTGCCTTTGCACAAACCTTCGCAATTTTTAAACGGGCGCGATCTGTTTGGCGAACTGTGCCGTGCGGCCCATGAAGACGGGCTTGCTGTTTTTGCCCGCATGGATAGTAACCGCGCCAGCAAAGAATTTTACGACGCGCATCCTGATTGGTTTGCGGTTGATGTGAATGGTAATCCCCACCGTGCCGACGATCTGTATATTACCTGCGTTAACGGCCCGTATTATAACGAGCACATTCCGGCTATACTGCGCGAAATTATTGAACTTTATCATCCCGAAGGATTTACTGATAACAGCTGGAGCGGGCTTGGCCGCGGTACGCCTTGTTATTGCGAAAACTGTAAAAAGAGTTTCCGCGCGCTTACCGGTAAAGACATCCCCATAACAAAAAACTGGAGCGATAAAACTTACCAGCAATGGATACGCTGGAACTATGACCGCCGCCTGGAATTATGGGATATGAACAATAAAGTGACCAAAGCGGCGGGCGGACCAAACTGCACCTGGTCGGGCATGAACAGTGGCTCCATTAGTGGGCAAAGCGCGGCGTTTAGGGATTATGTGGGTATAACCAGTCGTGCCGATATTATGATGATCGATGACCAGGGCCGCAGCGATACCAGCGGTTTTCAGCACAATGGCGATATCGGTAAGTTTTTGCATGGCCTGTTAGGCTGGGATAAACTGATACCCGAAAGTATGGCCATGTATCAGCAAGGCAGTGTTCAGTTCCGCTTAGCGGCCAAACCTGCTGCCGAGGCACGCATGTGGATGATAGCAGGTATTGCGGGTGGCATACAACCCTGGTGGCACCATGTGGCCGCTTATCATGAAGACAGGCGTGCCTACCATACGCCCGGCCCTGTAATGAACTGGCATAAAACGAACGAGAAATATCTGATTAACCGTACCCCCATTGCAACCGTGGGCGTAGTATGGTCGCAGCAAAACACAGATTTTTACGGGCGCGGTAATGCATCGCAGCTGGTTGATATGCCTTACCGGGGAATAACCGAGGCTTTACTGAAGGCACGCATCCCCTACATCCCGGTTCATGCCGACCATATTGAGCGGGACGCGGCACAACTATCTGTATTGATACTTCCCAACCTGGGTGCCATGACAGATGCACAGGTAAGTAATATAAAACGCTTTGTTGCAAACGGCGGCGGACTGATAGCCACCGGCGAAAGCAGCCTTTATGATGAATGGGGCAATGCCCGCTCCGATTATGCTTTAGGCGATTTGTTCGGTGCACATATAACCGCGGCACATCGCCCTGCACCGGCTGCAGGCACCTCACATACTTATTTCAGGTTAACACCCGAGCTGCGTGCGGAGGTTGATGGCCCGCGCATAGCTAATGAACCAACAATAAAAGGCACGCGCCATCCCATATTAAAAGGATTTGAAGAAACGGATATCCTGCCCTATGGCGGGCATCTGGAAACCGTGAAGCTGGATAGCGGTGTTGAGGTATTAATGACGTTTATCCCCAACTTCCCTACCTACCCGCCCGAAACCTCATGGATGCGCGAACCTAAAACCGACATACCGGGTTTGATACTTAACAACAAACACAAGGGCCGCGTAGCTTTTATGCCTGCTGATATTGACCGTCGCTTCGCAATGAATAATTTACCGGATCATGGTAATTTACTGGGCAATCTTATTCGCTGGGTGGCTAAAAACAATATACCATTGCAGGTAGATGGCGCCGGTATGGTTGATTGTCATTTATACCGTCAGCCGGGCCGTTTGATATTACATATGGTAAATTTAACCAACTCGGCAACCTGGCGGCAGCCTATACATGAACTCATCAGCACAGGGCCATTTAAAGTGCGTGTCAAATTACCGGATGGTGTACAAGCCAAAAGCTTAAAGTTATTGGTAGCTAACCAACAAGTATTGCCATCGGTAAAAAATGGATGGGTGAGCTTTGAGGTACGTTCGATATCAGACCATGAAGTGATCGTGATCGCTTAAACTTTTGATGGCGCCGTACCATAAGCTTTTTTAAACGCGAAGGAGAAGTGCGACAGATCCTTGAAGCCAACTTCAAGATAAACGTCTGATGATCGCCAGCCTTTTTCTTTGATGAGATAATGCGCGTCATTGAGCCGTTTATGTTGCAGCCAGCGATTGGGTGAGGTATGGAATATCCGCTCAAAATCACGTTTAAAAGTAGCCAGGCTTCGCCCCGTAAGGTAGGCGAAACGATTGAGGTCAACATTGAATTTATAATTTTTGTTCATATAAGCCTCGAGATCAATTTTGCCCGGTTCAGTAAAATCAAACAGCAGGTCCTTTAATTCAGGGTTTGTTTCCAGCAGGATCATAATGGCCTCTTTTACTTTAAGCTGGGTAATGATGGCATTGATCTCGCCCGAATTATGCAGGTAAGGTTGAAGCGAGCTAATAAAATTTTGTAAGATAGGCACAGGTGCCAAACCGAGCAACGTTTCGCCGGTATAGGGCTTTTGTTTACTGATACCATGTTCCTCGCTTACACCGCGTAACGTATTTTGATCCATCACTATGCTGATGGCTTTAAACTCGCCATCGGCACCGGGATATTTGGTGAACTTAGCAAGCTGGTTTTTAGCGGTGAAGCGAAATTCACCTTCTCCAAATGAATGATTTTGCCCGTTCAGGTAAATATCGTTTCTGCCCGATGTAATATAGCTCAGCGTATGGTTAGCCACGAATTGCTCCCCGCTACGGCTGATGTTGACGTAGCATGATTGCAAAATCCGTGGCTGATCAATATTTTTTTGAATTCCCATGTGTTGATTTCTTGTTCAGGAAAAACCTGCCTTGCTCGGTTGCCATAAAATCGCCGGCGTCGTCATGGTCTGTTGATGTGCTTACGCTCATCCATGCCTCCATTTCGGCAGTGCGCTGTGCATCGGCTTGTTGTACCATTTTAATAGCCTCACTTCCTAACACTAAGTGTACCGGAGGTTTTGGATGATTAGCTAATTCAATCATCACCTTTGCCGCTTTATCCGGGTCGCCCAGTGGCTGGAATTTACCCGTGGCGAAAAGCTCGGCGCGTTTATCGGTAGTTTCTTCGTAACCTTCTACTTTACGTGCATAGGTCATGGAGGAACCGGCCCAATCCGTACGAAAGCCGCCCGGCTCAACCGAGGTAACGAATATTCCCAATGGATTAACCTCGTTGTTCAGTGCTTCGGTAAAACCGCCTAAACCAAATTTAGCAGCCTGGTAAATGCTTACCCCGGTGCTGCCACGGCGGCCACCCACCGAACTGATCTGCAAAATACGGCCCGAACCCTGTTTACGCATGTACGGCAATACCGCACGTGTTATCGCAATAGGCGCATACAAATTTGTTTCTAATTGGCTGCGCACCTGTTCTTCGGTGTAAGCTTCAGTCGCGCCGGTTATGCCAAAGCCCGCATTATTTACCAATACATCTATACGGCCAAAATGTGCTACGGTATCGGCTGCTGCCTGGTAAACCGCATCATGATCGTTAACATCCAATTGTACCGGTAATATTTGTTCCGGGTATTTTTCAACCAGGTCCTTCAATGTGTTTGTATCACGGGCTGTGGCGGCAACTTTATCGCCAGTGGCTAATACTGCTTCCGTAAGGCTTCTACCTAATCCGCGGGAGCTGCCTGTTATAAACCAAATCTTTGTCATGTTCTTCAATTTTAAATTTAAACAAAGATCAGCAGTAATAAAAAATTAAACTTTGTTATAAAGCTCAAACTGCTTTGTTAAAAGGCTCAATATAGCTCAACAAAAAGGCTGCCTGAAAATAAGCAGCCTTAATATTTATTGACCCTGAGGTGGTGGCGGCCCGCCCGGACCGCCATTTGGCCCACGGCCCGGTGGGCGCATCGTTTTTTCTATCTCCTGGTATTTTTTAAACTGCTCGTCGGTCAGTGTCTTTTTTATGCTTTCGTCACGTGCCTTAACCAGTTTATCTACATCTTCCTTTTTTCCAGGAGGAGGTGGTGGCGGAGGATTCGCGCCGCGAAGCTTATCCATATCCTTAAAAAAAGCTTTGTAAGCATCCAATACCTTTTGCTTTTGGTTGGGCTTAAGCGCCAGGTCCTTTTCCAAGCGTTCACTAACATGTTTAAGCCGCATCTCGGGCGATGGTGGTTGCATGGGCGGTGGCTGTTGCGCCTTTAGTGTACCGGCAGCAAACAACAAACCGGCTAACAGGGGTATCGTTTTTGTCTTCATTTTAATTGGTTTTATTGCATTAGATGTCATCTTTTTAAAAAACCTTCGGTTGTTTATGTATTTATTCAAGCAACTAGCCCGCTTTAAAGCTACGGAAACGATTGCGTAGTTTTAATTGCATACACTTTTCCTTTATAGCTTTCATTAATTAATATTTGTAACATTATTAACCTTACCAGAGCTATGAGAATATCCCGCTTATTTTATTTAATAATTATACTTTTTTGCTGTGCGTCAATTAATGTATTCAGTCAGCAAAATGATCATATATTTCCGCCTGCTGATGCTGCCAAAAGCTTTATTAATTATGATGGACAGGGATTTATCATCAACGGTAAAAAAACATATCTCGTTTCGGCCGGGGTTGAGTACGCCCGTATCCCCCATCAATTGTGGTACGACAGGCTTTTACGCCTAAAGCGTGCAGGTTTTAATTGTATTGAGATGTATACCTTCTGGGATTTTCATGAACCGCATGAGGGCCAGTTTGATTTTGCAGGCGATCATGACCTCGATGCTTTTTTAAAGCTGATCAAAAAACTGGATATGTATGCCATCGTACGCGTAGGCCCCTATTATTGCGCCGAATGGAGCTTTGGCGGCTACCCTATCTGGCTGCATTTTAAAAATAACATGGTAGTACGCGAGCCTAATGCAGAGTTTGAAAAATATGCCGATCGTTTTTTTGACAAACTGATACCGATAGTGAGCAACAACCAGATCAATCATGGCGGCTCGGTGGTGATGGTGCAGTTAGAGAACGAACATTCGGCGGGTTGGGGTACGCTTGAGCCTAATGAATACTTTACCCATTTGCGAAAAAAAGCTTTATCGCTGGGTTTGCAGGTGCCGTATTTTTTTAGCGGATTGCATCATGGTGCTGATCCGGCAGGCAATGGTACACATGCGTTTGATAACAGTAATCGCCCTAACCCCTGGTTCACTACCGAGTTTTGGACGGTTTGGTATAACTTTTACGGATCGAGCCAGAAAGATGCCGACCAGTTTGGTCGCCGTACCTGGAAGATCATTGAGCACGGCGGTGGCGGGTACAACTACTATATGGCACATGGCGGTACCAACTTTGGCTACAGTAATAATGATGAAGACGCGGCATCGTACGATTATGGAGCAGCGGTAGGCCAAACCGGCGACCTACGGCCCATTTACTACCAGTTTAAAGCCAACGCGCTTTTTGCCCGCAGCTTTGAAAGCATTTTAAGCAACGCGGTTGACGCGACAGCCAATTACAAAAACATATTGGCTGATACAGGAGTACGCGTTTATGCCAGGCACAGCGAAAACGGCGATATCGCGTTTTTAGATAATCCTAACAAAAATGAAGCTACGGTACAGGTAAATATAAGTGACCACCAACTACCCGAGGTTGGCATTAAATTAGCCGCTGAAGAAATAATGCCTGTCATAAAAGGTTTTAAATTAACCCCGCAAATCACGATTGATTATGCAATTACACGTGTGTTGGGTTTAAGCAAGCAAGGCAATACATACACGCTGGTTGCATATGGACCTACAGGATCAAATGCCGAAATTAAACTTTCTGCAAATGCGCCATTTCAAACAAAACTGGATAAACCTTCCGCCGTATCGGCAAAAATTGTAATGTTAAAACCTGAATTTACGGATAAGGCTCCCACAGTTTACAATTTTAAAAGCGGGGCAACAACTGTACGGATAATTGCAATGAGCACTGAATTGGCTAACCGTACCTGGTTCCCGGAGGTTGGCGGTAAGCAGTATGTGATAACCGGGCCGGAGTATTTAGGCGATATCAGCATAAAAAACAACCAGTTGCAGCTGAGCACCGAGTATTTTTGGGTGCAGGATAAACAATACCCGGTATGGGTTTTTAGCGAAGGTAGTACTAAAACCATCAACGTAAAATCAACACCAGTAAAACATACCGAAGAAATAGCATTAAGCAACTGGCAAACCAAAGATGCCTCGGCTACAAACGCTGATTATGATGACAGCAAATGGCTCAAAAGCAATATAGCCGAGCAAATGGGCGCTGATGGTGACCTGAGCTCGTACGCTTGGTACCGCACCAATATTAGCGTGGCTAATGCCGGCAGCTATATTTTAAAGGTTAAAAATGGTGGTGACAGGGCAAGTATTTATATAGATGGCAAACATGTGGTAACGGCAAAAGTGCCTGGTAATATTACCCTGCCCGACTTGAAACAAGGCCGACACACCTTAGCCATTTTTACAGCACATGATGGCCGGAATAAATTATATGATTATTATGGCGCTGTTCAATACAAAGATGCCAAAGGTTTGAGCGGCGAGATACTGCTGCAAAAAGATAAAAACGCTACATTAACTGATTGGAAAATGCTTGATGCCGCCGATAAAGACGCGGTTAAAAATGGCGTACCGGCTTTTGAAAACGCGGTTAGCTATAAATTAGGCGATGACGCTTTCGACAAAAAGCGAGGCTATAAATGGTTCCAAACCATAATTACAGCCGAAAACGGTAACGTGCCGAGATCATTATACCTGCGCGGCATCCCTGCCGGAAGCGTAGTTTTTGTGAATGATAAAAAGTTTGAAAAACCAGAAGACGGCGCCCCGGGATTTAGTATACCATTAAACGGTGTATTCAATCCATCAAACAAAAACACCCTGACCATATTTGTAGAGAATACCCGTGGTGGCCGCAAAGGCGGGTTAAACGCAGCGCCGGAGGTAGTAGTTGAGCATAAAGATGATATCGCGCTCAACAACTGGCGCATGAAAGGCGGTCCCGGCGATGATCAATCCCTTGCCGGTTGGAGCGTATTGCAATCAAACGCTAATTACGACAGGCCCCAGTTTTATAAAACCAGCTTTGTAATACCTCCAATGAGCACTAACATTCATGCCATGTGGCGGGTAACTTTTGAAGGATTGGGCCACGGTTCAATCTGGGTGAATGGGCACAACCTGGGCCGTTATCCTGAAAAAATTCCGGTAAAGAGCCTTTACATCCCCGAAGTTTGGTTGAACAAAGGTAGTAACAGCCTGGTGGTTTATGATGAAGATGGCAATAAGCCGGATAAAATAAAGATCATTGCCGAAAAGGCCGCGAGCCGGGATGCTGAGATAGTGAAATTGTAATCAGAACGATAATAACTGCGGCATTTTTAACAGTTTTTCATCTAGTTCTACAATATGCTTTTTGTGGCCGGTAACCATAATGATGGCCTGCAGCCTATCTTCGCGTTTGCTGATTTGTCTGCGTATAGATGTGAGATGATGTTTTTTGATAAGATCTTCAACCAACAAAAGGTTATCATAATCGGCATCATCAAACAGCAGTACGAATAGTTTGTCGTGGTGCTTTTTGTCGATATATAACTCCAATGCAGAAAAAATCAAAAGCACAAACAAGGTAACCAACGTAACAAACAAGGCCAGCATATAGTTGCCTGCTCCTGCCGCCATACCTATGGCTGCCGCCACCCAAATTACTGCCGCGGTAGTGAGGCCGCTTACACCAATATTGTCTTTAAAAACAACCCCTGCACCAATAAAGCCAATACCCGTAATTACGTTAATATTAACCCCCAGCCCGGCTTCCTGCGCTACCATGGTAAACAGCGCCGAACCAAGCGATATGAGTATAATAGTACGGAAACCTGCTGTTTTGTTTTTGTACTGGCGTTCAATACCTAAAAGCCCGCCGCAAAAAACAGCAAAAGCTACTTTTAAGATCTCATCATCTGTAATATGGAATTCTAAGGGCAGCAATTTAATTATTGGTTATTAGGTTACTAAGTTATACAATGGTTTCATAATGTTCAACTACCGGGAATGGATCATAGTAATGATGCAAAAGGTCCTTCCAGTTTTGATATACGTTAGATTGACGGAAGCCGATGGTATGATCTTCCAGCTTTTCCCACTCAACCAATAATATATATTTATCGGCTTGTTCCATACATTTTTTCAAGTTATGTTTTATATAGCCGGGAACAGCGCTGATATATTGTCCGGCTTCTTTAAAATCCCTTTCAAACAATTCGCTTTGCCCGGGCTTTACCTGTAGAACAGCTACTTCTAATATCATGTTTATCGGTTAAATATTTTTCCGGGATTCAATATATAGTTTTTATCGAATACCTGTTTAATGCCCCGCCATAGTTCGAAATGTATGGACGAGTATTTTATCGGCATAAAATCTTTTTGAACCAAACCAATACCATGCTCGCCGGATAGGGTGCCACCTAAAGATACGGTTAACTCAAATATTTCGCGTATGCCGTCTTTAAGTTTGGTGTTCCAATCTTCATCGCTCATGTGGGCTTTGACAATATTTACATGAAGATTACCATCACCTGCATGGCCGTAACAAACTGATTCAAAGCCATATTTGGCGCCGGTATCTTTTATGCCTTTTATCAGCTGCGGTAAGGCGGCACGAGACACCACAGTATCTTCCTCTTTATAAACCGAGTTTGATTTTACCGATACCGCCATGGTGCGCCTGATGCGCCAAAGCTCTTCCTTTTGCGCCGCCGATTCGGCAAACAACACATCGGTGCAGCCAAATTCTTCTAAAACGGTATTGATCTTTTCGCAGTCCGCAAATATCACATCGGGGTTGGTGCCGTCAACTTCTATCAGCAAAAAAGCCGCATCATCATCCTTTAGGTTAAAAGCAATACCGTCGTTTTGCATTACCCACTCTACTCCTCTCCGCTCCATAAACTCCAATGCCGAGGGCACCACACCCGCCCTGAAAATAGCCGATACCGCCCCGCAAGCAGCTTCGTTCGAACTGAAAGAGGCCATCAGCAAAGCATCCGTAGTTGGTGCCGGTATGAGTTTTACCACAATTTTGGTAACAATGCCCAAAGTGCCTTCTGAGCCAATGATTAACTGCGTTAAATTATAGCCTGATGAATATTTTAAGGTATTAGCGCCTGTCCAGATGATCTCGCCGGATGGCAGCACCAGTTCCAGGTTCAAAACATATTCGCGGATGGTACCGTATTTAACCACCCTTGGCCCACCCGAGCCATGCGCTATATTACCGCCTATAAAACAACTCCCCTTACTCGCCGGATCAATAGGATACAATAAACCTTTGGCCGCAACCTGGTTCATAAATTCTTCGGTAATTACGCCCGGTTCAACAGTGGCCTGCAGGTTTTGCTCGTCAATGTTCAGCACTTTGTTAAAGCGCTCCATAGCGATGACCAGGCCGCCCATTATAGGTAAAGCACCGCCACTTAAACCGGTACCCGCGCCGCGTGGGGTTACGGGTATCAATTGCTCATTGCATAATTTCAGTAAAGCCGACACTTCTTCGGGCGATTGGGGTTTAGCTACAACTTCCGGGTAATAATGAAGGTCCTCCGTTTCATCATGGCTGTATTTCTCCAGGTCAGCCTGGCTGGTTATAACCGCGTCATCGCCAACTATCTGTTTAATAGCAGTTAATAGATCCGGTGTTATTTTATTATAAGGCATAATTGATGTCAGCTTATTTAGCGTACTTTATAGTAACGCTTGAGTATTTAGTTTTCGCTCCTACCAGCGGGTTTAATTTTTTAATGGTTAGCTCAATGCTATCTACAAAAGTATATTGCTGCTTAACCCTGTCTATGATTGTCTGGGCCACCGTTTCTATCAGTTTTTTGGTTAGCTTCATTTCTTCACAGATCATGTCATAAAGCAGTTCGTAATTAACGGTGTTGTTCAGCTCATCATCGTGGATATTGTCGCCGGGGGTAAATTCAACTTCAATATCAACAATAAAATTATTTCCGGTTTTTTGTTCTTCGGGGTAAAAGCCGTGCCAGGCAAAAAACTCCGCTCCATGTAGGGCTACTATCATATCCAAAAGTAAAGGTTTTTTTGATTGACGAATGACTGCTATGTATAAATTCCTGTTCAAATCGTTTATAGGAGCCTCCTAAAGATTTAAACAACCAGATTGTCTGATAAACATTCTAAGCCTTAATCAACTATATTTGTTTTTACTATTATAAACCAATGCCAAAAACTGATCTTTTTGAATCGCCTGATTACTATCAATTAGACGAGCTGCTTAGCGAGGAACATAAACTGATTCGCAAAAGTGTGCGCGATTGGGTAAAAAAGGAAGTAAGCCCCATTATTGAAGATTATGCGCAGCGCGCAGAGTTCCCTAAACAATTATTAAAAGGCCTTGCAGAAATTGGCGCCTTTGGCCCTACTATCCCTGCGCAATATGGTGGTTTAGGTTTAGATTACATGGCCTACGGTTTGATCATGCAGGAAATAGAGCGCGGCGATTCAGGCATCAGGTCCACAGCTTCGGTACAGGGTTCATTGGTGATGTACCCCATCTATGCTTATGGCTCTGAAGAACAACGCTTAAAATATCTTCCCAAATTAGCCTCGGGCGAATTAATGGGCTGTTTCGGCCTTACCGAACCCGATCATGGGTCGGACCCTGACGGCATGACCACCAATTTTAAAGATGCCGGCGACCATTACCTGCTAAACGGTGCAAAAATGTGGATATCAAACGCGCCATTTGCCGATATTGCTATTGTTTGGGCCAAAAATGAACTGGGAAAAATTCAGGGGCTTATTGTTGAACGTGGTATGGAAGGCTTTTCAACACCCGAAACCCATAACAAATGGTCGTTACGTGCATCGGCTACAGGCGAGTTGGTGTTTGATAACGTGCAGGTGCCTAAAGAGAATTTATTACCCAATGTATCCGGGTTAAAAGGCCCGTTAGGCTGCCTTAACCAGGCACGTTATGGCATAGCCTGGGGCGCATTGGGTGCCGCTATGGATTGCTATGATACCGCGCTGCGATATGCTAAAGAACGCAAGCAATTTGGCAAACCCATCGCTGCATTTCAGCTACAACAAAAAAAACTGGCCGAAATGATCACCGAGATCACCAAAGCACAATTATTGGTATGGCGACTGGCGGTTCTGAAAAATGAAAATCGCGCTACACCGTCACAAATATCAATGGCAAAACGTAATAGTGTTGAAACCGCCCTGAATATTGCCCGCGAAGCAAGACAGATACTTGGCGGCATGGGCATAACCGGCGAATATTCAATAATGCGACATATGATGAACCTTGAGTCGGTAATTACGTATGAAGGTACACATGACATTCATTTGCTCATAACCGGAGCTGACATAACCGGTTTCGACGCATTTAAATGAAAATTTTACAAACCTATCCGGTTCCGGATTGCTATTGATAATAAACTAACGTTAATACATAAGTGACTATAACAGAACATATTCCATCTACAAAAACCTTATACTTGTACGCAGGACTTTGCTTGTTATTGATCACATTCAGCGCCTGTAAACAAAAAGACCGTGATACAGGAAGATATTCTGACGCGTTTGCTCCTATCAACACAGAGGTAAGCCGTTTATTTGACGTTAACCAGTCTGACAAGGCTCTGCGATACCTTGACTCGGCATTCAGTACGCTTTCACATCCCACCTATAGCGATCGTTTTAGATATTACGGTTTTTACTTTAATTACTACCAAAAAATAAAACAAGATCGCCAGCAAACCTTATTGTACGCCGATAGCATGATGATGACGGCTAACAAAACATCCGCAGAGAAACATTATGTTGAAAATTTGTCGGAAGCTGATTTTGCTATGGGCGATGCTAATTTTCATTTAAACAGGTATAGTGATGCTTTTCAATATTACTACCAGGGGTACCTTACCGGGAAAAACTATTTAAATAATGAGGCATTATCTGATTATACCTATCGTATGGGGATGATCATGTATCAAAAAGGCCATTATAAAGTAGCGGCAAATTATTTTAAGGAAAGCTACAAACAAAAAAGCCTTACGGTGAGTGATGAATTTCCGGCATTTTTTAGAAAGCAGGAGTTATTGGATAATATAGGTTTAAGTTATAAACATATTAACTATAATGACAGCGCCCTGATCTATTTTGATAAAACACTAAAATATATAGATGATAATACCAGGCAATACGCAAGTCGCGGCAATGCGCTTGTTATGGCCCGCGGTGTGGTTTACGGCAATAAAGCCGAGGTTTATATTGACGAAAAGCAATATGATAAAGCCATTGACCTTTTGCAAAAAAGTATAGCTATTAATCTGCAAAAAGGTTTTGATAATAATGACGCGCAATACGCAGAGATAAAACTGGGCAAAATATATGCCGCACAACATAACTATGCACAGTTATTTGGTTTACTCACCAATATTCGCAAGCAGTTGGATACAGTGAAAAATATGGTTGTAGAGGCCGATTGGAACCGTTTAATGGGCGGTTATTATCAGCAGCAACATGACCTCGGTAAAGCGTTAACACATACGCAGGAATATGACAGGCTTAAAGATTCGATCATTAAAAAAACGAGCCTGTTACGTGAAAGCGATGTAAATGAACAACTGGCCAATTACGAAAAAGAACACCAGATCGCCTTGTTGAGCAATAACAATAAAGTGCAAATGATCTCGCTTTACGTGATCATTGTTTTAGCCGTAATGGCGCTGGTTATTATATTCCTGGTATTCCGTAACTGGACACGGTCAAAACAGGATGTAATGAAGGTAAGCCTTTTAAACCAGCAGATCAACGAGCAGAACGGCATACTGGCAAGCGCTTTAAACGAACTTAAAGTAAGCAGCCAAGAAAAGGACCGTATACTGCGTACCGTAGCGCACGATTTGCGTAACCCTATAGGTGGTATAGCCTCGCTTACAGCGGTTATGGTGGAGGATGAATATACTGATGAGCAAAAAGAACTGATCAACCTGGTAAAAGAAACATCATACAACTCGCTTGAATTGATCAACGAGATACTGGAAGCTACTAACCTGGCTTCTATCGATCTGCACCTGGAGCAGGTAGAGATCAACTCACTGGCCAGTAATAGTGTGGAGCTGTTGCGGTTCAAGGCATCTGAAAAAGAGCAAAATATACTTTTTGAACCACTGCCTGATCAGCAGAACTTATTTATCAGCCGCGAAAAAATATGGCGGGTTATCAGTAATTTAATCAGTAATGCCATAAAGTTTAGC
The DNA here is from genome assembly GCA_035492275.1 of Mucilaginibacter sp. Classification (GTDB taxonomy): domain Bacteria; phylum Bacteroidota; class Bacteroidia; order Sphingobacteriales; family Sphingobacteriaceae; genus Mucilaginibacter. The sequence continues at coordinate 21,750 of DATJJI010000065.1, forward strand.
CCTTATGGCGCGTCGATATTGGTTAAAGTTGAAAGAGAAGAAAAGCAGATCATTGTTTCGGTAAAAGATAACGGTATCGGCATTCCCGAAAAACTACAAGACCAGGTTTTTAACATGTTCACTACCGCGCAAAGGCCGGGCACCGCGGGCGAAAAATCATTTGGCTTAGGCTTATCTATCTGTAAGCAGATCATGGAAAAATCGCACGGTAAAATATGGTTTAACAGCGATGGTGAACATGGTACCACATTTTATATCAGTTTACCCATCACCAGCAACGAAACTTCGCCATCATCCGCATCACTTAAGAAAATCAGCATACCACAATCCTGATGATTTAACAATGCGTTGCTGCGTTTCAAAATCAACATAAATAATACCGAAGCGTGGGTTATAACCTTCGGCCCATTCAAAATTATCGGTAAGCGTCCATATAAAATAGCCGTTTACTTTGCAGCCCTCATTTTTAGCTTTTAAAACCTGTTGAAGATATTCCTGCAGATATGCCACACGTTTAGGGTCATCTACCCTGCCTTCCGCTACATCATCCGGAAAAGCCGAACCGCTTTCGGTAAGGTATATTTTTTTGATCTGTGGATACTGATCGTATTTTTTTAAGATGTGATAGATGGATGCTGGGTAAACTTCCCAGCCCATAGTAGTTGTAGGCACCTTTCTTTTTACGGCTTTAACCAAACTGGCCTGTATATAGGGTGTAAAAAATGAATGCTTAACAATCTCCCGGGTATAATTCTGTATGCCTATAAAATCAAAGTCGAATTGCAGGTTATCCATATCGCCGGGTAAAATATACTTATCCATACCTTTCAGTACGGTAAGTTCTGTCGGGTAACCTAAACCCAAAACAGGTTCAATAAACAAACGATTAAGCAAGGCATCAACCCGAATGGCGGCGGCTACATCTTTTGTGCTATTGGTATAAGGCTCGATGTATGAACATGAAAACGTAGTGCCTATTTCTATATCAGGTAACATCTCGCGGAGTATTTTCGCGCCTGCCGACATACATAAAACAGCGTGATGTATAGCAGGCAAAAAGTTTTTGATCCCTGTTTTACCCGGAGCATGTATACCAAAAAAATAACCGGCACCGGTAAACACGGCAGGTTCGTTCATCACCATCCAGTGTTTTACTTTGTGGCCAAAGGCATTAGCACATACCTTTACATATTCAGTGAACCACTCTACAACAGATCGGTTTATCCAGCCACCCTGTTGCTCAAGGGCATGCGGCAAATCCCAGTGGTATAAGGTTATCCAGGGCTCAACGCCTTGCTGTAAGCAATAGTCGATAACACGGTTGTAATAATCAATACCTGCCTGGTTAACCTTGCCGGTACCATTGGGCATGATGCGCGGCCACGATATAGAGAACCGGAAATTTGGAATATTTAGTTTTTTGATGAGGTCGATATCGTCCTGATAACGATTATAGAAATCGCAGGCGGTGTAGTGATGATGGCCCTTGAATATTTTTCCTTTTTTAGCCGAAAAAACATCCCATACCGAGTCGCCTTTGCCATCGGTATTATGCGCGCCTTCTATTTGAACGGCAGCAGTTGATACTCCCCAGATAAAATCTTCGCCGAAAAGTTGCCTGTTAATAGGTGTATCCAGAATATTATATTTCATTAAATTGAGCTACGCAATGCCCAAATTGTATATTATAATTGTATTAACGAAAATTTTCGTCAAAAATAAACTTAGTGAATAAAAGATGACCTCATGCTTTTAAGGATCATCCACTCACGAAAACTACTGAATATGCTTTTTATAAATTTCATAACAGATGGTGTTAATGTTCAATACTAAAGTACATTAGTATTATATGCTTATGATGTAGTTTATATTATGTTATTGTTAACGATTGTGGATAATCATAAACTGCTGATATTTACCTTTGTACTCAAAAGCACCCATTATGAAAGACTACTTTATCCGCCTATTTAATTACGACCATTTCGCTAATCAAACTATCATAAAAGCTATTCGTAAAGCTAATGACCCGGTTAAGGCCGTTCGATTAATGGCGCATTTGTTAACGGCCCAGCAAATATGGCTTGTCCGTTGCCAGGGCGAACTTACCGCACCTACGGTATTATGGCCTGAGGGCAATGCTGATTTTGAGCAAATGACGGATAACAACAACCGTTTATGGCTGAACCATCTGAACACTTTAACTGCCGATGATTTTGATAAAGAGATAGTTTACCATAATTTACAAGGCATTCCTTATCAGAATAAGCTAAGTGATATTTTGGCGCATGTCATCAACCACGGCACCCACCACCGTGCGCAGATAGGGCAGCAATTAAACTTTGCCGGAGCCGAAAGTTTGCCTATTACCGATTATATCTTTTATATCCGCAATTAAGGGCAATTAATATTAATTTTGAAGCGTTAATTCTTGCTGTGATATGAAAAAAATACTCCTGGCTGCGTTTGTGATGCTTGCACTGAACGCCTGTACCGATACCAAAAAAAACGACGAAAAAAACGCGCTTAATGAAGTGATCAAAATCCATGATAAAGTGATGGGGAACGATGAACTGCTGATGCAGAATAAAATGAAGCTGGATACCCTGATAAAATCGACTGCCGATACCGCTAAAAAGGCACAGATGGTAGCTATCAGCAATAAACTGGTGAACGCGGATAATTTCATGGAAACCTGGATGGAAAGCTTTGACCCGGAGCAAAAAGGTAAACAGCACGAGGA
>DATJJI010000066.1:0-14255 GCA_035492275.1 Mucilaginibacter sp.
TGGAGTCGCTGAATAGAACTTTATATCCAATGCGGATTTCATTGGCTTGATCACCAAAAAGGTTTGGCGATGTACAAATACCACACAATTCGGAGTAGTGCTAATGGCTACATCATCCCAATCGGCTATCAATAAAAGTAATTTGTCAAATGTCAGTATCAGTTCGGCGCTTTTCCCTTCGAATAAGCTATCCAGGTTAACTTTGGCGCAATAGTGTGTCTGTGTCTCATTTTTTAGCTCTCGTTCACACTTTGGACAAACCCAGGTCATTGGCAATTTATTTGTATCGAATATAAAAAAATGCCCCCAAATACTCCTTAAATAATAAAGCCTTCTTAATTTATACAGATTCTCGATAAGCTGTAAAAGCACTATGATCTATTTAAATTATTATTTTAGTAAAAGTTAACTAATATAGCTATAACGTTATCCTAACCCCTGATCACCATTGCCGGCTTTAAAAAAGTTGTTTTTGGGAATATTGTTTATACTGTTTATTGGTTGTTCGCAAAACAATTTAAAAAACGGAGAGGGAAAAGTACATGTTGAAAAAAGGAACGGGCGTTATATAATATACAAAAACAACAAACCTTTTTTTATTAAAGGTGCTGCCGGATATAGCCACCTTGACGTTTTAAACGCAGCAGGTGGTAATACCATACGTATATGGGATACTACCCACATAGCTGATATATTACAACAAGCTAATAAAAATCATATAGCTGTAATTATTGGTCTATCGATACCCGAGAGTGTATATACCGAATATTATGATGATACGGTAAAAGTTAATCGGCAATTTCAATCCTATAAAAAGTTGGTAAATAAGTATAAAAATGATCCGGCTATTTTAATGTGGTGTGTTGGTAACGAGCTTGACTTTCCATTTAAATTACCTTTCAATAATTTTTACAGCGCCTTTAACCATATAGTTGAAATGATTCATCATGATGATCCTGATCATCCGGTTACTACAACCATGGTTAATTTTCAACCGGGCGATACTTTTAATATAAAAACGCGTACCGACATAGACATTATTTCATTTAATATATTTGGAGAGCTTACCGGTTTCAAAAACGCGTTTAAATATTATAAATGGTTGTGGAATGGCCCTTATTTACTCACGGAGTGGGGTGTAAATGGGCCGTGGGAAGATAAAAAGACTACCTGGGAAGCAGCAATAGAACCAACAAGTACCTGGAAAGCCAAAGTAATTTTACAACGGTATAAAACCATAGTGCCTTTAAATGACCCCAGATTTATAGGGTCATTTATTTTTTACTGGGGACAAAAGCAAGAAATTACCCCTACCTGGTTCAGTTTATTTGATGAGGATGGTAAAAAAACCGAAGTTATTAACGCAATGCAATACATATGGTTAGGTACATGGCCTGTACACCAACCTCCACAAATCCTGGATTTGCTTGTAAATCGCAAAAAAGGCGATAATAATATATTTTTAAGCCCTGGTGCCAACATTAATGCCGAAATAGTTTTAACTATGCCTGATTCGGCAATCAGCACCATCAAATGGAAACTTTATAAGGAAGACTGGTATAGAAGAACTAATATAAATAATACCACTAAACTCACTCCGCTTTCAGAAACGACTGTTGACGGAAAGACCCTTAAATCTGCATTTACCGCACCAAGAAAAGAGGGGCCATACCGGCTTTTTGCTTATGTATATGATAAGTATGGTTATGTAGCTACTTGCAATGTGCCATTTTACGTATTGGAGGATACTAAATGAAACGAGTAGCTCCGGTAAAACCACCTACAGGCAGGGAATTTTTTACTCTGCGGCTCATGATCATTCTTGGGCTTTTCTCTATGTTCTTTTTTATTAAGGGGCTGTTATCGCCCAATATGCATGGATATCCGCTGTTGTATTGGGCACTCATTATTACGATCACGTTTAACTGTTTCAGAATACTGATTGAATGGGCTCATTATTTTTACATTACTGTACCTAAATCACCCCCACAAGAAAAAGTATATACAGTAGATATCTTCACCACGTTTTGCGCAGGCGAACCTTATGAAATGATTGTTGAAACGCTCACTGCTATTCAGGCAATTACTTACCCTCATGAAACCTATTTGTGTGATGAGGCTAACGATCCTTACCTAATGGAAATATGTAGGCAATTAGGTGTAAAGCATATAACCCGAACTATTAAAATAAACGCCAAAGCTGGCAATATTAATAATGCATTAACCCACGCCAAGGGAGAGCTATGTGTTGTGTTAGACCCCGACCATGTGCCTTTTCCTGATTTTTTAGACCCGATAGTTTCACATTTTAATGATCCTGATATTGGATTTGTGCAAATTGTACAAGCTTACAGTAATCATAACGAAGGGTTAATTGCAAAAGGCGCGGCACAGCAAACGTTTCAATTTTATGGCCCTATTATGATGACCATGAATAAATACGGAACTGTGTTAGCCATTGGTGCCAATTGCACTTTTCGCCGTTTGGCTCTCGACTCAATAGGAGGCCATGCAGCCGGGCTTGCCGAAGATATGCATACCGCCATGCAACTACATGCAAAAGGATGGAAATCTGTTTATGTACCGGCAGTGCTTGCACGCGGCTTGGTGCCTACAACCTTATCCGCTTATTATAGTCAGCAATTAAAATGGTCGCGTGGGGTTTTTGATCTGTTCGTTACGGCTTATCCAAAATTATTTAAGAAGTTTACCTGGCAGCAAAAATTGCATTATGCCCTCATACCCATGCATTACGTTTCGGGGTTAATATTCCTGATCAACTTTTTAATACCGGTCGTCTCATTAACGTTTGATCTGAGTCCACTAAACGTTGACCTTATCAATTTTGCTGTTTTAGGCCTTCCGCTTTTAATAGCAATTATATTGGTGAGGCACTTTGTACAATGGTGGGTAATGGAAGATGAAGAACGGGGCTTTCACGTGGTTGGCGGATTATTGATGATAGGTACATGGTGGGTATTTGTTACTGGTTTATTTTATACAATAATTGGGAAAAAGGTGCCTTATATACCAACACCCAAAGATGGTACGGAAGAAAACAATTGGCCTTTAAATATCCCCAATATTACAGTAGTGGCTATTTCAATTGCGGCTATATTTTATGGTTTATATAATGACTGGAACCCATATACTTTAATAATGGCCGGGTTTGCGCTTATGAATTGCTTTATCCTCATGTTTTCTGTAATTGCCAGCAGGCAGCATCATTTCAGAAAACTAAGAGGCCGTTATAACGCTATTAATCAAACATCAGTAGTTATTGCTGAAGTAAAAAAAATACTTTGGAAGCTACGGCGAAGAATATATACCGGTTTAAGAAGTACCGCATTATTACTTACCGTGCTAATAACCTGCGCTGTATTATATGTACTTGGAGAAAAATCTACATCAGTATTAAAAGACCCGGCTAAACTGTTTGTAAACCACACTTTCCTCTCGGGGATATTTGTGCCGGAAAAAGCCAATGGGTTAACATCGGTAAAATTGCTCAAACAATTTGAAATAAAAAACAAGGTAAAATTCAACATCGTTTCTTTATATGTTTCATGGGGAGACCAGGCTAGATGCGACGTTCCGATTGATGTTTTAGACTCCGTATATAAAAACAATTCTGTACCCATGATAACCTGGGAACCCTGGCAAAATCTATTCAGCTTAAACAAACAATTAAAAACAAATGACCGGGAAAAGAAGGTTTTTTATCGTATCACCTCCGGATATTATGACAACTATCTTGATCGTTTTTCAAAGCAATTAGCGGCAATTAACAGGCCTGTTTATCTTCGTTTTGCCCATGAGGCTGATAATCCTTTTTATCCATGGTCTGCCACCGGCAATAATACACCTGATGAATTTAAAGCGGCCTGGCGATACGTTCACGATTACTTTATTAAAAACAGGGCATATAATGTAATATGGGTATGGAACCCGTGGAAACCAACCGCTATCGACGATCATTTCCCGGGCAACAATTATGTGGATTGGATAGGTGTAACCAATTTAAATTATGGAACGCGTGAAGGCGGGCATAAATGGTATAGTATGGATCAATTGTATACGCCATTTCACAATAATCTTATTTTTAGATCCGGACTGCCTGTAATGCTTGCAGAAATGGGTTCATTACCAGCCGAAGGCCACCAACGGGAATGGTATACCAATGGCTTTAAGTCTATAAAAAACAAATTCCCTGAAATAAAAGGATTCGTCTTATTTAATAACGGCTTTGATAACAACTCATCCAATGGAACTAATTTAGATTGGCGAATCACAGATCCGGAAATTTTATCGGGATTGTGGCATGATCAAAAAATACCTAATAGCACGTTGCAAATGACCGGAAATACCCCTATTACTAATTCCGATAAATTATCCAACTCATCTGCATTAATTAACAATATAAAGGGCATAAACTATGCTAAGGGCGAAAATTGGTCGAAAAACTATCACGTTTTGACAACCAGGGAAATTATAAGTGATTTTACCCAGATAAAACAAATGGGTTTTAACACGATTAAGTTATCAGGGCCGGGCGTTTATGATCATAATATTTTAGATATAGCCGGCCGCTTAGCTCTTAAAATTAATTTTAGTTTTTGGATACCTGATAGCTATTGTTTTGACGATACCCCAAATTATGGCCAGTTGTTAAAGAAAATTATTGAAAGCGTAAATGATTTAAAGAAAAATAAAAGTATAGTTAGTTGGAATATCGGTAATACTATTTTGCAAAAAATGGCAGAATATTATTATAAACCGGAGTTGTTTTATCGTCAAAACGAGTACCTAAAATCACTCAAAAAATTAGTTATAACCATTAAAGCCGCAGACCCCACCAGGCCAGTTACCCTTGATATAGATACACAGAATGACTTGTTGCGCACCATTAGTATACTTCATGATAATATCCCTGAAATAAATGCCTACGGACTAATATTTAACGAAAATACACCGATCGATACAGCGCAAATAGCCCATATTAAAGCACCTTATTTTTTCAGTAAAATCAATGCCAAAAATTATTTAAACCTGCCAAATTCCAATAATGGATTCTTTATAGCTAACTGGCAGGATGAAACTACAGGAGATCTGGTAACATTTGATGGATTAAAAGATAAGGGGGGAGAAAACAAGTTTGAATTTTATCAAATCTACAAACGTTTGAAAGGATTGCCTGAGCCAGAACCATTGCCTCCGGTTAAAATTCTTTTACCTGCAAAAACAGTATTTGAAAACGTGCGCATAAACTACCATGCTGTGATACAAAAAAACGGCGAATGGAGCACCATTACAGCCTCAAATACTAACTTACTACTTAAATGGGAATTGGTAAAAAATGATGCATATGGTAATCATCTTTCGGCTACGCCGCTTGGAACAGGGCCAAATATTATTTTTAAAGTACCCAACAATTACCCAAGCTACAATCTTTATTTATATGTGAGCGACGGTAAAAATGTTAAAATAGTCAAATCAAAACTCAATACACCTTTGTAAATTGTCTATTAAGTTTAAAAGAAAAATCGTTATTTAATAGAAAGTCTTAAAGTTAGCAAAACAAAAAGGCCTATAAGAAATACTTATAGGCCTTTGTCAAAATAATAGTACCCAGCGCCGGAGTCGAACCGGCACGGTTTCCCACAGGTGTTTGAGACCAGCGCGTCTACCAATTCCGCCAGCTGGGCATGCTTTGGGCCTGAGGGTGGATTTAAGTCCTCAGAAGCGGGATGCAAATGTATTTAAACTCTCCTTAATTCGCAACAGATATTTTTGACGATAGTAAATATTTGCAATATCATTCAGTCGGCTCTCTTTAGCGGTATCATCCAGTTGTTCATAACCACTTGTTAACCTGGCCAGTTCTTCGTCAATGTCGCCTTCAACCGCCAGTATCTCGCCGGTAACGTGACCCAGTTCTTCGGCACTTTCAACTTCCATCAGGCGCTCGTTAATATCCATCATCTCCATCAGGAAATCTGCTGGGAGCTGTGGTTTGGCACCTTCGGCTACCAACTCATGCAGCCGTAATATATAGTCGAGCCTTTTGGTATCATCGCTCAAGGTTTGGTAAGCCTTATTATTTACGGTAGATAGTTCCAGTATTTCCTGCTGCCTGGCCTCATCTTCGTTAGCATAAAAGTCAGGATGATATTGTTTGCTTAGCTCATAGAACTTCTTCTTGAGCAAGGCCTGGTCTGGCTTGAACGATTCGGGTATGGCGTAAAAATCGAAATAGTTGATCATAAGTGTAAAGTTACAAAAGCCTCACCTAAATCCTCTCCAAAGGGGCGGACTTTAAATTATTATTTATTCTTCCTCTCCTTTGGAAAGGACCAGGGTGAGGCATATAAGGTAAAAAATCTATCTTTGCTACATGACATTGTTTGAACAAATACAACAGAAGCCGTTCTTTATACTGGGCCCATGCGTAATGGAAAACCAGGAACTGCTTTATACCGTGGCCGATAAAGTGGCCGAAATTGGGCAGAAGTATCCATCTATACAGGTAATATTTAAATCATCGTTTGATAAGGCTAACCGTACCTCTATCCACTCGTACCGCGGGCCAGGCATTGAAAAGGGCATGGAAATGCTGCAAAATGTTAAAGACAAGTTTAACCTGCCCGTCACTACCGATATTCACGAACCTTACCAGGCTGCTATCGCTGCGCAGGTGGTTGATATATTACAGATCCCCGCCTTTCTGTGCCGCCAAACCGATCTGCTGGTAGCGGCCGCCCAGACAGGCAAAATCGTTAATGTAAAGAAGGCTCAGTTCCTTTCTGGTCATGATATGTTTTACCCGGCCCAGAAGGTGGTTGAGGCCGGTAATACACAGGTAATATTAACCGAGCGCGGCAATATGTATGGCTACAATAACCTGGCGGTCGATTTCAGGAACGTTTATGATATGAAGGCCTTTGGTTATCCGGTTTGTATGGATTGCACACACTCTGTACAGCGCCCCGGCGGTGCAGGCGGTAAAACCGGCGGCGACCGTACCTTTGTGCCTATGATGGCCCTTGCCGCCAAAGCTTTTGGTGCCGATGGCTATTTTATGGAAGCGCATCCTGACCCGGACAACGCTTTGAGCGATGGCCCGAACATGGTGAAGCTGCATGAGCTGGAAGGTGTTGTTAAATCATTATTAGGATAGGATGTAGTGTTTCACGAAATAGTGAATCAGGTGAAACAGATGAAACACTATTTTTACATAAGATACTGAAAATAAAATAATTATAAAAACAGGTGAAACAAAATGAAACAATTTTTGCCTGATTCTGCGGTAAAAAACATATCAAACTGTTTCACGTAAAACCATATATAATGAAGGATATTGCCAAAAGGGTTTTTGAGGTTGAGATAGAATCGCTGCAGCATGTGGCCGGTTTAATTGACGACTCGTTCACGACAGTTGTTGAAGCAATATTGAATAACCCGGGCAAGGTGATCGTTATTGGTATAGGCAAGTCGGGCCTGATAGGGCGCAAAATAGCTGCCACGCTATCCAGCACCGGCACACCAAGTTTTTACTTGCACCCCGGCGATGCTTTTCATGGCGACCTGGGCATTGTGGGCGAAAAAGCACCGGTTATCCTGATATCCTATTCGGGCGAAACAGATGAAGTACTCAAAGTTATCCCGTTTTTAAAATGGAATAAAAACCTCATTATCAGCATTACAGGGAATATAAATTCTACCATCGCTAAAAACAGCGACCATCATTTAAACATAAAAGTTACACGCGAGGCTTGCCCGCTGGCTTTGGCGCCAACATCCTCAACTACGGCCGCTTTGGTTATGGGCGATGCGTTGGCGGTGGCCCTTATGGAGCAGCGCAAGTTCCAGGAAGAAGATTTTGCCCGTTTTCATCCCGGTGGCAGTTTAGGCCGCAAGTTGCTGAGTAAGGTAAAGGATTTTATGCGGACAGATAATTTACCTTTTATACAAGCAGATGCTTCGTTTACCGATGTGCTGCTCCGCATGTCTGAAGGTAAGCTGGGGATGGTAATAGTAGGCGAACCGGGCCATGTAAATGGTATTATCACCGATGGCGACCTGCGCCGGGCACTCCTCAAAAATCCGGATACTTCTAAGCTATTGGTCAACGAAATGATGACCACCAATCCGGTTATGGTTGATGGCGACGAGTTTGTTAGCCAGGCCGAGCAGTTAATGATGGATAAGAAGATCACCAATGTGCTGGTGGGCAGCAACCGCAGTGTTGTGGGTGTTTATCAAATCTATAATCAGTAACATGCCATGGCTGTTTTTTACGATCAGCTAAACAGAGCCGTAAACTTACCGGCAGTTCCTAAAAGAATTATCTCTGTCGTTCCCTCGCAAACCGAATTGCTTTTTTATTTAGGGCTCACTTTCGAGGTGATTGGTATTACCAAATTCTGCATTCATCCGGCCAATCGTTTTAAATCAACAGCAAAAGTTGGTGGTACTAAACAGCTGAATATAAATCAGATAAAAAAATTAAAGCCCGATCTGATCATCGCCAATAAAGAAGAAAACGACCGGCAACAAATTGAGCAGCTTATGACCATTTGCCCGGTTTGGATAAGTGATATCAGCAATTTGGACGAGGCGCTGGATATGATAGTTAAAGTAGGAGCGTTGACAGATCGTACTACACAGGCACAGGCTTTATCAGTCGCAATAAAACAACAATTTGATCAGCTAACTATTCCGCCGTTAAACTTAAGCGCGGCTTATTTAATATGGCGCAAACCCTATATGGCTGCCGGGAAGCAAACCTTTATTGATGATATGCTTCATTATTGCGGATTAGAAAATGCGTTTAATGAACCCCGTTATCCTGAAATCATCCCTAAAATGCTGGTTGACGCGAATCCTGCTACAATATTATTATCGTCCGAACCATATCCATTTGCGCAGAAACATATAAGCGAATTGAAATTAATAGTACCCGACGCCAAAATAGTATTGGTTGACGGCGAGGTATTTTCATGGTATGGCAGCCGATTATTACACGCGCCGGCTTATTTCAGGCAATTAATTGCAGAAATTACGGCATAGTAACCCGTTTATTATCAACCGATCACAAGCGATAACCACTTATCCGGCTAACAAAAACCAAATTCTTATTTCTTAGTTTATAATTTTAAGCTATCTTTGCCACTCTTAAAAATCCTAACACTGCGGAAGTGGCGTAATTGGTAGCCGCACCAGACTTAGGATCTGGCGCTTCACGGCGTGGGGGTTCGAGTCCCTTCTTCCGCACAAAACCTCCGTATGTAATAATACGGAGGTTTTTTCGTTTGTACACTCAACCTTCTATAAATCATACTAAACCTAAATCGATAAACCTAACCGCACCCATCACTTTTATTTTATGAAGAACGTAATTTTAAACCTCTTAATATGGACATCAATTTGCGCCCCACTTACTTTAAAAGCTCAAAAACTTCCTGGCGAGCAAACAAGTAGTGTTAATTTACCGGCTGGATTTAAAATAGATGGCTTGGCAAACGAGTGGAATGATAAATTTCTGGCACACAATAAAAATACAGAAACTAATTACACGGTAGCTAATAACAATCAGTATGTATACCTGGCTGTGCAGGCTACAGATCCTTTAAGTATAAAAAAGATTATTGGAGGTGGTATTACCTTTACAATAAACACGAGCGGACAGAAAGCAGATAGGTCTCCATACAGTATCACATTCCCTGTAGTCCCTAATTCCAGTCAAATTTTTGTATTTAACTCCATTGTTGATATGGGCTTATACATCAATCAAAAAAAAGCCGAAGATTCGGTTATTAATATAGTCAACAACAAAATCACCTCTGCAGCAAAAGAAATTAAGGTAAAAGGTTTTAAAACCATTACTGATACCTTGATAGCGGTTTATAACGAAACCGGAATAAAGTCGGCCGCTCAAATTAACAAAGATGGCGCTTTAACCTGCGAGTTCTTAGTTCCGATCAAGCTTTTGGGGATAACACCCAATAGCGGTAAAATGATTTTTTATAATGTTATGGTAAATGGCGTCACATCAATCCAACAAAAAAATTATACTTCTGGAGTTACTGTCAGAAGTGTTCCAAATTCATTGTCAGCCAATTCTTCAAATCTTTCTATTTTACAATATCCAACAGATTTTTGGGGGAGTTATACTTTAAAGTGATGGAGACGTAGCGCTTCACAGCGTGTGGGTTCGAGTCCCTTCTTCCACACAAAATGGGAACAGGAATAACTGTTTCCATTTTTTATTTTACCCCAATAAGGAATAAAGTAAAATGATTAATTTTAATGGTTTAAAACCATATCATGATTGACCAAGCCCCAGGATACCTTGACAAATTCAGTTCTGTATTTGAGCCTGAATTATTTGCCGAAATGGAAACAAATTCCATGTTGATGCGCATTTATAGTGGTGATACTATGCTTAACCCAGGGCAAAACATTAGGGCCGTACCTATTATTTTAAATGGAACTGTAAAAGTAAGTCGCATAAGCGATGACGGACAAGAATTGCTGCTCTATTATGTAAAAGAAGGAGAAAGCTGTGCCATGACCTTTTCGTGTTGCATGGCTGCCCAAACCAGCGTGATAAAGGCAACAGCCGAAGAAGACAGCATACTGTTATGTATACCGGTAAATTTGATTGAAGGCTGGATGAGCAAATACCCGACATGGAAAAAGTACGTAATGGGCACCATCATGAGCCGCTTTACTGAAATGTTGAAAAGCATTGATGATATAGCATTTAAAAAGATGGATGACCGTTTGGTTAATTATCTGAAAGAAAAATCAAAAGCAACTGGCTCTTCACTTATTAATTTAACACACCAGCAAATAGCTGATGAGTTGGGAACCAACCGTGTGGTGATTTCAAGACTTTTAAAAAAACTGGAACTGGAAAAAAGGTTATTGCTTTATCGTAACCAGATAAAGCTACTGAGCGATATGTAACAATTGTTACTAAGCTGTGTAACAACAGTTACCGACATTGATCATGAGGCATTACATATTTGTACAACAAAACAAATTGTAATTATTAATCATCATTAAAACTTAAGATCATGTCAATCAGATTAGGCGACACCGCACCAGATTTCACAGCAGAAACAACTAAAGGCACTATTCATTTTCACGAATGGATGAACAACGGATGGGCTATCCTTTTTTCGCACCCCAAAGATTTTACCCCGGTTTGTACCACCGAGTTAGGCTACATGGCCAGGCTTGAGCCGGAATTCCTGAAAAGGAACTGTAAAGTAATAGGATTAAGCGTTGATCCTGTAACCAACCATCTTGACTGGGAAAAGGACATACAGGAAACACAGGGTTATGCCGTAAACTATCCAATGATAGGAGATTCTGACCTCACTATCGCCAAATTATATGATATGCTGCCCGCAGATGAACCGGGTACTTCCGAAGGCCGTACCCCGGCTACTAATCACACTGTACGTTCTGTTTTTGTTATCGCACCTGATAAAAAAATCAAACTCATACTAACGTATCCCATGACCACCGGCCGCAATTTTGACGAGATACTGCGTGTACTCGATTCAATGCAATTAACGGCAGGCTACAGTGTAGCTACACCTGTAAATTGGAAATATGGTGAAGACGTAATTATTACTGCCGCAGTTAAGGATGAAGATATTGCCGAAAAATTCCCGAAGGGCTACAATAGGGTTAAGCCTTACTTAAGGATAACACCACAACCCAATTTATAAGAGCGGTTAAAAAATTGATCATCACTGTAAAACAATAAAATCATGAAATCAAAATCAATACGCGTTTGGCTGATAGTTATGGCCGCCATATTATGGTTAGGAATTTACCTTACCGGTTTTTCAAAAGTTAGCTGGGTATTTTACGTACCTGCAGTTGGGTTTATTTTTACCGCGATATCAGGCTTTTGCCCTGGTTATGCGGCTATCAATAAAATGCTGGGCTAAGTTATAGACCGCAATGAATAGATTTTTTTCTTAGTTTAAAGCCGCCTTAATTTGAGGCGGCTTTTCTCTTTTCTATAATATAAAGAACGCTTTAAAATGGCTACAAAATTTCTAACCATAATAAGGCTATCATAATCCATAAACCTTTTATAAGCAAGTAATATAATCCCGGCTATAAACTACAGCAGCCGGGATTTTTATTTTATGACTTTCAAGCTATCTCAAGTTTTATACATTTGTTAAAATTTATTGATAAAATGCTAAACAGAGTAGTTGTAACGGGTATAGGCGCCGTAACGCCTTTGGGAAATGAAATAAAAACTTTTTGGGAAAGCGTTAAAGCAGGTAAAAGCGGCGCTGCACCGGTAACGCATTTTGATGCTTCACTGTTCAGAACACAATTTGCCTGCGAGCTGAAAGATTTTAATGCTGCCGATCTGCTGGACAGGGCCGATATAAAAAGGACTGACCCTTACACACAATACGCGCTCATAGCATCCGACGAGGCGATAAAAGACTCCGGATTTGACCTGGACAAAATGGATCCGTTTGATGTAGGTGTAATATGGGGAACCGCACAAGGTGGGATGAAAACTTATGAGGAACAGGTAACCGAATTTGCGCAGGGCGATGGCCATCCGCGGTTCAATCCATTCCTGATCCCTAAATTTTTGCCCAACATGGCTTCCGGAATGATATCGTTGCGTCATGGGTATATGGGCATAAATTATTCCGCGGTTTCGGCCTGTGCAACGGCTAATACCGCTATAATGGACGCTTTCAACTACATCAGGCTGGGCAAGGCCAAGATCATTGTGAGCGGTGGTTCGGAAGCGGCTATTACGCCAACATCGTTTGGAGGCTTTAGTTCGATGAAGGCTATGTCGCACCGTAATGATGATCCGCAGGGCGCATCACGTCCGTTTGATGCAGAGCGGGACGGCTTTGTGATGGGAGAGGGCGCAGGGGCTTTAATATTGGAAGAATATGAGCATGCCGTTAAAAGAGGAGCAAAAATATATGCCGAGGTACGTGGCGCGGCCATGACTGCCGATGCTTACCACATGACCAGCACGCATCCCGAAGGAAAAGGGGCAACAAAAGCGATGGAACTGGCGCTGAATGAGGCGGGTATAACCATTGAGCAATTAGATTACCTGAACATGCATGCCACCTCGACACCGATTGGCGATCTTTCAGAAATTCATGCGGTACAAAACCTCGCCAAAGGCGAAAAAATAAAAATGCAGATCAGTGCTACCAAATCTATGACCGGCCACTTACTGGGTGCGGCAGGAGCGATAGAGGCCATTATATGCTTGCTTTCCATGCGCGATAGCCTGATACCACCAACCATTAATACAAAGGTTTTAGACCCTGCTATACCGGATAATTTTAATATCGTTTTAAAAGAAACGATCAGCGCCCCGGTTAATACGGCCATGAGCAATACTTTTGGTTTTGGCGGGCATAACGGCACGGTAGTTTTCGGGAAGATATAGGTTTTAGATATGCAGCAGTCAGCCCATCCGCAAAAAAACAAATTAACTCAACATTTTAAAGCGGTATTTGGCGGCTCGGTTGGTAATTTGGTGGAGTGGTACGACTGGTATGCCTATGCTGTATTCTCACTATATTTTGCTGATGCGTTTTTCCCGAAACAAGACCAGATAGCACAATTATTAAATACCTCGGGCATATTTGCCATTGGTTTTTTAATGCGGCCGGTAGGCGGCTGGCTTATGGGTGCCTATGCTGACAGGAAAGGACGAAAATCAGCCCTCACTTTATCCATACTGATGATGAGCGCAGGCTCATTAATGATCGCGATAGTACCGGGATACAGCCAGATCGGTATTGTTGCGCCCATTATTTTAGTGCTTTCGCGTATGCTGCAGGGCCTGAGCGTGGGCGGTGAGTATGGTACAGCTGCTACTTATTTGAGCGAGATTGCGCCAAAAAAACGGCGGGGGCTTTATTCCAGTTTTCAGTACGTTACCACAACTATGGGGCAATTAATAGCGCTGGGAATTTTGGTATTGCTGCAGCAATGGCTGCTTACCCCGCAGCAACTGGCTAACTGGGGCTGGCGCATTCCGTTTGCGATCGGTGCCCTGATGGCGTTATCGGCGATTTATTTACGCCGTAACATACCCGAAACCGAGGCGTTTGAACATGAAAAAGTAATTGAAGAGAAACGCGGCACGTTTACCGAGCTAAGAAAATATCGCCGTGAATCGTTTATCAGTGTGGGCTTTACTTTGGGGATGACGATTACTTACTACA
>DATJJI010000067.1:0-15962 GCA_035492275.1 Mucilaginibacter sp.
GCCGGAAGGTTTTGGTTGTTATTTTCAGCAACAGGGATTATATTTTTTGCGGATTTTTTTAAACCGGCCAGGTAAGCTAATCTTATTAAAGCTAAAGCAAAAACCACAATAACCAATAATAATACAGCATAATAGCCTTGTACGAATAAAAATATGCTATTTATTAAGGTCATTAACCGTGTTTTTTAATATTTTATTGATAAGATTATACTAATATTTAATATTTGCTGAAAGTAAGCAATTTCGACAACTTTTTTACAATTACCATACTAATACAACAGTTACATTATACCCAGATTTGTATATATTTGTTGCATATACAAACAATCTTTCTATGTCAGGCAAAGCACAGTTAATAATAGACGACAAAACGTATGAACTTCCGGTTATTGAAGGTACCGAAGGTGAAAAGGCAATTGATATTTCGAAATTAAGAGACCAAACCGGTTATGTTACGCTTGATATCGGTTATAAAAACACCGGGGCTACACAAAGCGATATTACTTTTTTAGACGGCGAACTGGGCATACTTAAATACCGCGGTTATCCTATTGAGCAATTGGCCGAAAAGTCGACTTTTATAGAGGTTGCTTATCTACTGATCTATGGCAGCCTGCCAAGTGAACAGCAGCTAAAGGATTTTCAATACGAACTAAGCCGCCATACGCTGGTGCATGAGGATATGAAAAAGTTTTTTGATGGCTTTCCTTCAAAATCTCACCCTATGGGGCAATTGTCATCATTGGTTTGTTCATTATCCGCCTTTTATCCCGAATCGTTAAAATCAAACCAAAGCAAAGAGGAGCTTAACCAAAGCATTATTAAAATGCTGAGCAAAATGGCCACTATAGTATCATGGATCTATAAAAAGTCATTGGGCCACCCGGTTATGTATCCGCAAAATAAATACGATTATGTGACCAATTTCCTGAACATGACCTTTGGCCAGGTTACCGAGGATGTTGAAATTGACCCTGTTGTGGTAAGCGCAATGAATACGCTATTGATACTGCATGCCGATCACGAGCAAAACTGCTCAACCTCGACCGTACGTATCGTAGGTTCATCAGAATCTAACATCTATGCTTCAGTATCTGCAGGTATATCAGCCTTATGGGGCCCGCTGCATGGTGGCGCCAACCAGGCAGTTATCGAGATGCTGGAGAAAATTAAAGAAGATGGCGGCGATACCGACAAGTGGATAGCTAAAGCGAAAGATAAAAATGATCCGTTCCGCCTGATGGGCTTTGGCCACCGCGTTTACAAAAACTTTGACCCGCGTGCCAAGATCATCAAAAAAGCATGCGATGATATATTAGAAAAGCTGGGCATTAACGATGAAGTACTGGAGATTGCTAAAAAGCTGGAAGAAGTAGCTTTGAAAGACCCATACTTTGTTGAGCGCAAATTATATCCTAATGTTGATTTTTACTCTGGTATTATATACCGCGCTTTAGGTTTCCCTACGGATATGTTTACCGTACTGTTTGCTTTAGGCCGGTTACCGGGCTGGATAGCACAATGGAAAGAAATGAAAGAACACAAAGAGCCTATAGGTCGCCCGCGCCAGATATATACCGGCGCTGTAAATAAAGAATATGTAGAGATCGGTAAAAGATAACTGGTCTGTAAATAAAAAGGAAGCCTCTGATTTATCAGGGGCTTTTTTGTTTAGTGGTTTTTGTATTTTTATAAATAGTAAGTATTCATAGCTTTCTTAATGAAACATTTGTTAATTATAGCCTTATTATGTGTAGCAGGTGCTACTAAAATATTTGCTCAGGCAAACATCTGGGCCGATGAGGCGAGCAAATATTACGGTAAAAGTAAATTGGTTGAAGGCTATTTTTATCATTTAGAATTTAGGGAAAACGCGGCTCATCCTGATTCTGCTATAGAGTTGATCTATTTAAGCGGCCCCAACCATAAAGCCGCTGATTTTGTAAATGTTGTTAAAATCAGAATAGTAAAAAGAGAGGGGGCTAAAATCACAACTACCTACGCTGTAATTGATCTGGAAAAAGTAAACAAAGAAAAACGCGATGTTTTATGGAGAAAAAGACCAGATAGCGCGGCAAAAGGTAAGATTGTTTGGTTTGAGGGAAAACCCGCCATCATTAATAAAGAAGAAGACATCGTGGTTTTAGAACCTATTGATTAATAATTAAAATTAACCAGGCAATTCTTAGCATTTTTTGAAAAAAAATATCATCACGCTAATAAATGAGCATCAATAACTTAACTCCACACCGCTCAAATTTTTCTTAAAAAGAAATTTACACAGGCAACCGGTCATTTGTAACAAACGTATTACCGTTACAAAACCCCAATCAACATGAAAAAAAATAACTTCATCAAAGGGCTGTCTGTATTAGCAATTGCGTGCACGTTCAGCGCCTGTCAAAAAAGCGACCTTTCATCGTCGGCAAGTTCATCAACGCAAATGTCTTTTGCAATAAGCGCCAGCGGCACAGGCGGCTCGCTTGCATCAGTTGCAAACAGTGGCGGCATTACTACTAACGCTATTGGTTCAACAGCTGTAGCGCCAACGGGCAGCATTACCTGGACATCGGGCATCGCCAACATTGCTTACTTTAAACTGGAGGCAAAAAAGAAAAACACAGAGATTGAAATTACCACAAAAAATTTATCGAATGTTGACCTGTTTGCCATAACCCCCGCTTCTATAAGCACTGTAATTGATACCGGTACTTATAAAGAAATTGAAGTAAGGGTAGCTTTGGCAAAAACATCGGGCAGCGCTATACCGCTCACTTTAAAAGGTACTTTTACTACCCCTGGCGGCGCGATAGTACCTATTGAGTACGATTTTAACGAAGATGCCCTGATAAAAGTGGAGGCCGAGAATATTACCATTGATGGTAAAACCGATATAGCCGCCATCGCCAAAATTAACCTCACCACGGTAATAAACGGCATGACCGCAGCGGCGTTAGATAAGGCTACCCGCGTAAACGGTACCCTAATAATAAGCAGCACCGTTAATGCGGATATTTACGATAAGATAAAAGCAAACGTTGCCCTAAGCGGCGGCTGGGGCGGATTTTCGCATCACGATAAAAGCGAAAGACACGGATAATAACCCTGATTATAAACTAACCAATTTACAAACACCAACGCCCGTGAGTTTTGCTTACGGGCGTTATTATTTATAACTTAAGTAAGTGGGGCCGTCATTCTGAGCTCGTCGCAGGATATGCGCAATGGTCTGCCCGCTATGTTCGACAGGCTCACCATAACACCGTATAATATAACGAATTGAATCAGGTCTTTAAAGTCTTTTGCTTATTGCGCAGCATGATCATGGCTTTATCGGCCCTTACCTTACGTGTCTCTTCCTGTTTGGCCGAGCCCACCCAATCACAATAACCTTGTTTGTATGATTTAGACAGGCTTTCAAAAAAACTGTTAGCCTCGGCATCCTGAGCAAGTAACACTTGTAATTCAGCAGGTGTGCCTTCTATATGTTCTCCTTTTTTTAACATCTGTTCTATACATTTAATTATCGCCGTCTTGGCTCATAAACAAATAAGTTTCGGTATTACCAACCGGCAGGTTCACGCTGTCGCCGCGGTTAAGCTGCCACCAAAAACGCTTACGCAGCTTTTCGTGATTGCCTATCTCGTTCATAGTTTCCGAGTCATATAAGCGGCCATTTAACATAACATATTTTATGTTATCGCTATTACGAATATCATCCAGCGGGTTTTGGTTAAGTACAATCAGGTCTGCAAGCTTACCCTTCTCCAGCGAGCCAATTTCTTTATCCATGCCCAGGTATGATGCGCCGTTCATGGTGGCACACCTTATGGCCTGCATCGGTGTCATACCGCCCTGTGCCAGCATCCATAACTCCCAATGCGCACCAAGCCCCTGTAATTGCCCATGCGCGCCCAGGTTTACTTTAGTGCCTCCATCAGCTATTTGCTTTACATATTTTGATACCTCAATGTGGCCGTACTCGCCATATTCCGACGTTGTTCTGCGGCGCGACCGGGCATCAATGATGGCTTGCGGGGTAAAGTTGAGTAGGTGCTCATTTTTCCAAACCTCGGTGCGGTCATACCAGTAATTTTCGCCAAACTGTGTGCCGTAACTTACAATTAAGGTAGGCGTGTAGCCGGTTTTGCTATCATTCCAAAAGCTTTTTACATCCTTATAAACCGGCCATACCGGAATGTTATGTTCAATACCGGTTTGCCCATCTGCTATTAAATTCATATCCATATAAAATGTAGATCCGCCTTCGGGCACTACTTCCATTTGCAATTGGCGCGCGGCTTCAATGATCTGCTGGCGCTGCTCGCGGCGCGGCTGGTTATAGCTTTTTACCGAAAACGCGCCAACGGCTTTTAATCTGCGCAGATGCGAAAGCGCGTCATCCAGGTTATTAATTACCGCTTTAAAATCGCCATCGGCGCCATATAAAATAGTACCGGTTGAATACACCCTCGGGCCAACCATATTACCTGCTTTCAACATTTCCGACTGGCTAAACACCATTTCGGTATTACTTGAAGGGTCGTGCGAGGTAGTTACGCCGTAGGATAGGTTGGCAAAATAATTCCAGTCCTGCTGCGGCGAAATACCGTCAGGGCTGGGGTGCAGATGCGCATGCACATCAATAATGCCGGGCATAATGGTTTTGCCCGCTACATCATAAATTTTTGCATCGGCGGGTATAGGTACGTCACCAACCTTACCTATAGCGGCTATTTTATTATGGTCGATGATGATAGTGCCTTTTTCAATTACCTCGTCATCCTTCATGGTGATGATGCGCGCGTTGGTGAATACGATCTTTCCATCAGGCACATCGGTTTTTAATTTCAGGCCGATGTCAATTCCTACCGTATCAATAGGCGGGGTTTTATCTGTACCGCCGGTTACAAAAGGGAAGGCATTACGGACATCGCGCACAAAATATTTGGGCCCCAGTGTCCACATTAAATGCTGACTGTCCTTGCTCCAATGCAGGTAAGTGCCGGCATCCCGGGTCAGTTTATTTAAAGGCAAGGCTTTGTTGCTGGCCGATAGATCCTGCGTGTTGCCGGTGCTCACCATAGGGGTGATATAGCAGTTAAACAGTTCGGTAAAAGCCATCCATTTACCATCAGGGCTTGGCTCAAACTGAGTAGCGTAGGTTGATGTGTACAGCGTTTTTTGATTGGCTCCGCTTGCATCCATCACCTTAAAGGCCTTTTTGCTGCCCTCGCTGCTCTGGTAATATATTTTTGAATCATCGGCCGAAAAACGTGCATCAATGCCATTGTTTAATATCATACGATTATTGATGACCCAGCGCGTGCTGTCACCAGAAATATCGGCAATATAAATACCCGGATTGGTACCAAATGAATAACCCAGATCTTCATTGCCTTCGCCTTTACGATAGATCACTTTGTCGCCTTTTGATGAGAACCTCGGGGTGTAATAAAAACCTTTTTCTGTAGTAATACGACTGATCTGGTGGCTACCTAACTCTATCCGGTTTATAGAGCCTTTCAGCGCATCGCTCCACGATACGTAAACCAGCGATTTACCATCAGGGCTGAATGCAGGATCGTACTCAAAATCTTTTGCCGTATCAATACGCATCGGTTCGCCTTTTGGCAGTTCTTTTATATAGATATAACCAGCCGCGTTAAAGGCTACTTTTTTGCCATCCGGCGATGTGGTTAATTGCCGGATCATTTTTACCGGGAACTCATCCTGAAAAACTTTCTGCGGAAAATGCAGCGCGTCGGTAATGGTTTGCTGTGAGCTTACCTCGAACGGGATCTGTACGGCATTCAGCGTAGCGATATCCAGGTTCCATATTTTGCCTTTGGCGTAAAAGATGATGTCCTGGCTGTCAGGTGTCCAGGCAAAATTGGGGTACACCCCAAATATGGCCCATGTTTCCTGCTGATCGTGCGAGAGGTCGTCATACACAGGCCATTCCTCGCCGGTTTCCAGCCTGCGCAGGTATAATACCGATTTAAGCCTTACCCGCTTCACAAAAGCCAGCAACTTACCATCAGGTGATATTTGCGGACGGCAAGCGCCACCTGCACCACCGGTAACGGTTTCTATATCGCCGGTTTCGCGGTTCAAGCGTTTTATAGCGTAGATGCCTGCATTTGGGTCTTTGCTATATTGAAAACTTGGGCCGGGGGTAACGTCTTCGCTCCAGTAAACAAACTTACCATCGGGCGATACCGTTGGCTCGCCTGCATCCTGCTGGTCGTTTTTGCGTTTGGTGAGCTGTATACCGTCGCCGCCATTTTTGTTGTACAGCCACATTTCGCCGGCACCTAAGGAGCGCGAGGCCGTAAAATGTTTACGTGCTACCAGGTATTGCCCGTCAGGGGTCCACGAGGCATTGTTTAGCAGCCTGAAAGTTTCTTTGGTAATAGCGTGCTTGTTGCTGCCATCGGTATTCATCACCCATATATTATCTCCACCTTCTTTATCGCTGGTATAGCTTATTTGCTTGCCATCAGGACTAAAACGGGGTTGCACATCCCAGGCCTTGCCGCCGGTTAATAGGGTAGCCTTACCGCCGGTGATGGGGATAGCATAAATATCACCCAAAATATCAAATACAATAGTTTTACCATCAGGGCTTACATCTAAATTCATCCAGGTGCCCTCGTTAGTATTAATGGTTACTTTTTTAGATGTTCCGGGCGGATTGTCGACGTTCCATTTTTGCGCCTGTACGTTACACGCGATGATTAAAAATAATATCGTTATATTAAGGAGCTTCATCAGTTAATTGCTTTATAAGCGCTAAGTTAAAACTATTGCGGTAAATTGATAGTTTTGAAGCTGCGATAAAACAATGACCATACAGGAAATATTAAAAACTTACTGGAACCACGATTCCTTCCGGCCCATGCAGGAGGATATTATACAGTCGGTGCTGTTGGGGCATGATACCCTGGCGCTGCTGCCAACCGGTGGGGGTAAGTCGGTTTGTTTCCAGGTGCCGGCTTTGGCTAAAGAGGGGATATGTATTGTGGTGTCGCCGCTCATCGCGCTGATGAAAGACCAGGTAGAGACCCTGAAAGAAAAAGGTATTGAAGCCGTCGCCATTGTATCGGGCATGAGTAAGCGTGAGGTTGATCTGGCGCTGGATAATTGCATTTATAGCCCGGTCAAATTCCTGTATCTATCGCCCGAGCGTTTGCTGTCTGAACTGGTGCGCGAGCGGATAAAATACATGAAGGTAAATTTATTCGCCGTTGATGAGGCGCATTGTATATCGCAATGGGGTTATGATTTCAGGCCGTCATACCTGCATATTGCCGATCTGCGCGAGCTGCATCCTGAGGTGCCCGTGCTGGCACTTACTGCCACCGCTACTGCGGATGTTCGGGTTGATATTCAGGAAAAGCTGCAGTTTAAAAAACCGCTCATCTTTCAAAAAAGCTTTGCGCGTAAAAATATAAGCTATGTGGTGCAGTATGACGAGAACAAGCCGCGCAAAATGCTTGATATTGCCAATGGTGTAAAAGGCAGCGGTATAGTATATGTGCGCAGCCGTAAAGAGTGCGCAGAGATAGCCAAGTTTTATAACGACAATGGCATCAAAGCCGATTATTATCACGCGGGCCTTGCGCCCGACGAACGCTCGAAAAAGCAGGAGAGCTGGAAAAATAACCGTACCCGCATTATGGTGGCCACCAATGCCTTCGGGATGGGGATTGATAAGCCCGATGCACGCTTTGTGATCCACAAGGACCTGCCCGAAAGCCTGGAAGCTTACTACCAGGAAGCGGGCCGTGCGGGCCGTGATGAACATAAGGCTTACGCGGTTTTACTCTATAATAATAGTGACCGGTTAAAGCAGGAAAAAATGTTTGCCCTGAGCTTTCCTGCTGTGGATGAGATCAAGCTGGTTTATCATCAATTATCAAACTATTACCAGGTGGCTTATGGAGCAGGTGAGGGGATCAGCTTTGATCTGGACCTCGGTGATTTTTGTTCGCGCTATAAGCTCGACCCCATAAAAACGTTGAACGCTCTCAAATTTTTAGAGCAGGATGAATACCTGGCTTTCAGTGAAAGTGTGTTTTTGCCATCGCGGTTCAGGTTCGAGGTGTTTAATGAGCAGTTGTATAACTTCCAGATACAGAACCCCGGCTGGGACCCATTCATCAAAACCTTGCTGCGATCGTACGGCGGGGCGTTCGAGAATTATGTACGTTTAAAAGAGTTCGATGTATCGCGGCGCAGTAACCTGAGCGTTCAGCAGGTAATAGAGGGATTAAAGCAATTGCAGGAATACAATATACTCAGCTATCTGCCGAAAAACGACCAGCCGCAAGTAACGTATTTAAAGCCGCGCCAGCATCCTAATAACTTATACATCAATAAGCAATATATAGAGCAGCGTAAGATCACTTATCAAAAAAAGATGGATGCTGTATTTGCCTATTGTACGCATAAACAATGCCGCAGCCAATTGTTATTGGCTTATTTTGATGAGCTCAACAGCGAAAAGTGCGGTATATGTGATGTTTGCCTCGAAGAAAAGCGCCTGCAAAAGTCTGCCAATGTATTTGATGATATCACCAACGAAATTGCCCAGCTATTAAGTGATTCGCCATTAGACATCAGCGACCTCATATCATCCATAAAAAGCGGCATCGAAAAAGAGCGGCTCGAAACCATTCGACTGCTGCTTGATGCCGGGAAAATAAAATTCAACGGCGAAAAATATTACCTGTAGAGGCGCAATACTTTGCGTCTCCTGTTCTGTTTATCCAATTTAGACGCAAAGTATTGCGTCTCTACATCCTGATTTTATGCTTTTTGTGTTATTGCATTCTAATATTTATTCCGCTTTCACCGACACATATACGTGTTTTACCGACTAAAAAAGGCATTGTGTCGTTTTTACACTAAGTACGTGTAACTTTCATGGTTTTCTGCTGTCATATAGCTGTATTTTAAATAATTAAAAAAGAGTCATTAAAAAAATAAAGCAATGAAAACAAGAATCATAACCCTTATCACAATGGTAGCCGTTGTATTAAGCACAACAAATTTTACTTATGCTGCAAAAGCAAAAACTAACGACGAAGCAACCGTATTAAACGAAGTAAACAACATCAACCGAATTGAGGCATCAGGCAATGTTGAGGTTTATATTACCAATGGCGATAAAGACCAGGTAAAAGTTTACAATAACTACTATGCCCAAAACGCGTTGGTGCAGGATAAAGATGGTGTATTACGCATATCATCATACAATACTGATAAATTGGTGGTATTGGTTACTGTAAGCGATTTGCGTTCGATAGCTGCAAGTAATAATGCTTCGATAAAATCATACGGAACATTAGCCGCTATTGAGCTGAATGTAAATCTGAAAGATAATGCTTCCGCCCAGTTAAAATTAAATGTTTTTGCTGCCAACATTACTGTAAATGGCCGCGCTAAAGCCGATTTGACAGGTAACATAGATGACTATAATTTAAATTACAGCCCTTCATCAAGCGTAAACCGTTCTGAACTGGCTGTAGTTAATAAAACAGAAACGATCATTAAAAAACCAGCTAAACCTGTTGCCGAGGATTTCGACGTGGTAGCCAGCCTGTAATCACCAATCACTTTTCCAAAAGTTCAATATATATTACAAAAAAGCAATGTGTCAATCGGCGCATTGCTTTTTTTATGTAACTTCATTTTGTTATTCGTAGTCATATATATAACAAATCAACCATCACCAGATAAAACCAATTATGATGAAAAAAATTTATTTAGCCCTGATCATTACTGTTGCAGGTATATCTGTTTTACTGTTAAATTCATGCAAAATGGGCTGTGTGAAAGGATCGGGCAAGCAAACATCCGAAACACGTAAAGTAAACGAGTTTACCCGCATTGATATATCGGGCGCGTTCAAAATAAATTTAAAGCAGGACAGTTCATCGGCCGTAACCATTACCGGCGATGACAACCTGCTGCAATATATTAAAACCGATGTCGACGATCATAAGCTGCGCATTAAGCAGGATAAAAACATTTGCAGCACCGGTACCATTACGGTTAACATCGGTGTTCATCACCTTGATCTGATCAAGGCATCGGGCGCGGTCGAAGTATTCTCGGACGGTAAGATCGTTACGCAGGATCTGCACTTAAACCTTTCGGGCATTACCAAGATTAATATGGACCTTGATGCCGCCAATGTAAATACCGAAGCCAGTGGCGCTACCGAGCTCATGCTGAAAGGGCAGGCCAGCTCGCACAATGTTGACCTGAGCGGCGGCGGTAAAATACAGGCTTTTGATTTTATTGTAGGTAATTATAACATCAGCACATCAGGCGCCAGCGATTGCGAGATCAATGTTTTGCATGACCTGACGGTAAACAGCAGCGGCGCGGCATCCATTAAATACAAGGGCAACCCGGCCAGTATACATAATGATAAATCGGGTGTTTCAACTATCACAAAAGTTAATTAACTTAGCTCATTATCAGCAGGATGCTTGCTTAGGCTTCCTGTAAACAATATTTAAACCTATCCGATCCAATTATGAAAAAAGTAGCTAAGCTAATTGCTTACCTGATTATTGCTGTTGTAGTAATAGTTATAGCCGGGGTATGTTATATTACCCTCGCGCTGCCCAACGTTGGCAAACCCGAAGACATTAAAGTTGAAGTAACTCCGCAACGCCTGGCGCGTGGTAAGTACCTTACGTTAAGCGTTTCGCAATGTTTGGATTGCCACTCTGCACACGATGATTCAAAATTTTCCGGTCCGCTGCTGGATACAGTGCATTTGGGCGGCGGCGGACAGGTTTTTGGTGCAAATATCGGTTTCCCCGGCAACCTGATTGCTGCTAATCTTACACCCTATAATTTAAAGAGCTGGACCGATGGCGAAATATTCCGCGCCATTACCACAGGTGTTAAAAAAGATGGTTCGACTATATTCCCGTTGATGCCGTGGCCCTATTATGCAAAAATGGATAGGGAAGATCTGTATTCCATCATTGCCTATATCCGTTCGTTAAAACCTATCGAGGCCAGCTACCCTAAATCGACAGTTGATTTTCCGCTGAATATCATTATGCATACCATGCCCGAAAAGGCTACGCTGGGCACCAAGCCTGATCCGAAGGATACCGTTAAATATGGCGAATACCTGGTGCAATCGGCCGCGTGCCAGGAGTGCCACTCGCAGGATGATAAAGGTAAGTACCTGCCCGGCCTGCAGTTTGCCGGCGGTAAAGAGTTTAAGGTGAATGGTAACACATTGCGCACGGCCAACATATCGCCCGATGCAGCCACAGGTATAGGCAGCTGGACGAAGCAACAATTTATAACCCGCTTTAAAGCTTATAACGACAGGAGCAAGGCCGTAAAAGTTGGCAAAAAAGATTTCCAGACCATAATGCCGTGGTACCAATACAGCCAGATGACCGAGGGTGATCTTGCATCTATCTATGCTTACTTACGTACGGTAACACCGGTTAAAAACGCGGTGGTGAAGTTTGTAGTGAATTAAGGCTCGTTTTCTAACTCTATAATATGAGAAACCTAAGCTTGTTATTGTTTTTCGTAAACGCGACTATTGCTGCTTATTCGCAGAGTCTTCCAAAAATTCAAAAATTGGGTGTGTATGCTCCCAATAATATTAAAATTGATGGGAAGGCCAATGAGTGGAACGGTAAATACGAGGCATATGATAAGAAAAATGATATTTATTACACCATCGCTAATGATAATAATAACATTTACCTGTTATTGCATACCTCACAAAAAAATACAATTAATAAGATATTTTATGGGGGGATAACATTTACTTTAACTTCTGCTCGCCAATTACCAATATCTGTTAGCTATCCGCAGCCGGGCAATAATGGCGATTACTTAAAAGCCAGGCAGGTTTTTGAACAAATGAAAAATAAAAAACCGGCTAATACGAAAGCGCTGGATGATCTCGTACGTTTAAAGAATACCCAATTTGAAAATAGCAGAAAACTAATGGGTATAAGAGGAATATCTGAATTTTCAGACCCATGGATATCTATATATAATACCAACGGGATAAAGGTGAAGGCTTTGTTTGATGATGACTTTGCCTACACCTATGAGGTAGCTCTTCCGCTAAAATATTTACCAGGTGGAGTAAACAAGTTACGATACGATATAAAATTAAATGGTGGTGACCGGGGAGATGGCAGGCAGAGGCCACCTGCCCCTGTCTTAATAAACAATGCTACAGGCGAAGTAAGAAACACAGCAAACGATATGGATCAGTTGTACATGGAAAACCCGACCAATTTTGGCGGGGAGTATGTTTTGGCGAGAAAATAAAAATTCCTAATACAGGCGCAAATTTGCAGCTTTAGACTTTTGAATAAATTACATACGCTTATGCACGCGTTTGCCGGTATATGATAAGTTTAGGTAAACTTAAACTAAACGATGAAAATTAAAATAAGCTATATCATAGTGGGTGTAATTATCCTTTTAGCGATATTAGCGAGGGTTTTGGGCTTTGATATTCACTTTTCAAAGTAATAATATTAGCGTACCCTTAGCCCTTTGTTGTTGTTACCTCCAACAAATTTCTTAATTCTGAAAATTTACACACCCCTAACTTTTTTACTTTCAAACTTTTCATAGTTTTTTGCTACCTTTGCCCCTCCAAAACTTACGCTAAAAGTTTAATGTAAGCAGCATTGACAAATACATAAATTACACAATACAAGATGAATATTTCACAGGAAAAGATCGATAACCTGAATGCAGTTGTAAAAATTAATATTGACCCGGCCGATTATCAGGCCCGCGTTGATAAAGCTATAAAGGATCACGCTAAAAAAGCAAAAATGCCGGGTTTCCGTCCGGGGATGGTGCCGCCGTCGCACATCAAAAAAATGTATGGTAAAAGCATTTTGGTTGATGAGGTGAACAATTTGTTATCAGACACCCTGAACAACTACATCACCGAGCAAAAGCTGGAAGTGTTAGGTCAGCCGCTACCAAAGGTTGATGACAAACAAGAATACAACTGGGATTTTACCGACAATTTTGAATTTAACTACGAAATTGGTTTGGCCCCAGAGTTCAGCATTGACTTTTCATCAAAAGATAAATTAACCCAATACGATATCAAGGTTGATGAGGTAACCTTAGCCGAGCGTATCAAAAATATTCGCCGCAGCTATGGCAAAATGACAAATCCTGACGTATCGGCAGACGATGATGTTTTATATGCGCAATTAACGCAGCTTTCGCCTGATGGTTCTGTTTTTGATGATGGCATTGTGAATACTACATCAGTACGTTTAGACCAGGTACAGGATGCGAAAATTAAAAAATCGCTGATCGGCCTGAAAAAAGATGATGAAGTAACACTGGATATTCAGAAAGCATACAATAACGACGCGCCGAAAGTTGCCGCTATTTTAGGTGTTGATGAAGAAACCGCAACTGATTTAAAATCGAACTTCCGCTTAACGGTAAAAAACATTAACCGTTTAGAAGAAGGCGACCTGAATCAGGAGTTCTTTGACAAATTATTTGGTGCAGGTGTAGTGACCGACGAAGCCGGTTTCCGCGCTAAGATCACTGAAGAGATAGAGACCATGATGAACCAGGATGCTGAGCGCAAACTGCAAAATGACATCTATAACTACAGTATCGAAAAGGTGCAGTTTAACCTGCCGGATGAGTTTTTAAAACGCTGGTTACGTGCCACCAACGAAAAACTGACCGAGGAAGAACTGCAAGGCGGTTACAATGATTTTGCGCAAAACCTTAAATGGACGCTGATTGAGAACAAGATCATTAAAGACAACAACATCGAGATAAAATACGAGGAAGTTTTCGCGGCAGCAAAACAAAGCCTTGCACAGCAGTTTCAAATGTACAGCCCGCAGCCGGTTGCCGAAGAGCAAATAGCGCAATACGCTGTACAATACCTGCAAAACAAAGAGAATGCTAATAAAGTATTTGACGAAGTAAAAGCCCTTAAAACAATTGATTACATTAAGAGCGTAGTTACTTTAGATAAAAAGGAAATAAGCTACACAGACTTTAAAGACCTGTTAGATAAAAAATAAGATCCTTCAAAATATCTTTTACAAAAAAAAGCATCCTGAATACGGATGCTTTTTTTTGTAGAGATATTTTTGTCATTCTGAGCGATAGCGAAGAATCTTATACACCATACTTATCGCGCTTACAAGATTTTTCGCTACGCTTAAGAGAATAGTTCTTCGCTATCGCTCAGAATGACAATTCTAAATTTAGAGGGGTGATTTATTTTACTTTTTGCAAACTTTATATTAAAAATAATATTGAACTAAAAACTATATTTATGGCGGGTAACCTCCCGCATCACAACAAATAAAACATATAAACATGAACAGTATACCAGATAAAAACGAATTCAGAAAATACGCTGTTAAACATCACAGAATTGGCGGCATGCATGTAGATAAATTTATGGCCGGTGTTGAAAGGGCCAGCATGCCAACCAGTATTACCCCAATGGGCTATACGCCTTATATTATTGAGGAACGCCAGCTTAATATTTCGCAATTAGACGTGTTTTCACGCTTAATGATGGACCGCATTATTTTCCTGGGCGATCCTATATATGATCAAAACGCCAATGTTATCCAGGCGCAGTTATTATTCCTGCAGTCGGCTGATGCTAAGCGCGATATTCAATTATACATTAACTCACCGGGCGGCTCAGTTTATGCAGGTTTAGGTATTTATGATACTATGCAGCTGATATCTAACGATGTAGCTACTATCTGTACCGGTATGGCAGCATCAATGGGCGCGGTATTATTATGTGCCGGTGCCGAAGGCAAACGTGCCGCGTTGCCGCACTCAAGGGTGATGATTCACCAGCCATCAGGCGGTGCGCAAGGCCAGCAGTCTGACATCGAGATCTCTTACCATGAGATCACCAAATTGAAAAAAGAATTATACCAGATCATTGCCGACCATAGTGGTGTATCATACGAGAAAGTTGATAAAGCATCAGACCGTGATTACTGGATGATAGCCGAAGAAGCCAAAGAATTTGGTATGATCGACGAGATTTTAAGAGGTACTAAAACAAAATCAAAGTAATTTGATTTGTTAGGTGAGTAGTTGATTGGGTTGATTGAGAGAATAGTTATAACTACTCACCATTCAACTTAATCAACCATTCACTAACAATTGGTTTATAAAAACCAATTATGTAATTTTGATTAACAACAATCACAATGAATAAAAACAGCAAAGAGATCAGGTGTTCATTTTGCGGCGCAGGCAAGCAGGATTCCCTGATGTTGATAGCGGGGCTTGATGCACACATTTGTGATAAATGTGTTAACCAGGCAAACGAAATATTAGCCGAAGAGTTAAAGGTGCGCAAGGTGAAAGCTTCGCCAACAGCACCGTCTATATTAAAACCCTACGAAATTAAAACGCATCTTGACCAATACGTTATAGGTCAGGACGATGCCAAAAAAATATTAGCCGTAGCTACTTATAATCACTACAAACGGTTAAACCAGCGGATTGATAAGGACGAGGTAGAGATTGAAAAATCAAACATTATTATGGTGGGCGAGACCGGTACCGGTAAAACCTTATTAGCAAAAACCCTAGCCAAAATATTAAATGTTCCTTTTTGTATCTGTGACGCGACGGTATTAACAGAAGCCGGTTATGTAGGTGAGGACGTTGAAAGTATATTGACCCGTTTGCTGCAATCCGCCGATTACGATGTGGCCACTGCCGAAAAAGGTATTGTTTACATTGATGAGGTAGATAAGATTGCCCGTAAAAGCGACAACGCTTCTATCACCCGCGATGTAAGCGGTGAAGGTGTACAACAGGCTTTGCTGAAAATATTAGAAGGTACCATGGTTAACGTACCACCACAAGGTGGCCGTAAACACCCCGACCAAAAAATGATCACCGTT
>DATJJI010000068.1:0-17019 GCA_035492275.1 Mucilaginibacter sp.
CGATTTTGGCAGCGCAAGCATCATCAAATCATTTTACCAACGTGTGCGTCCCTGTAACGACCCTGCCATGGCTGCAACCATAGTGAGCAGAATTGATTGCGGTACGGGCTACAGTTTCCCCTCCAGCCATGCCAGCGATCATTTTGCCATTACCGTTTTTTTGATCATTGTGTTTTACAGACGCTATAAATGGATATTGCCTGTTGGCTTGTTATGGGCGGCAACTATCAGCTTTGCACAGGTGTATGTTGGGGTTCATTATCCGTTTGATGTGACAGCAGGAGCCATTTATGGTACTTTGGTAGGCTGGCTATTTGGGTGGGTATTCTGGAGGTTGGCTATAAAATCCGGATTTAAGTTATGAACAAAAAGCTATTCCTATTACTGTTCATATTTCTTACAGGATGTGCATCAACTCATATTGTAAATGAAAGGAAATTTAAAACTTATATAAGTGATTACTCTATACAGGATGGTCCGCCGGGTGAGTTATTATTTAAACTAAAAATCCCAGCAACTCCAAACCATGGATTAGCAATCAGTCACTGGGTTAGCAAAGGCATATTTATGCAAATATTTTCTTTCGATGATGAGCAGGAAGTAATTACTACGTGCATTCCCTATAAAACCAGGGAACCTGCCAGACAAGCACTTAACCTTACTTACGATCAATTTAAAAATGAATGTATTAAAGAAGATATTTTCAATAAAATTCAAGCTGCATTCAAATCAAATAACGACAGAAAAACTCATCCATCAAACTATCAAATGATTGAGAGTAGGCGCTTTGGTATAAACAAAACCGGGAAAGAATTTTATGTAGTATACCTGAATGTTGAACCTAAAAATATAGCTGATTACAATTATTGTATTAACAGCATTGTTTTTTAATCAGGTCACAATTACCCCCTTGATATGTCTTTTACCTACCTCACTTACTGATTTGCTTTCCTTAAATTTGATTTGTAATCAAATTTAATAGCATGGAGATTATCAAATTCAATAACGACATTAAAGTATTTTATATAACCGCCCAATCATTTCCTGAAGGCGTTTTGGCAGCACATCAAACGCTGCATAAACTGATCCCCTTCTCGCCCGACAGGAAGTACTTCGGTGTATCGAGGCCCGAAAACGGGCAAATCGTTTACCGTGCCACGACCGAAGAAACTTATCCCGGCGAAGCCGAAAAATTGAATCTGGATACGCTGATCCTGAAAAAAGGCAATTATATTAGTCAGGTCATCAAAGATTATCAGAAAGATATACCGTCTATCAGCCGAACATTTGACGAATTGCTTAAACACCCCGACATTGACCCAGAAGGCTATTGTGTAGAATGGTATATTAGTATGACGGATGTAAACTGTTTGGTGCGTTTAAACAAATAAATTTCGCGCTATGTCCAATACCGCTCATCCTATTTGTTATGTGAGTATAATTCAATTATTCAGTAACAATTAAAATTTAAAACAATGAAAGAGTACATGTTAATTTTCAGGCACGAGGACGGCAGCAAAATAGCCTCGCCCGAGCAAATGCAGATCT
Source organism: Mucilaginibacter sp. (assembly GCA_035492275.1). GTDB lineage: Bacteria > Bacteroidota > Bacteroidia > Sphingobacteriales > Sphingobacteriaceae > Mucilaginibacter. The sequence continues at coordinate 1,549 of DATJJI010000068.1, forward strand.
GGATGAAGCAAACTATGGATTGGCTTGGCGCCCTGGGTGCTTCAGGTAACTTTGAGGGCAAAGGCAACGGCTTATTGTTTGATGATTCGCGCGTGGTGCATCACAACAAGGTAGTTACCAACGGCCCTTTTGGCGAGATCAAAGAAACCCTGGGTGGCTACGTAGTGGTTAAAGCTAATTCTGTTGATGAAGCTGCCGAATTAGCCAAAGGCTGCCCGGTTTTACAAGGCGAAGGCAATACGGTTGAAGTGCGCAAACTGGCACGAGAAGACGGGGTACATTAATATTAATCACGTAGAGACGCAATACTTTGCGTCTCTGACAGGTTTTATGGAACAGCAACAGCTTATCCCCCATTTGTTCAGGACAGAGTACCGTAAAATTGTTTCGGTGCTCTGCCGGCATTTTGGGTTTGAGCAAATAGAGATTGCTGAGGATTTGGCCAGTGATACCTTTGTAACCGCGGCCCAAACCTGGAGCATAAAAGGCTTGCCACCCAACCCTACCGCCTGGCTATACAGCGTCGCCAAAAACAAAGCGAAAAACTACCTGCAGCGGGGCTTACTGTTCGACAGTAAAATATCGCCCGAGATACAGAAAAACACGCCTGAATTTCATGAAGCTGAGCTCGACCTGTCGCCGCAAAATATAAATGATAGCCAACTGCAAATGATGTTCGCTATTTGTCATCCGGCTATATCGCAGGAGGCACAGATCGGGTTGTCATTACGAATACTTTGCGGTTTTGGCATTGAGGAAATTGCCGACGCTTTCCTGTCAAACAAAGAAACGATTAACAAGCGCCTGTTTCGCGCCAAAGAGAAACTACGCGAACTGCACATCAGCATTGAAGTACCAAACGAGGCCGAAATTGACGCACGCCTGGAGCCTGTTTTAACCACTATTTATTTGCTTTTTAACGAGGGATATTATTCTGAAAGCCAGCATAAAACCCTACGTAAAGAGCTTTGCCAGGAGGCCATGCGCCTATGCACTATGCTGATAGAGAACCGGCAAACCAACAAACCTGCGGTAAATGCCCTGCTCGCGCTCATGTGTTTTCATGCTTCGCGATTCGAGGCACGGATCAATAAAAATGGCGAACATGTGTTATATGATGAGCAGGATACCAGCCTGTGGGACCCGGAACTAATCAGCAAAGGCGCTTATTTTTTATATTGTTCGGCCAATGGCAACCAGGTATCTAAGTATCATTTAGAGGCAAACATTGCCTACTGGGGCACACAAAAAACGGATAATCCCGAGAAATGGGAAACCGTTTTAAAACTGTATGATCAGTTACTGCAAATGGCCTGGTCGCCTATAGCGGCGCTTAACCGGGTTTATGTATTATCAAAAGTTAAGGGTAAACAGGCAGCTATTGACGAGGCAATAAAGGCGAATCTTCCACGCAATCAGTTTTATTATACGCTGATGGGCGAGCTGTATATAGGACTGGATAATGCCGGGACAATAGCGAACCTACAAACCGCCCTGTCGCTTGCAAAAACAAATACGGACAGGTTGACTATTCAAAGGAAGATCGATGCATTAATAAACTAACTGGCCTAATGAGTCATGCCGAATTTATTTCGGCATCCCATCAGCAAAGTTATCCGCCCACCATGTGGGATGCTGAAACAAGTTCAGCATGACTATCTTTTCTTTACCTGTGAATTTCACTCAACTTCCAGCCCAACTCCACAGATACCTCGCCCGGGGCACCGCCACTTATCACCCGGCCATCAATTTCAATAACAGGTAAAACATTTTTGGTTGAACTGGTAATGAAGGCCTCTTTGCATTGGCGCAAGTCATCAAGCGTTATATCCCGCTCGCTTATAGTAAAACCGTTGCCAGGTATAGTAAGCAGGTTTTTACGAACTATACCTTTCAGGATGTTATTGGCGGTTGTAATTACCTCGTTGTTATGGGTAACGATGAAAAAATTGGCACGCGGGGTTTCGCGCACTATGCCGTGGCTGTAGTATAATATATCGTCAACGCCTTTTTCGGCAACTTTGGGCTGCAGCCATATAGCCATTAAATAATCAAGCGTTTTAACGTGTGGCAATTGGCGCTGGTGCGAATGGGTGATCAGCTTTATTCCCTTTACATCATTATTAATGGTGAGCGGCTGCTGGGTGATGATCATGTTTGGTTTGGCAATGGCATAACCATCGGGCGAGTAGCCACCGGTAAGCGTAATGCGGATACCCGAGTTAGCGATATCGTTCTTTTTCATCAGCTCAAAGATCATCGCCTTTAGCTCGTCCTGGCTTTTATCAACAGGCAGGCGCATTTCTGCTGCCGAGTTGTAGAAACGATCCAGGTGGTCTTCAAAAAATACCGGCGCGCTATCTATCGTTTTAAAAAAATCAAAAATGCCATAGCCCCTGTACAGGGCAAGGTCGGTTACCAGTACAGAGGCTTCTGTAGCAGGGATAAAATCGTTGTTTATAAGGGTGTATGTAGCCACGATAATAGTGTTATGTATATAATAAAGAACTGTATGATGTATAAGATCCTTCGCTACGCTCAGGATGACAAGTGGGAATAAAAGCTACCCCCGCAGCTTATCCAGCAGATCACTTAACTGACCGGCTTCCTCGTTGGTGAGGTTATTTTTCAGGAAATCGCGGGTTTTAAATTCGGCATCCATGGTAGCCAGTACCTCCAGCCCCTTATCGCTGATGCGGATATCAACCGCGCGCCGGTCTTTATTATTGGTGCAGCGGGTTATCATTTCCTTTTGCACAAGGCGGTCAACAATGCGCGAGGCATCGCTCATTTTATCGATCATGCGTTCTTTCAGCATATTAACCGTGGCAGGTTTGGGGTACTGCCCCCTTAATATCCTTAAAATATTAAATTGCTGATTAGTTAAATTATGTTTTTCAAAATGGCAGCGCAACGAGTTATTTAACCAACCCTCTGTATAAAAGATGTTTATAACCGCCTTCTGGTAGTTATCTTCAAACTTTGAACTTTGTATTTCGTCGTCTATCCGCATAACTTTAATTACTTATAAAGATGCAAATATGTTTATTTTTTCTCTGATTTATTGTCTTTATCAGGTTTTCCGTAGCCCCAGGGACAGTGCAGGCATTTGTTTTTGCAGCAATAACCACGTTTTAAATGGTATGCTTCGGTAAAAACAAAGTTGCCGTCCTCGTTAATATAATAGTCTATATTTTCCTGCAGCATGGGTTTAGTTTAACAATTTCACAAAAATACGGTCATTTAAATGCGCTTTTAAATGCGCGCCGTTGCCGTGCAGCGTCCATACCTGTTTGGGGGCAACCTGCTCAATGGCTTTCAGGATATCGTTCCAATCGGCATGGTCTGATATAAAGAGCGTATCTTCCCGGTTTACCTGCAAATTTTTCCAGCCCGATGCAAACAGGCGCTTCACATCCTTTGCCTTTATATAACTGTTAAACGTAAAAGGCGGCACAATATATACAAACTCATCCTGTGTTTTCATCAATTTACGGCCGTAAAGCTGGTGTTTGCCCAATGCAAACCCTGCCTTTTCATAGATGTGATTCATGGGCATAATACGGTGGTGTATGAGCACGTTTTTTTGTGGCGCATAGTCGTTTATCATCCGTACCAAACGCTGGCTTTTGCCCAGGCCATAGGCACCTAACAGAATGTTGCTTTTTATTCCGTTCAGCTTTTGTATTTCGGCCACCGGGTCGGGGTGAATAATTTGCGGATCGGCAAAGGTGCTTTCGGTGATGAGCACATCGGCTTTTACCCATTCCAAAGGCTCGCAAGTGGCGTCTTCCTGCAATTTATAATCGCCGGTGTACAGGTAGCGCACGCCTTCGTATTCCATCAGTACCATGGCCGAGCCCAGCATATGCCCGGCCGGGATAAAAGTAAGCGTAACGCCTTTTATAATGAACGGCTGGTTATAACCCGCTATATGAAACACCTGCGCGGCGTAGCGACTGTAACGCAGTTGCATAAACTCGCGCGTGGGCTGGGTGCAATAAACATCTTTATTTCCGCTGATGGCATGATCGGCGTGCGCGTGGGTGATGACCGCGCTTTTTACCGGCTGCTGCGGGTCAAGGTAAAAATCGCCGTATTTGCAGTAAATGCCGCTGGGGTCAATAAATAAGAAGTCGTCTATTATGGTCATTAGTTAAACAAACATTGTCATTCTGAGCGTAGCGAAGAATCTTATAAGCACTACAGGCATGTAGTAGAAGATTCTTCGCTGTGCTCAGAATGACAATAAAATTTAAGGAGTTGCCAATTGTATAAATTGTTCATGCAGCTTTAATACCTGCGGTATCAGCAATTGCGTTTCGTCGTTTTCTATGATGTAATCGGCCAGTTCGCGTTTCTTACTTTCGGGGAACTGCTTTGCTTCGCGGGCCTCCACCTCGGCACGGGTAATATGGTCACGTTTAATTACACGTTCTATTCTTACATCCAGCGGTGCTGTAACCAGCAACGAGTAATCGCACATTTTGTAGGAAGTGCTCTCAAAAAGTAAGGCCGCTTCTTTAATTACATAAGGCGCGTTTTTTATAGCAGGCACCCAGGCATCAAATGCCCTGAATACGGCAGGATGCGTCAACGCGTTCAGCTTAGCCAGTTCTTTATCGTCATTAAAAACAATATTGGCTATATGTTTGCGATTAAGGCTGCCATCATCAAAATACGACGCGTTGCCGAATGTTGCTTTTATACCGGCTATCAATTCCGCGTCGGTAGTCATGATATCCTTAGCGGCCGTATCCGCATAAAAAACGGGGATGCCCAATACCTCGAACATTTTGCTTACGGTGGTTTTACCGCTGCCTATATTGCCGGTGATGCCTATTTTCAGCATTTATTTTTTGATGATAAAATCGATGTTACGGGGTTCAATATTTACAATTTTACAAAATGCCGGCAGCCGGGTAATTTTAACGGGCAAAGCTTTATATCCGTAAAGCGACCACAAGCCCAGGTCGGCCTGCGCCTCGAACAGGTCCTCATCAATATCGGCATAACGGTTTAACGATGTGGTAAACGTTACCTTTACTTTTTGAGGGAACACCTTTACATCGAAAAAATTGGTGTTACCTACCAGCTTTACCGGTATCTGCATAGTTTTTTCGGTAAACTCATCAACCGGAATGTTTACCTGCACTGTTTTAGGGTATATGCTGATGTTACCTTCGGTTGATGCTTCGAGATTTACACTGGTATTCACGCTTTCGCCGACATTTTTTAAGACCAGTGAATCTGTTTTCCACGACGTTATTTTATCAATGCGATTGCTTGGCCCGGTTATGGTAACGTACGATGGCTTAATGATCACATTGCCCGATTGGGTAAACTGCTGCTGATATTTAAGCGACTTAATTAATTGTACCGGTACCCGGCGCACACCGCGGTTAGTAAAATCAAAGTATAACGTATCTGGATTAAAAGCGACAATTTGATTACTAACAGCCTTTTCGGCGTTTATCTCCAGTAATTGCGAGCTTAACACTACATAGGCTTCGCTATCAAGCGTACGCAAATCAACTTTAATGATCTTGTTCTCCTCATTCATTTTTGAAACCAGCATTTCCCAGCCGGTGCCACGCACGGTAACATTCACCGTATCAGACTGTAACGAGTGAAACGCCCGTTTTTGCGGCGCGTTCCTGAAATTTATGATCTCTTTAACGTTATAATCGTACGTGTTTGACAAGGTAATAAACACCCATCCGCAAATAGCCAGCACCAGGCAGGTAATAAATACCGATACCCGCCGCCGCTCTGTTACTGATAGTTTTATTATTGCCATATTGAGGTAAAAGGTAAAAGGCGAAAGATAAAAGGTTTAATCTTTTACTTTCGCCTATTCAATATATTTTCAGCCCCAGGGCTTAATAAAAAGATGAGGTATTAAAACCTTTTACCTTTTACCCGAAAAGCCTTTAACCTGTAGTTACTTAGATACCACAGGTGTATTCAATGCTTTTGACGCATCTAACGAGATAGCCGATTTATCAAAACGAATTTTGCCGCCGCCTTCTGTCTCAATTAAAAAACTTGCTTCGGCAACTTCAGCAATGCGGCCATGCATGCCTGCAGTTGTGATAATTTTGTCGCCTTTTTTTAATTCGCTCACAAAATTTTTCTGATCTTTTTGCTTTTTAACCTGCGGACGGATCATAAAGAAATAAAACACCACGATAATTAAACCAAACACAATTAATTGGCGCGGATCAAAGCCTGAGGCCTGTAGTAAAATAGTTGCTATCATTTTATAGTTATTGTTTTGTAAGTACTTCGCCTATCAGGTGCACCATGCTCTGGGCCGGGTTGGTATTGGCGGTAACGGTTATTTGTTTATCCTGCAGCCCGGTTTTGCCTGCGCTGTTAAAGGTCACCAAAATCACACCACCCTGGCCTGGTAAAACCGGGGTTTTAGGTTTCCACTCGGGTGTAGTACAACCGCATGTTGCTATTGCGCTCTTTATAATTAACGGCGATTTACCGGTATTGGTAAATTTATAGGCATAGCTCACTTTGTCGCCCTGTTTTATTTTACCAAAGTCAAAGCTTTCCTTTTCGAATTTTATAACGGGCGCATTGGCATTACTGGTAGTAGTTGTTGTTGCTGCGGTATTTGTTGTTCCGTTTTGATTACAAGCCATCAGCACGCTTGCCATCATAATGCTAAAAATTAATTTTTTCATGGTTATTCTATTAATCCCCTGCCTGTTTTATTTATTTTTTTGGCAGCTTTTAATTCAAACAAAATCTTGTCTAATATACCGTTTATAAACGAATTACTTTTTGGGGTGCTAAACTCTTTTGATATCTCCAGGTACTCGTTTATAGTAACCTTTACCGGTATAGATGCAAAGTTGGTGAATTCGGCAATGGCCATTTTCATTAACAGGGTATCCATCATGGCAATACGCTCAGGCTCCCAGTTTTGGGTTTTGGCGCTGATGAGTTCCTGATACTCTTTATCATAACGCACCGAAGTTTCAAACAGGTTTACAATAAATTCCCTGTCTTCTTCCCAGTTGCCGGTAACTTCGGCCAGTACATTTTTTTCGGGCTCGTCAAAAGCAAAGTTTTTAAACGTTTTGGCAATAAGCGCCTGCAAAACGTCTTTATCAACGGGCCAGAAAATAAATTTATCCTCAAAAACCTGGTCGGCTAATGATGATTTCAGGATCACCTTTTTAAATATGAATTTAATGATGTCCTTATCGGTATGCATGGTGTCATCTGTTTTTTGCAGATACTCAGCATATTCGGGAGCGGCTTTAAGAATACCGAACAATGTTTTCACCAGCTCGGGCTCAAAGGTCCACTCTACTTTATATTTCTTTAAGCCGGCTAAAAATTCTTTGTTTTGATTCAGGGAGATTACAAACCTGTTGGTCAATATTTTCAGGTTGGCATTCAGGTCATCGGCAGTAGGTAAGTGCTTGTTGGCCCTTTCGGTGGCGTCCGCATCGGCGTAACCCACCACTTCTGATATAAGCGACAGCATCCAGATGTACATTTCGTACACCTTATCAATGCTTAATAATAAGTTTTTTTCCTGTTGTTTAACATTACCCGCATCCGTTTGATGATACGCGTATAATGACTGTAATACTTTTACCCGTAGGTGTCTTCTGTTTAACATTGCTTGTAAGAACGATTTAGGAGTGATCCTGTTTTATGATAAATTTTAATAGGTTGACTTTACTTTATTAATATCGGCTATCCGTTTTTCAACGATCTTGTTAGCGGCTTGTATAGTTGGAATATTTTCGGCCTTTGAAAGTTTTAACACATTTCGTGTGGCTTCGTAAATATTCTCGGTTAATTGTATGCTTCTTTTTTTGCTGAAACCCATTAATTCTGAATAACAATTAATTACGCCACCCGCATTTATTACATAATCAGGCGCAAATAATATACCCTTGTCCAGTAATAACTGCCCATGCTCGGCCTCATCTTCCAATTGGTTATTGGCCGATCCGGCTATAATGGCGCACTTTAATTTATTAATTGTTTGTGTATTAACAGTACCCCCTAAAGCGCACGGCGAATAGATATCAGCATCGATGTCAAATATACTATTATTTGAAACAGCCTGCGCACCATATTTTTTTGATACCTGGCCCGCGCGTTCCTCGTTAATATCACTTATATATACCTTAACGTTTTCGTCGCGTAACAGTTTTACCAGATTTTCGCCTACGTGGCCTATTCCCTGTACTATTACTGATTTACCGGTGAGATTATCATTGCCAAAAAGCTCTTTTACCGATGCTTTTATCCCCATAAACACGCCCATGGCTGCTATAGGCGCGGGGTCGCCGCTGCCACCCATAGTTTCGGGCAGGCCCGCCACATGCTCGGTTTCCATGCGGATGTATTCCATATCGCGCGGGTTGGTGCCTACATCTTCGCCGGCAATAAACTCGCCGTTCTGGTTTTTTATAAAGCGGCCAAACTTACGCAGTAGGGCCTCGGTTTTGTCTTTTCGTGAATCGCCAATGATAACCGCGCTGCCGCCGCCCAGGTTAAGGCCTGATATGGCTGCTTTGTAGGTCATGCTTTTTGACAGGCGCAATACATCATCAAGCGCGTCGTGCTCGTTTTTATAGGCCCACATGCGTATACCACCCAAAGCGGGCCCCAATGTAATGTCATGAATAGCTATGATTGCTTTCAACCCTGTATCGGGATCGCTGCAGAATACGACCTTTTTATGCCCGAATGCCCCAAGCTTGGTAAATATAGAATCGGTGTTTTCTTGTGTTGGCATCAGTTAATATATAGGCACAACAAAAGTATATATTTTTTTATTGCTACAAAGTGTTTTATTAAGTAGTTGATCAATGCTGTAAAAGATGCTGCCCGTTCATGAACAGCGCGTGTTAGTTAACTATATTTGATCAATGAGCATCATTACCATAACCAACCAACTCATCATCCGTGAATTTTTGCCGGATGAGTTAGAATTGCATTTACATCATTTTGATGATGAAATGGTAGCACGCTATATCCCCAAACGCAGCAGGCAGGAGCGTATAAATATATTTAATCATGCTTTAGCCGGCTATCTTACTACAAAAAGCACGGGTATGTGGGGTATCTTCAGTAAAAGCACCGGCGATTTTATAGGCGGATGCCTGCTGCGCCCTTTTAATAACGAGCCGGGTGTAATTGAGCTGGGCTACAGTATCGAGGCCAAATATTGGGGGCAAGGCATAGGTACAGAAATGGCAAAAGCCATGGTAATTCACGGTTTTGCCGATAAAAGCATTACGACCATTGTGGCGCTCACTGACCAGGATAATACCGGTTCGCGCCGTGTACTTGAAAAGGCGGGGTTTACACAGCAGGATAATTTAATAAGAGAAGGCGAAGAGTTGGCCTTTTATAATATTGCGCGTGCTTGAAAAAGCAATTTCATTACCTTACTTTTGCTTACAGACTTTCGGACATCCCGGACTTTCTAACTACTAAATGAAAGATCTCGCTTACCTCAATAAATTCTTTTCAAAATATCGCTGGCGCCTGATACCGGGGATATTATTTGTCATTATATCCAATATTTTCGCCATACTACCGGCACGGGTTATCCGTGTGGCACTTGATCTGGTTACCGAAAACATTAGCGTTTACCAGCTTTTTTCAGGGTTTAACAGGCAGGCGGCCATTTATGACATTTTCGGCTCCAGTCTTTTATTGTTTGGTGCATTAGTGCTTATACTGGCGTTGCTTTCGGGCTTGTTTTTATTCTTAACACGTCAAACTATCATTTTAATGTCGCGCCATATTGAGTACGATCTTAAAAACGAAATTTACAATCATTACCAGGCCCTGTCGCTTGCGTTTTATCGCCGTCATAACACCGGCGATTTAATGAACCGCGTTACCGAAGATGTAAGCCGTGTGCGTATGTATCTTGGCCCTGGTATTATGTATGCCAGTAATACTATCGGGCTTTTTGTGTTGACTATTTATTTCATGTTAACGGTAAACGTAAGGCTGACTATATTTTCGATATTGCCGATGCCTGTACTGGCGATCATTATTTATTATATAAGTAACGTCATTAATTTCCGTAGCGAGAAGATACAGGAACGTTTATCGTCGCTGTCAAGCTTTGTGCAGGAAAACTTTTCCGGGATTCGCATCATGAAATCTTATGTGCAGGAGGGTTCAGTACGCAAAAAATTCGCGGCAGAAAGCGAAGATTATAAAACACATTCTATGGCACTGGCTAAGGTTCAGTCATATTTCCTCCCTATTATGCTGCTGTTAATAGGGCTTAGTAATGTGATTACCATTTTTGTTGGTGGCCTTGAAGTAATGAAGGGCAACATCACACCAGGTAATATCGCCGAATTTATTTTTTACCTGAACAAACTTACTTTCCCGGTAATGGCGCTGGGGATGGTGACTTCGATGATACAACGTGCGGCAGCATCGCAAAAACGCATTAACGAGTTTTTACATGAACAGCCTGATATTGTATCGCCCGATGTGCCTAAACGTATGATTAACGGATTGATCGAATTTAATAATGTATCATTCGTTTATCCGGATACCGGCATACAGGCATTAAAAAATGTATCGTTCACCGCCAATCCCGGCGAAATGGTAGCCATTATAGGGCGCACCGGCTCGGGTAAATCAACCATAGCCAATTTATTGCTGCGGATGTATGACGCCACCGGCGGCGAAGTATTAATTGATAACGAGCCGGTAAAACAACTTAACCTGGAGGGTTTCCGCGCGCAGGTAGGCTTTGTGCCACAGGAGGTTTTTCTGTTCTCGGATACTATTGCCAATAATATCGCCTTTAGCGCCGATGTGCTGGATATGCCTAAAGTGGAGCAAGCCGCTAAAGATGCCGCGGTTTACAGCAACATCATGGAGCTTGAAAAAGGATTTGATACACTGATAGGCGAACGTGGCGTAACACTGTCGGGCGGGCAAAAGCAGCGTGTATCTATAGCGCGGGCCATTGTAAAGCATCCGCAGATATTGATATTTGACGATTGCCTGTCGGCGGTTGATACCCGAACAGAGGAAGAAATATTACAGAACCTGGGGTATATTATGCAGGGTAAAACAAATATTATTATTGCGCATCGTATATCAACCATAAAAAATGCCGATAAAATATTAGTAATGGATAACGGCGAAATTATAGAGCAGGGTAATCATCAATACCTTATGCAACAAAAGGGAGTATATTTTGAGTTATATGAAAAGCAGTTATTAGAAGAAGAAGTGACCGAAAGTTAAAAATGTGCCTAAAAGTTAAAAAAATGATAAGTAACTTTTATATATAAACTCATAAAAAAGTTCAATAATATTTGTTTTAATACTTGCACTTTAAAAAATTATTTATATTTATGCCTAACAAAACTAAACTACAACATAATTTTATATGGGAGATTTTGAAAACAGAGAGCGCGAAGAGGTTTTTTCAAAGAAGGTAAGAGCAGGTAAAAGGACTTATTTTTTTGATGTAAAGGCAACACGGTCAAACGATTACTACGTTACAATTACTGAAAGCAAAAAAAGATTGGAAGACGGAGTTTTTATTAAACACAAAATATTTTTATACAAAGAAGATTTTGAGAAATTTGTTGAAGGGCTGAACGGAACCATTGATTACATCAAAGAAAACCAGGAAGTTGTTGAAAAGCGTTACGAATTCAGCGAAACTCCTGAAGGTGCAAAAGCATCAGCCGACGAAGATTTCTCATTTGATAATCTGTAAAACAGAACCAAACCATCTAAACTTATTATAAACCTAATAAAAAAAGCTCCGCCAAACGGAGCTTTTTTTATGGAATGCCCGGTTATTAATGCGGCAGCATGGAGATGGCCGAAATTATACCTATTATTTCTAAAGCATAAATACAAAGCATTACTATAGTTACAATTCCGCAAAGTTTAAAAAACGACTTTAACTTGCTAAAAGCCTCGGTCATTACCTGGCTGTTTGCCATAAACAATCCCTTTTTTGCTTTGCCCGCAAATTGGTACAAATAATAAGGAAAGAAAAAGTACAGTACATCCAACAAAATAAACAATACCGAAAATACAGTAAATAAGCCGCTTGGCAGCTGATTATAAACCGGTGCTAAACGCCCAAGTACCGCGAATACGGCACTCATACATAAGGCCATTATTAAAAAAAGGGCGCATAATATAAACCCTACAATTGCTAAAAAATTAGCCCATTTGGCGGTTTCGCGTAAATAATACTGCGCCTCGGCAGTTATTACCAAAACAGGTTCGGGTGGTGGGGTTGGTTGTACTACTGCTTCATTTTCTGTTGTTTCCATTGTTTAAGATTTAGTGTATATAAATATATAACTAAACTATTTAAACCTAAACAATTATCGGCTTATTTATGAGAAAGCGGGTGCCCAAGTACGTGCCCAAAAATTAACATCGCTATGTTAAAATATATTACCAGGCCGGTTACATCAACCAAAGTGGCTACAAAGGGGGCGGATGATGTTGCCGGGTCAAAACCTACACGTTTTAATACTAATGGCAACATGGAGCCCGCAAGTGATCCCCATAGCACTACACCAATTAATGAAAAGCCAACAGTGAAAGCCATTAATAGCCAATGTGCGCCATAAATGTTACTAAAAGTTGTCCATAATGCAACCCGTGAAAATCCGATTACTCCTAAAATAACACCTAACAATAGTCCTGAAAGTATTTCGCGACGCATAACCCTCCACCAGTCTATCAATTTAACTTCACCTAAAGCCATGGCTTGTATAATAAGAGTAGATGCCTGCGATCCGCTGTTACCGCCACTTGATATAATTAATGGCACGAAATAAGCGAGCATGGTTACCGCCGCTAATTCTCCACCATAGGATTGCATCGCTGTTGTAGTCAACATTTCACTTAAAAATAAGATAATGAGCCACCCTATTCTTTTACGTACCAGCCTGAACAAATTAATATCCAGGTAAGGCTCGTCGAGCGCTTCGGTACCACCAATTTTTTGGATATCTTCGGTATATTCTTCATTGGCCACCCACAAAATATCGTCTACGGTCACAATACCCAACAACACGTCCTGATCATCAGTTACCGGTAAAGCCGTACGGTTATTCATCCTGAACACGTTAATAGCTTCTTCCTGCGGGTCGCTGGCCTTGAGCGCGATGAGCCGGCCATCCATCAGTTGGCTTATTTTGGTATCAGGGTCAACCAGTAATATTTCGCGGATCCGGATATCGTCCAGCAGTACCCCTTTATCGCCCAAAACATAAATAACATCAATGGTTTCTGAGTTTTTACCATACTGGCGAATGTGTGCCAGTACCCTGTTTACATCCCAGCTTTTTTTCACCGCGATATAGTCGGGCGTCATTAAACGGCCCACGCTATACTCGTCATAGCCTAATAATGACAATGCTTCCTTTCTGTCGGCGGCCGACAGGTGGACGATCAGCGCCTTAACAGCATCGCCATGCAGCTCGCTGAATAAAGAGGTACGATCATCCGGCGGCAGCTCATTGATCAACTCGGCGACTTTACTGCCCGAAATTTTTTTGATGATGCGCTCCTGTGTAGGGAAGTCAAGGATACGGAAAACATTTACCGCCCGGTTTATGGATAAGGTTTCGATAAAACGGGGGCCGTATTGCGGAAGTTCGTCTATCAGTTCTTCAACATCTGATATGTTAAGGTTGTTGAGGTATTCCTGAAGTTGTTGCTCATTGTCCTGCTCCAGCAACAATTCTATTTGTTCAACCATTTCTTCCATAATACTGCTAAATTTTACATGGGTGTACCGATTCTTTTTGCTGCGACAAAAGTCGTTTTTTTTTTCAAATTATAAGGCAGTATTTTCTGTTATCTTTGCAGCTTTTTAGGGAAATGGTTATTGAGTTATTGGTTACTGTAAATTACACTAATCCGATTTCAATAACTTAATAACCCAATAACTTAATAACTAACTAAATGGGACTACAATGTGGTATAGTAGGTTTGCCAAATGTGGGTAAATCAACACTTTTTAATTGCTTATCAAACGCTAAGGCGCAGGCGGCTAACTTTCCGTTTTGCACAATCGAGCCAAATGTGGGCGTAATAACCGTGCCCGACGAAAGACTGACCAAGCTTGTCGAGATCGTAAATCCTAAATCTATTGTACCGAATACTATCGAAATAGTTGACATTGCCGGCCTGGTAAAAGGGGCCAGCAAAGGCGAAGGATTGGGGAACCAGTTTTTAGGAAACATACGCGCTACCAACGCCATATTGCATGTGTTGCGTTGTTTTGATAATGATAACGTGATACACGTTGACGGCAGCGTTGACCCTATCCGTGATAAAGAAATTATTGATACCGAACTGCAACTAAAAGATCTTGACTCTATCGAAAAGAAAATACAAAAGGTAGAGAAGATGGCGAAAACCGGCGGCGACAAAGAGGCTAAAAAAACCTTTGAGGTGCTTACCGTATACAAAGAGCATTTACTGAGCGGAAAATCCGCACGTACGGCCCCGGTTGCCGAAGAAGACCAAGAATACATTGCCGACCTTTGGCTGCTTACCGCCAAACCTGTATTATATGTATGTAATGTTGACGAAGCTGCTGTAAATACCGGTAATGCTTATGTTGATAAGGTTAAAGAAGCGGTTAAGGATGAGAACGCGGGTGTGTTGATCATATCTGCACAAATTGAGGCCGAGATAGCCGAACTTGAATCGTTCGAGGAGCGGGAAATGTTTTTGAACGATATGGGACTGGAAGAATCGGGTGTAAATAAGCTGATAAAAGCCGCCTACAAGCTGCTTAACCTGGCTACCTACTTTACCGCGGGTGTGCAGGAAGTACGTGCATGGACCATCACGCAGGGCTTTACCGCGCCACAGGCAGCAGGCGTAATACATACCGATTTTGAAAAAGGCTTTATCCGCGCCGAGGTAATTAAGTACGACGATTTTGTAAAATATAACGGATCGGAGACGGCCATTAAAGAAGCCGGAAAACTGGGCGTTGAAGGCAAGACCTATATAGTTGAGGACGGCGATATTATGCACTTCAGGTTTAACGTATAGCCCCCCAGCCCCCCTGAAGGGGGAGCTTGAATATCGAACATCGAATTTTGAATATCGAAGTATTTTCACTTCGTCATTCAATATTGAGCATTCAATATTCGATATTATAAAATATATTTGCAGTAATAATGCTCCCGTAGTTCAATGGATAGAATTATGGTTTCCGGTACCATCGATATGAGTTCGAATCTCGTCGGGAGCACGCCTTATCTTAAAAGCCTGTTCGCTGTAAACGAACAGGCTTTTTTTAAGTAGTATTGTTTCTTTTCAGGCAAAAAGATAGAGAAGGCGCTTGTATGGTTATAAATCTCGGTATAGGCAAAACCAATTTTTGTGCCATTGGGATTATATATGCAAAATACCCATGCAGTTATGCATAGGTATTTTCTTCTT
>DATJJI010000069.1:0-18095 GCA_035492275.1 Mucilaginibacter sp.
TTCCATCTACCAAGCAAAACCTATAAAAACTAAAGAACTGTTATTAATATTAACTTTTTTATTTTTTAGATATTATATAAGTTAATACGAGTATCGTTGAATTTTGTTTGGTTAAATAGAAAATAAAATCGTGCCAATAGCCTTTTATAGCCGCCACCTGTTTAAAACTGATTATTGTTTTAACAGGTAATAGAAAAGTGATGATCCAATAAAACAGCCTGCCATTTATTTACTTTTATGGTTCAATTTCTTTATAAGCAAATATTTAGCTGATTACTAATATTTTTATTGAGGTTTTACAATTAAAACAAAGTCCATCGGGGCAAAGAATTTGCGATTTTTTTTGATAGTGTAATTTTCAATATTAAGCTCTTTTAACATTTTTTTTAAATCGTTTATACTGAGCAAATACATATAATCGCCGCCTGCCCATCCTTTTCCTATCAAACGGAGAACTTTATCAAAATATTTTTTTGGTAAATAATGTAAAAAAGGCAACCTGGTATGAACCTCGATAGGAAACCAGCGGTTTGGCGTAGTAATAAAAATGCTTTTACTTGTCCTTATCAATTCGCTTAAAAAAAATAATTGTTTTTTATAGGCACCCACATGCTCTATTACCGCATTCGACCAGGCAATATCAAATTCCTTGTCGGCAAACGGAAAATGATCGCCGTCATATAACACAACCTTTACTTCCGGAAAGTTTTTTTTAAATGTAGGCGCGTCTTCTATCCCCAACGCTGTAATATTTTTTTTATAAGGATAATTTCTTTCCAAAAAATTGATGCCCGGGTATGGATCGTCGTCTGTAAAGCCTACATCTAAAATTTTAGTATCCTTATCAGGATGCATTTGTTCTAAAAAATAATTGAATTTTTTTTGGCGGTTCTTTGTTGAAATATTTATCGCGAGGTTTCGAAACATATAATTTAGATTCATCAGGTAGTAAACACAGATTTGTACAAATTTAGCTAAATTATGATCAATTATAAGCATCTTTGGATTTTGGTTACTTTAAAATCCGGTCAATTTTAACATTGATTTGTATAGCTTAAAATGAACATCCTTGTTGTTAACTGGACATGGTATCCCAGCGGCGGAGACTGGACATACGTGGAAAGTGTAGTGAATTTATATGAGCAGCAAGGGCATCATGTTATACCCTTCTCTATGAAGGATGAACGCAATTATCCATCCCCATATTCCGATTATTTTATTGAAAACATTGATTATAAAAAAATCAATAAGCGCAGTTTAACCGCTGGCGTAAAGGTGGTTGCAAAAAGCATTTATTCGTTCGAGGCGCAAAAAAACCTGGAACGGCTTTTAACTGATACTAAAATTGATTTTGTACATATTAATGTTATCCACCATTACATTACCCCTACCATTTTAAAGATACTGAAGGAGAAAAATATACCTATTATATGGACCCTGCATGAGTACACGCCTATTTGCCCCGAGAGTACTTTTATTAGCCACGACCAGATTTGCGAACGATGCTTTGGCGGTGCTTTTTATAATTGCGTAACCCATTCATGTAAAAAGGGCTCATACCTGGCCAGCACGGTGGCCGCTTTAGAGAATTATGTACATAAATACCTTAATTACTACGCCTATGTAGATCATTATATATGCCCATCGGTGTTTTTGTATGAGAAATTCAAGTCGTTCAATTTTTTTAAGGATAAACTGGTGCAGTTGTATCATGGTTATGACTATGCCGAAATTGAAGCCGCCAGGTTAAGCCCCAAACCAACTGATGAAAAATATATAGTTTTTGCAGGCCGGCTCGAAAAGATAAAAGGTGCCCATACCGTTTTAAAGGCAATGCAGACTTGCCTGGATATTCAGCTTAAAATTATAGGTAATGGCACGCAGGAGGAGGAACTGAAGAAATTTAAAGACACCCATCAATTAAATAACGTTACCTTTTTAGGCAAGCAAAATAAACAGCAAACTCTGCAACTCATTAATAGTGCCGAGTTTTTGATATGCGCCTCGGAGTGGTACGAGGTTTTGGGCTTTACCGTTGTTGAAGCCATGGCGCTGGGCAAACCCGTTATCGGTTCAAAAATTGGCGCCATACCCGAAATGGTAATTAATGACCAAACAGGCTTATTATTTGAACCTGGAAATGATGCGCAACTGGCTGAATTAATTAAACTGTTGTATGCCGATACCGATAAAATAACCAATATGGGCAAAAATGCGCAGCTGCACATTAACCAGCTTATCAATACCAAAAAACACTTTGAAGGTTTACAAAAACTTATTCCCGGATTATAAGTTTTACAGCTTTACATTAGTAGCTTTGGCGCTATTTGTAAAATGGTTTAACACCGATATAATATTTTATATTTGTACAGTTCTGTTTAATGTCAATTTTATTACATGCGAATTAAATACCTTTTCTGCTTTCTGTTTCTTGTAATCATAGGTTTTTCAAAATCGGCTTTGGCCCAGGATGTTTCTCTGGATAACCTAAAAAACATGAAAGTGAGCCAGCTCTCTGATGATCAGATAACTGCGGCCTGGCAAAAATTACAAGACTCAGGCATGTCTGAACAGGATGCTTATAAATTACTCATTCAGCGGGGCGTATCTGAAGCTGATGTAGATGCATTAAAAAACCGCATCACCTTATTAGGGTTAAACAGCAAAACCGGTGTTAAAACAGTTTCATCATCCGAAAAAAAGGGGATTGATTTTTCAAGAGATAAGGACGATACGGTAATCACACCAAATGCTGCCAAAGGCAAAACACCGGTAACCGTAGCAGCTCCCGTACTTGCGGTATATGGTATGGATTTTTTTAATAAATCGTCTGTAAAGTTTGAACCCAATTTTTCGGTAGCCACGCCTAAAGGCTATGTATTGGGCCCTGGCGATCAGGTGATTATTTTATTAACCGGGTTAAACGAAAGCACCCAGCGTACTACCATAAGCCCCGAAGGCAACCTATTGATACCGCATGCAGGCCTGGTTTATTTAAATGGCTTTACCATTGAGCAGGCCACCAATATTATTAAAAGCAAAATGGCAAAAGCCTACCCCGCTTTAAGCTCGGGGCAAACGCAGTTAGCGGTTAACCTGGGCAATACACGCCGTATTAATGTAACGGTAAACGGCGAGGTAAATACGCCTGGTTCCTACTCTATTTCATCGCTGGCTACTTTGCCTAATATTCTGTATAACTCTGGCGGGCCAAACCAAAATGGATCGCTGCGCAATATCAGGTTACTAAGAAATAATAAATTATATAAGGTAGTTGACCTTTATGAGTTTTTACAGAATGGCACTATAAGTGGTAACATCCGCCTGGAAGACCAGGATGTAATTAATATACCGGTTTACAAAAAACGGGTAAGCATTAGCGGCGAGGTTAAAAACCCGGCTATTTATGAGCTAAAGGATGACGAAAAACTGGAAGACCTGATCAGGTATGCCGGGGGCTTTACTGATATCGCCTACAAAGGCATAGCCAAGGTTGATCAGATCACTGATCTTCAGCACGAGGTAAAGGATGTACCATCCAATATATTTTCAAATTATATACCGCATAATGGCGACCAGGTGCAAATTGGGGCTGTAACCAACCGTTATACCAATCGCATTGTATTATCGGGCGCTGTGTACCGTCCGGGAGTTTATGAGCTTACAGCGGGCTTTACATTGGGTCAACTGTTAAAAAATGCGCAGGGGTTAAAGCCTGAGGCTTATATGGATCGCGGTATCATCAGCCGCACCATGCCTGACCTGGAAAAAACGGCTATCTCCTTTAATCCGGCTGATATTGTTAGTGGTAAAAATGATATCCCACTGCTGCGTGAAGATTCGGTAGTGATATTTGATCGTGATATATTTATATCCAACCAAAAAATAACAGTAAAAGGCTATGTTAGGCAACCCAATACTTTCACTTATCGCAAAGGCCTTAAACTGGCCGACGCGATAGCAATGGCAGGCGGTTTTGCTGACGAAGCAGCCGATCATCACGTGGAGATATCAAGGATCATTAAAAATAAATCAGACAGTGTGGCCAACCAACTGGTGCGCACCTTCACGGTGGATATGAGCGGCGCCGATCATGACATTGAATTAGAGCCAATGGATTTTATTAATGTACCACGCCTGGTTAACTACCGCTCATTAGGTGTAGTTAAAATTAAAGGCGAGGTAGCCTTTCCCGGCGATTACCCGGTACAAAAACGTGACGAAACCGCGCTTGAGTTTTTACAAAGAGCCGGAGGCGTTACCCCTTATGGCTCGATAGAGAACGCGCAGGTGTACAGAAAAGGCATACGTGTAAACCTTGACCTTTCTTCTAAAAGTAACGATCCTTCTAAAAACAAGAACATGATATTGCTGCCCGGCGATAGTGTATTTGTGCCGCGTGTAATATCATATGTTGAGGTATCGGGAGCGGTTAACAACCCGCAATTTATAAGCTACAGCGGTGGCCGTTTTAAATATTATATTAATGCAGCAGGTGGTACTATTGAAAACGCGCGTTTAAAGGGTGCCTATATTAAATATCCGGATGGTTTGAACCAGCCGGTAAGGCATTTCCTGTTCTTCCGTAATTATCCAAAAGTAAAACCGGGCAGTAAAATAATTGTGCCCGAAAAGAAACCCGACAGCGGCATTAAGATAGGTTTTGGCGACCTGGGAGGCATAGCCGCGGCGTTAACCGCAATAGTAAGTATCATTGCCATTATACATAAATAAGCTATGAGCCAGGAAAATTCTAACTATCCTTACGAGCCTGAGTTCTCATTCGCTAAACTGATTAGCGACCGCATAGGCGATGTTAAATATTTATTACAATTTAAAAAAACGTTACTGGTAGTTATAATTATTGGTGCATTGGCCGGTGCTTTTGCTGCCTGGTATAAAGCGCCTACCTATACTGCAAGGCTTACCTTTGTTATAGATGATTCAAAATCATCCGGGGGTGCCGGTGGCCTGTCTGCTTTAGCGGGCTTAGCAGGTTTTGATTTAAACGGATTAGGTGGTGCCAGCGGCGTACTTGCAGGTGATAACGTACAGGAATTAATAAAAAGCCATAAACTGATTCAGGCAACTCTTTTAAGTGCTTATGATAGCACGCAAACGCTTGCAGACCGTTATGCCGCGGTATATAAGCTCGATAAAAAATGGCTGAAATATAGCCCTGACGAAAAAATAATACGTTTCCCGCTTAACGGAAAAAACAAAACCCGCTTACAGGATAGCTTGCTTCATGAAATGACCGAGTTAATATTAGCTGATGAATTTGGTATAGCTAAAACTGATAAAAAGTTAGGCTTTTTTGAAGTAAACGTAACCATGAAAGATGAAAGGCTGGCCCAACTTTTTTGCAGCAGGATGATCAAACAATCAACCGATTTTTTTATTACTACCAAAACCAAAAGATTAAGGGATAATGTACAACGCTTACAACAGCGTGCAGATAGCATTGGGGCAATATTAAATAACAGAACCTACACTGCTGCTGCTGCCAATCAGAATGTTATTGATTTAAACCCTGCTTACAGCTCAGCTAACGCTAATGTTGAAGTTAAAGAGCGTAATAAGATCGTACTATCAACCGTGTATTCAGAAACGGTTAAAAACCTGGAAGCCAGCAAAACCATGCTGGCGCAAGAAACACCGACCGTACAAATTGTTGACGAGCCCGAGCTGCCGTTAAAAAAGAATAAGCTTAAATATTACATAGCCATACCTGCCGGTATGTTGATATGCACCTTGATTTTTAGCTGTTATGTTTTCCTGACCCGTAAAAAAGTCAAAATCTAAAACCTGTAACTTATTCCGGCCTGCACCTGTAAATTAAATGAGGATAACTGATGTGCAAAGGTAATATCGTCGCCTTGCTGTGTAAGGGCCCACTGATAATCTAAAGATTTAATTCCCTGAAGCTTTCCGTTAAATATGAAGTTTTTATAATTCCACTCAAAATTAGCGGCCATACTCAGATCAACCCAGTGGCGGGTATAATCTCTACTATCGTAGAAGGCATAATAATAAAAATCATTATTATGCGCGTAGCGTTCTATCTGCAGGCCTATCTTCTTCAATCCTTTTATCCAGCTAACATCTAATGATTGTAAGTTGCCACCCGGGCCAATGCCAGCACCTAATTCTTCGCCGCGGTTAGTATATCCCTGCCGTACATTTTGGCTTACATACCACCCTAAACCGCCATTCTGAATATTAGCAATTGAATTTGTTTGCAGTTGGGTAGCCTCAATACCGATCATGATATTTTCATTTCGTGCCCGGTTAAAGGGTACTATTTTCCGGATACCAAAAATGTAAGCACGATCATCATTGGGGGCTAATAACTGCTGCTCCAGGTCTTTTGTGTTATTGTACTGTCCGTATTCAAAATATATTTCTGCATGCTCCTGCGGCCATAGCCAGCGCATAAATACTGAGCTTAGCTGGTCCTGTTTATTAATTGCATTATCAGGCGCGCTGCTTTTTTTGGCCCAGAAAAAAAGCGGCAAATAATCTTTTATACCACTTAAATCTCGCTCGTAAGTTTGAGAGCTTTGGTCAAAACCTAAAAATAAACCCGGAATCCATTTTGGTTGCCAGGTAACAATAACACCTGCCAAATACCGCCAGTCGTCTGCCTTGGGTACATACAGGTCGGTACCAAAATAATAGTGATCAGGCTCTAACGGTGGGAATCCTGAATTCTCCAGCTTACCTGCTATAAGTTGTCCTTCAAAAGTACCTATCGGGGTTTTTATGGGTTTAACGGTATTTAATGTAAGGTGTGCAAAGCCCGGAGCAGTATTACTCATGAGTAATGAATTGCGGATACCCGGCCCCCACCATAAATTTTCTGTTGATATACCAAAAGACATCGACTTATAATTTAGCCGTACACTGCTTTGCCCCCAATATAACCTGTTATAGCTGGTGGTGCCAAACCTGGCCGGCAAATCTATGTTGTTGTAAACGTCATAATACCGGGCAAAAATTACATCGTATTGATTTGGGTTAAAGGTACTGAAAGCCGCGTTTTGAGCGATAAGCAGTTCGGGTCTGAATTGTACAGTTAAAGGGCCGTATTGTGCAAAAAAGCCCAAACTCATCAATGTTTGTATACCTTTTGCAGGTATCATTGGTCCGTCATTCCAGCCGTAGGGGTGGTCTGAATTAAATTGAGTTTGTAAACTAAGCGGCAACATAGAAACATTCAACTTCTTATTTGTGCTTTGCCATACGCCTGTAGCATTTAACAAATTATACCTCTGCTCTGTACTATCGGGATAGAACGAGTTAGCTTTACTATTAATAATGCCCGGAAAAATGGGACGAACAGTAAAAGAAACATTTGTATCCGTTATACCCAGTAATTGTAACCGGCGATAATAATCTTCAAGTACAGGTGTACCTACGGGCAAAGATTGCGCGTGTACCCCCAGTTGAATAAAGATCAACAACGCACTTATACCAATTAACTTTATGATCTTCATTCTGTAATTGCTTTTACGTTGATATTATCTACCGACCAACTTTCGTCGCATTGCGGATCGGCGGTATTAGTTTGCACCAGTATATCCGAGCATTCTAATTTTAGCGTGCTGCTGGTATGCTTAAAAGTCTTGGTGATCTTATATTGCGCTGTGCCATTAGGGCCAGCCAGGTGGCATACTCCCGGCAGGTCAGTTCTGTAAGCGCCCGTTTTAGGGTTGTTGAAATTGTTTGGGTAAGTAAGCGGATAAGATTGCGGCGAGCAAAACCCGCTATTATTACATGGGTCGTTTGAAAATGTTGCATAAACGTATTTATTGCCGTCAACCAGCATCTGCCAGATATCCGGACCATCAGGTGCGGGTTTATTACCATCCCAACTATCATGGATATACAAATCGAACGAAATAGTTATCAGATCGTGTTTTGGCAGGTTTTGTAATGAAATATTAAAATATCCTTTGTTAGCCGCTTTACAATTATATTGCCCTAATACTGCAGAGCCATTGTATTGTGTAATGATACCGTTTGTAACCTTACTCAGATCACCATTTTCAAAATCATTACTATAAACCACAACCTCATTGCTAACATGTGTTTTACAGCAAATAAAAAACAGAGGCATAAGGAAAAGCAGTTTTTTTTTCATCTTATTATATCAACCTAAACAATTAAAATCGAAATGTTACACCCAGCTCACCATGAAAATTATATACATCATTATGTGGTATATAATAATTACCCGGTACGTAATCTTTTAACACCCATTCATAATTTAATGATTTAATCTCCTGTAATTTTGCATTAAAAATTAAGTTTTTATAGTTCCATTCGCCTTGTAAGGCAAAGGCCAAATCAACCCAGTTACGGCTATTGCCATTTATGGAAGGTAGATAATCATTGGAAAAATCAGCATCGTGCTGGTAACGTTCAAATGCTATTCCCAGTTTTTTTAATCCGGATACCCAACTAACATCTACTGATTGTAAATTACCACCTGAACCTGTGCCGGCTCCAAGAATCTGACCTTCATTGGTATGCCCCTGGGTAACACCGCTGTGCACATACCATCCTCCGGAGTTACGTACAATCCGATCAGGCGATTGTGAAAGTTGAGTGATCTCTGTACTAAATAAAAGATGCTGATCAGTACGCCCGGGTATTGCAACCATTTTACGCACACCAAATATATAAGCTCTTGAATGATCAGGAGCACCAATAAAGTCGGCATAATTATATGAATTATCATTTAAGCCATATTCAAAATAAACTTCGGCCTGCGCTTTTGTAAATAACCACCGGGCATATAATGAAGTATACTGATCGCGGGGAATTGGGTCGCCATCATTGGTATTTTGTTTTTGATAGGGGAAAAAGAAAGGTACGTATTCACTAAAGCTATTAACATCCTGATGATAAGCATTAAATGTCCTGGTTAGTCCTAATGTAAATCCCGGCACCCATTTAAGATGATAATTAATATTAAATCCGGTAAAATATCTCCAGTCATTAACCTTTGGTACTGTTAAACCCGCAGTCAATAGGTTGGTTCCATCAGATAAAGATGTTATTGGAAGCGGTGAAAATCCTGATGCATCTAATCGACCGGCTATTATCTGCCCTTCAAAATACCCGACAGCCGTTTTTATTGGCCGCACTGTGTTTAATGTAAGATGTTTAAATCCCGGGGCATTGTTACTTAATATTAATGCATTACGAATGCCTGGCCCCCACCACAAACTTTCGTTTGATAAACCTATTGAAATAGGATCGAAAGTCAGTCTTATACTGCTTTGGCCCCAAAAAGCCTTGCTGTATGGCCCGCTACCAAAACGTTCGGGTTGATCAATAAAATTATGATAACCGTAATAATTTATTAAATCCTGATCAGAATGGCCACTGGCAAAACCGGCAAAGTTTGGATTAGCGGCATATACAAACTCCGGCTGCAGTTGTATGCTTAACGGACCATATTTTAAATAGAAACCAGCACTTACCATGGTTTGGTACCCTTTTGCCGGGATCATTGCCTCATCATTCCAACCATAGGGATGGTTTGAATTAAATTGCTGCTGCCACGTTAAAGGCAATATTTGAAAGGCTCCTGCTCCATGAGCAAAGGAAACCGGCCCTGCTTGTACCCAATGATCTTTAGATAATGTACTATCGGGATCGTATATATTGTGAATCTTTGAAGAAAAAGTTGGGTTTATGGGGCGAACTGAAAAAGACAGGTTGGAATCTACTTTTCCTAATAATTGCTCTCGTCTGTAATAATCGTCTAAAACGGGAGTGCCTACCGGAAGAGCTTGTGCAAATAACTTACCTTGTACTATAAAAGCAGATACTATGTTTAATACAAAAAATATTTTTTTCATTTAACTATAGCGACTAAGCTATTACGAAAGTACGGCTTTAATTTTTAATTGCCCGGTATCTGATATAAGTTACCTGAATCCTATTGGTGCAATATGGCTTTGATCATATCTAATTCTTCAAAAACAGAGTTTTTGCTCTTGAATTCCTGAACTATTTGCTTCATTGATTTAACAACCTGCAAATCATCATTTGCTTTGGCGTTTTTTATCAAATCGTATATCTGTCCTTCAACCTCATCAAAGAAATACTCTCTAACCTTCCCTATCATGATCTTTTCATGGTGGGTAGGCATGGTGTTTTCATTATCGTTAAGTAATTCTTCAAATAGCTTTTCGCCCGGCCTTAAACCTGTAAATTCAATTTTAACATCCTGATTGGGAATTAAACCTGCAAGGCGTATCATACGTTTGGCCAACTCTAAAATCTTTACAGATTTACCCATATCGAATATATATATTTCACCACCTTTACCCATACAGCCAGCTTCCAGCACAAGGCGGCAAGCTTCGGGTATGGTCATAAAATAGCGTGTAATTTCAGGATGCGTAACGGTAATAGGGCCACCTTTTTCGATCTGCTGTTTAAATCTGGGTATAACCGACCCATTTGAACCCAATACATTACCAAAACGCGTAGTTATAAATCTTGTATTTGCACGGGTGTTGTTTAAATAGCTTAAACCGTTGTTGAAATTAAAGTCTTTACTTCCTAATGATCTGTTTAGCGATTGCACATAAATTTCGGCAATTCGTTTTGAAGCGCCCATAACATTAGTTGGGTTAACCGCTTTATCTGTTGAAATCATTACAAACTTTAACACATTGTGTTTTACAGACAAATCGGCTATAGTTTTAGTGCCTAAAACATTTGTTTTAACCGCTTCAGAAGCATTGTCTTCCATTAATGGAACATGCTTGTAGGCTGCCGCATGATATACATAATGTGGTTTGTAAGTTTCAAACAGGTGTCCCATTCGTTTTTCATCTTTCACGTCGCCAACAAATGCATGAAAATTTGCATCATTATGAGTTTCTTCTATCTCTAAATATAAATGATGTAAGGCAGTTTCAGACTGATCGCACATAATGATCAAACCTGTATCAAATTTTAATAATTGTCTTACTATTTCGCTTCCGATTGAACCTGCTGCACCGGTTATCAATATTCTTTTTCCTTTTAATTCTTTTTGAATATTGGTAATATCAATTTCAATTGATTTGCGGTTAAGCAGATCTTCGATGTTGATTTTTTGTATTTGCGTGGCTTGTAACTTGCCATGTTGCCACGAATCATGCGAGGGAACGCTTAAAACCTTAACATCATGTTCCAGACAGATATCAACTATATTATTTTTGTGTTCAATTGGGATTGTAAATGAAGCAAAGATAATTTCGTCCAATTCGTGTTCTTGTATTAGGGTTGGTAAGTCTTTGGCATCTAAAATATCTATTCCGTCTATTGTTTTACCTACTTTTCGTTGGTCATCATCAACAAAAGCTATTATACTTTTATTTACTTTATAGTCATGATCAAACGTTCTTTTGGCGGCTACCCCAGCCTCGCCGGCACCATAAATTATTATTCTCTTTTTATCTAACTTAAGATTCTTTACATACTGGAAAAAATATTTCACTAAAATTCGATACGTTACCATTAATAAAAAACATACCAAACCATTAATTACCAATATACTGCTTGATATATAAGGTGATTTATTGAATGCTATTGTGCTCAGATTTATCAAAAAGAAAATACCATTACTAACTAAAACCGATGCAAGGATTCGAAAAGAATCTTGCGCACTTGTGTATCTTATAATACCTGAATAAGTTTTTACAGTTAAGAAAACCACGGCACTGATTAAGGTCGTGATTAATATATTCCTGCTAAACTCTGTATAATTTATGTTAGAAAATTCAAAATTATATTTAATTAAGTAGGCGAAGGTTAAGGATATAAGACCAATGACCAGATCAAGTGTAAAAATGATCCATCGAGGTACAATATTTATTTGATTGAATAGGTTGGTAGATGTCTTCATAACAGTAGGTGATGTAAACTTAACAGTTTAACGCTGCAAATATCAATAAGTTTCACAGGATATAAAAATAATAATTTTTATATTATTAATATATCAACAAAATTACCAGGTTAATCGCAAAAATAGTGTGTAATAAATAAAACTTTATCAACAACTCCATAGTTATTATTCGTTATAAAATTAGACTATTTAAATAGTTGTTAAATTTTAAATAATCTGTTTATTCCCTCAAAATATAGGCGAATTAATATAAATACTAAAGTTGCTACCGCTAATATCATTATCATATTAACAACAGATGTTGGTAAAAATTTTATTAATATTAAATTAATTAGCACTTGTAATAATGCATATATTGTAGCTATAAGCAAGTGTGGTATTTTTTTTTCATTAGCCAAAAATTGGTAAAAATGTGATCTGTGTGCTTCGAAAACATTTTCCTTTCGTATAATCCGGAATAGAATTGTTGTGGCTGCATCCAAACCATACATAAGCAGAATAAGCAGATAATTAATATTATTGGTTTTAATAATAAGTTGCATCAGAAAGAATACAATTATAAATGCCAGGCTCACGCTACCAACATCACCCGCAAAGCACTTGGCCACATTTCTGAAATTAAAGAAATTAAATACCAATAGTGATGTAATAGATAATATTAAACTTGTTTCATCAGTAAAGGGAGAAATATATTTATTTACGTAAAATAAGGTAAATAAAGTTACTAAACCATACCCCCCGGTAATACCATTAATGCCATCCATAAAGTTTATGGCATTTATAGTTCCAATTGCGAAAATAAACCCGCCGATAATAATATAGTACTGTAGGGAATATAGGTTTAATTGATAAAATAATATTGCAACAGCAATTAAATGAATGGTAATACGAATTTTATTGCTAACAGTTTTAACATCATCTACAAAACTGATAAGGCTTATCAGTAATAACCCTAATAGAAAATAGCCGTATTGCCAGCCTGTATAAAAGGACCCTATTAATAAGGCAATGCTAAAGATGATACCACCACCTCGAATAGTTATTTTACTGTGAGAACTGCGATGATTAGGCTGATCAATAATATTATACTTATCAGCTATTTTGAAATATATAAGTTCAAGCGTGAATAATATAATAAAAAACAAAAAAAGTACAAAAAGATTCATAAATGTAAAAAATCCGGTAAAACTAACCTTTGTTAAATGAATCGGTTGTAATTTGTAATCCTTTTATATTATTCACCAATTGATGCAGTAAATTCAGATTTTTTTTATTTCAAAATCCATGAATCGTACAACGCCTAAGTATATAAAAGGATTTCTTTATTTATTCAAGCTTAATATACCTAATATAATTGCGCCTAATGATGCTAACCCTGTTGTAAATCCTAAAATTAACTGAGCCGTATTATTTACACTCACCGGTTTTTTAGGCACATAAATTTCGCTGCCCGGTTTTACCCGCGGGTGGTTATTAAAAAACAAAAATTTTGTTGTCCCTTTTACCGTTCCATTTGGGTAAACTATATAAGCGCCACGTTTAAGTGCATTGGCAGAATATCCGCCAGCATTTAAAACATAACCCCTAAAACTCTTCCCTCCTGTATATATTACAGCACTCGGATAAAGCACCTCGCCGTTTACCCTAACCAGTTGTTGTTGTTTAGGAACTCGTATAACATCACCGTTTTCCATAATCAAGTCATCGCCGGTACCTGGTTTTTGTAATATTTTTCTAAGGTCAATACCTACATAATTGTTTCTTAATTGCGCGGTATCGACAGCACTTTTAAGCGAATCTTTGTCTTTATTAGTATAAGTGCGTTGAAATTGTCTTAAACGGGCATCACGTTCTTTGTTTAACTCAATTGTATCTATTTTATTTTTATCAACACCAAGCACAGCCTCATTATCACGTTTCAAGCTACTACCGTCTACATCTGCAGACGCTGTTAATCCTCCTGCCCTGGCAACCAAATCTGATATTCTTTCATTTTTCTTTTGAATAGTATAATTGCCCGGATAGATCACCTCACCTTCAACCTTAACTACTTTTTGCGTTTCATAACCCGGTTGGCTGTAAACCGAAACAATATCAAAAGGCTTTAACGAATAATTAATGGTTTCAAACTTTAACTGTGGGTCAACATTTACAGTAAACACCAATGCAACCGTACTGTTTTTTACACTTGGATCACTATCATACACTCTGCGTGATACCTCAATGCGTTTTGCACTGGCACCTTCGGCAAAACCACCGGCTTTAATTATAAGGTCTGCCACCTTCATGCTATCGGCATAGGCAAAATCGCCGGGTTTTCTTACCTGTCCTTTAATGGTAATTTTATATTTATCGTGTAAATCAAACATCGAAGTTATGCTAACACTATCTTCTCTTTGTAAAAGGATATCGGCAGATGGCTTACTCAATGCATCCTGAACGTTAAAAGATAGCTGATAGGTTGAGTTATCGGGGTTAAGCCTTGTTATACTGCCGCGGCCCGTAAAAGCATCCTCTTTTAATCCGCCTGCATTTTTTATGAGTTGCGATATGGTTAAACCATCCTGTAATTCAAACTCTCCCGGCCTGAAAACAGCACCTTTTATCGTTACTCTATTTTCATAACGGTCAATTATCCTGTTTATGGTAAACTTATCACCACGTTGCGGAATGTATGTTTTATAGTCTTTTTCAAAAACATCCTTAAAACGGTATTGCTGATTGCTGACCTGTACAACTTTAATACGACTTGTATAGGCATTATCAGTAAACCCTCCGCTAAAGCGTAGCAGATCCTGCAGCGTTTCGTTAGATAGGGTTTCAAATAAACCCGGTATTTTCACCTCACCTTTTAATTCAACACGTTTATCATAGGCCGGCACATAAACAACATCCTGATCTTGTAATACGATATTATCTTTTTGACTGCCATTTACCAACAGGTCATACAAATCAAGATGCCTGATCACTTTATTATTTCTCCTGATTTGTATTTGTCTGAATGACCCAATATCATTCGGACCACCCGCTAAATACAAAGCATTAAATACAGTTGAGAGTGATGGTAAAGTATAAGTGCCCGGTTTAATTAATTCGCCCTGTAAGCTCACACTAATACTGCGTATGTTGCCTACGTTTACCTGTACATTTGTTCCCCGGCCTATAGCATAATTATTTGCAGCTAATCTGTTTTTTATTTGATCAGTAGCCCTTTCTATCGTTTTACCGGCAACGTTAATTACACCAACGCCGGGTATGTTAATGTTGCCTTCGGGCGATACCGTTAAATTCCAGTTAGCCACAGAGTTTCCATATACATTTATTGCCAACTGGTCATCGGGCCCAACTATATAATTAACAGGTGTGGCAATTTTTAAATTAGGCTGAAAGGTATTAGGATTACTGTTTCTGAAAAGGGTAGCTCCAAATATTTTAGGCTGTAGTTCTTTAAACAGGTCGATACGTCTGTTTTGCCTCATTGAAGTGTCGCCCTGCTGATAATTTCCTTTACGTGATGATTGTGAAATAGTATCTATATTACCACCTGCATAATTTGCAGTATTACCATCTTTTCGCCTTACCTCAGCTATTCTTGATTGCAAACGTTGTGCCTGTGCAGGCGGTAAATTTTTGCTTTGGGCCAGTTGTACTAGTTGAGCATCACTTATACCTTGTGCCTGAGCCCCTTGCAACATTTGTCTTATCTGATCATCTGAGTAATCATCCACATTAATATTTGACATGTTTTGCGGAATAGACTGAGCCAATACAGGTTTGTATGCTAACAAGCACAAAAAAACCAATAATACAGATAAGTAATTTTTAATATTATTCATTTATTTTATTAATTACAGCTACACAAGCGGTTTAGGGGGCAATTATGTGTTACAAATATTTGCTACAATAATAAGTAAATTTAACTGGTTGATAATACCGAATTTGCGTTTATAAACGCCCGTCAATTGTATTATTAGGTAATATACCTTTAATATCATATACTATTGCGTTCGGTTTTTTTAGCTTATTATAATCCAGGCTTAAAAACTCGGTATGTGACACTGCAAGCACAATTGCATCAAAGTGTTCTTTCAAATCGCTCATATCTTTTACTGTAGCAATATTATATTCTTTCAAAACCTCTTCAGGATCAGCCCATGGATCATAAACCTGGTAGCCGGCTTCAAACTCATCAAATACTTTTAATATATCAATCACCCGGGTATTTCTTACATCAGTACAATTTTCTTTAAAAGTAAAACCCAATACCAAAATTCTTGAATTTTTTACAGGGATCTCACGCTTTACCATCAATTTTATTACCTCAAGTGCCACGTAGGTACCCATGCCATCATTTAGCCTTCGTCCGGCTAAGATAATTTCGGGGTGATAACCCGCTTGTTGCGCTCTTTGGGCCAGATAATATGGATCAACTCCGGTACAGTGCCCGCCAACCAAACCAGGTTTAAAGTTTAAAAAGTTCCATTTGGTGCGTGCTGCTTCTAAAACCGCGTTGGTATCAATATCTAACAAATTAAATATTTTAGCCAGCTCATTTACAAAAGCGATATTGATATCGCGTTGCGAGTTTTCAATTACCTTACAAGCTTCGGCAACTTTTATAGAGGGTGCCTTGTGCGTACCGGCATTAATAATCGAACTATATAAGTTATCTATAAAATCGGCTACTTCAGGAGTGGATCCGGAAGTAACTTTTAAAATATTGGTAAGCGTATGTATTTTATCACCCGGATTGATCCGTTCGGGCGAATAGCCTGCATAAAAATCAATATTAAAAGTTAAACCTGATGCTTGTTCAAGTACCGGAACACAAAACTCTTCTGTAGCTCCGGGATATACTGTCGATTCATAAATTACAACATCACCCTTTTTTAATATGGAGCCAACTGTTTCGCTCGCGTTGTGTAATAAGGTGAGGTCGGGCCGGTTGTATTGATCTGTTGGTGTAGGTACTGATATAATATAAACATTGCATAATGCAATGTCACTAACGGCCGAGGTAAAATATAATCCTTTACCCGAACCATCCGGTTTTACTGACGCTAAACTGCCTGCCTCAACCTCAAGCGTACGATCCTGGTTATTATTTAACTCATCAATACGGCTCTGTTTGATGTCGAATCCTTTAACACCATATTTTTTTGCAAATTCAACCGCTAAAGGTAGTCCCACATATCCCAATCCAATAACAGCTATACACAGATCTTCATTTTTTTGAAATAAGGTGTAGGGTTGATTTGATTGTGGGTCAAACATTATTAATGATTCAATAGATAGGCTACAAAGATATATTTTTAATCAATAAAGGCTGATTGTAATTACAAATCTCTTAATTAGTGAAGGTATTTTTGATGAATTACAAACACTGGTTTTACAATTTTGTTTGCCTTTATCAATTTGTGTCTTCTTTTTTCAGAAAATCATGATAAGCCAGTTTAATGCCTTCCTTCAATTCAATGGTGTGCTTCCATCCTTTGCTATGCAGCTTGCTAACATCCATTAGTTTTCTGGGAGTACCATCAGGTTTTGTTGCATCAAATTGAATAGAACCGTTAAAACCTATTATATCCTTTATAAGCAAAGCAAGCTCTTTGATTGACAGATCTTCGCCAGTGCCTATATTTATTAATCCCGGTTCGTCATAGTTCTGCATTAAATAATAACAGGCTGCTGCCATATCATCGGCAAACAAAAATTCACGCTTAGGTGTACCGCTGCCCCAAATAATCACTTCATCAGCATTTTGCACTTTTGCTTCATGAAAACGCCTGATCAGCGCGGGCAAAACATGCGAGTTTTGTGGATGATAATTATCATTATATCCATATAGATTAGTTGGCATTACTGATATATAATTACAGCCGTATTGCGCCCTGTAAGCATCGCATAGTTTTATACCGGCAATTTTGGCTATAGCATAAGGTTCATTTGTATCTTCAAGCAAGCCGGTTAATAAGTATTCTTCTTTAAGCGGTTGCGGTGCCAGTTTGGGGTAAATGCAGCTTGAGCCTAAAAACAGCAACTTTTTAACGCCATTTAAATAAGACTGATGAATAACGTTGTTTTGTATCTGAAGGTTATCATATAAAAATTCTGCACGATAAGTATTATTTGCCATAATACCACCAACTTTAGCTGCGGCTAAAAAAACGTATTCGGG
>DATJJI010000070.1:0-3441 GCA_035492275.1 Mucilaginibacter sp.
TAACGATTACGGCCTGTATAATATGGCCGGTAACGTAGCCGAATGGACGCAATCAGCCTTCGATCCGTCAACATCAACCTTTGTTAATGACCTGGCGCCGACGTTAAACTACGAAGCAAAAAAGACAGATGCTGAAGTAATGAAACGTAAGGTGGTAAGGGGCGGATCATGGAAAGATATCGGCTACTTCCTGCAGAACTCATCACGTACTTACGAGTTCCAGGACACTGCAAAATCATACATCGGTTTCCGTTGTGTTACGCACTTCCTTGGGCGTGACCTGAGAGACAAACGTTAATTAACAGTAAACAAAAAACTAATTATAATTTATTCAAAATTGTTATGGCAGGAAAAAAACAACCATACGGAATCAACAACATTGTATCATGGGGTGCAACTGTAGTTATCATAGGTTTATTATTTAAGATCCAACACTTACCTTTCGGTGGATTATTTATCTCGATAGGTTTAGGAGCAGAAGCTTTATTATTCTTCATATTAGGCTTTCAGCGTGAAGAAGCTGAAATTGACTGGACAAGGGCTTACCCTGAACTGGCACATGATTACAATGGCGAATTACCAAAAGTAGCCGCCCCGCGTACGGTAAGCGCACCGGCATCAAATACCGCCGCTTTAGATAAAATGCTGAGCGACGCTAAAATCGGTCCTGAATTAATAGGCAGCCTGGGCGAAGGTTTAAGAACCTTTGGCGATAAAGTAAATTCAATATCAAAAGTTGCTGATGCAGGCGAAGCCACCACAGCTTTTACCGAAAAAGTTAAAACCGCTGCAGCAAGCTATGATAAACTGAGCGCATCATTCGAAAAAGCTTCGGCTAATTTAAATGAGATGGCTAACTCGAATGTTGATTCAAAAGCATATCATGATCAGGTAAATAACCTGGCTAAAAACCTATCAGCATTGAACGCAGTGTATGAGCTGGAGTTACAGGATTCAAGCGCGCACTTAAAATCAATGAACAAGTTTTACCAGAACCTGTCATTGACCATGAACAACTTTAACGAATCGTTAGAAGATTCGAAACAATTTAAAGACGAGGTTGGCCGTTTGGCTAAAAACCTGTCATCGCTTAATGCCATCTATGGCAATATGTTGACGGCAATGAACCAGCCACGTAACAATTAATCAATTAGATAATTTAAATATAAAGATATAAGCACATGGCTGGAGGTAAACAAACCCCAAGGCAGCGGATGATGGGTATATTGTACCTGGTACTGCTGGGCCTTATTGCACTTGATGTACCGGAGAGCTTGCTTGATGCATTTAAAAACATAAGCGATAGCTTGTCGGCATCAAAAACAAATGTTCAGACCGGTATTGATAATACCTTTAACGCATTTGAAAAAACAAAGCTGAAAGAGCAGCCTGAGAGGGCAAAGCCTATCTATGACAGGGCTGTTAAAGCAAAGCAACTGGCCGACGAATTGAACAATTACATTGAATCGTTAAAGAAAATGCTGGTTGACGCGAGCGGCGGCATGGAAGAAACAACAAATGATTATAAAGGACGTGAGAACATTGACATTACTGTTGACCTGATGGTGAACAGGAAAAGAAATGCCTACGATCTGCATAAAAAGATTGACGACACCCGCGAGGCTTTACTGGCCCTGCTGCCCGAAAAAGAGCGTGTAGGTATGAAGTTGCCTTTGCAGGCTACAGCTCCGGCACACCGCACCGGTTTCCAGGATAAAACCTGGGAGCAAGCCAACTTTGGCGAAGGTATGCCAATGGGTGCTGCCATGACTTCATTAATTAAATTACAGGCAGATACCAAGAACGCCGAAAATGAGGTTGTTAAAAAGATATTAGGTGAAGTTGACCAGGCCGTAGTAAACCTTGACCAGTTTGCAGCAGTAGCCGTTGCACCTACAAGTTATGTACTGGTAGGCCAGCCTTACACTGCCGAAGTGTTCCTGACCGCGTCTGATTCAAAATCATCACCAAATATTACAGTGGATGGCGGCAAGTTGCCAACAGAAGCAGGTAAGGGTAAATATACCGGCAATACCAGCAGCGAAGGTGTACACACCTGGATAGGTACTATTCAGGTAAAACAAAATGATGGTACCTTTAAAACCTATACTACCCAGCCGCAAACTTATACGGTGGCAAGGCCATCGGCAGTAGTATCGCCTGATAAAATGAATGTGTTATATATTGGTGTGCCAAACCCTATATCGGTATCGGCCCCGGGTATTGCTAAAAGCGCTTTAAAGGTTAGCATGAGCGGTGGTTCATTAACCGGCTCGGGTGATCATTATACCGCGAATGTAACATCAATTGGTACCGCAACGGTTACGGTATCCGGCGAAGTATCAAAAGGAAAAATAATGACATTAGGGTCAACCTTATTCCGTGTAAAACGTATACCTGACCCGAAGCCACAATTTGCAGGCAAATCAGGCGGTACAACCAGCGCTGCTAACATTAAAGCGCAGGATGTTCTGTTTGCCAAGCTTGACGGTTTTGACTTCGACGCTAAGTTTAATGTTACCAGATTTACATTATTAGTTATTAAACCGCGCCAGGACCCTATTTCGATAACAGGAACAGGAAGCGAATTAAACTCGGCCATGCATTCGGCACTGAGTTCAATAAGCCCCGGCTCAATAGTAGTATTTAAAGATATTGTTGCAGTAGGGCCTGATGGTACACAACGTGGATTAGACCCTATTACATTATCTGTAAATTAAAAAGGATATGAAAAAGAGATTTTTAATTGTTGTACTTTGTTTAGCCTGCGTAGCATCATTCGCGCAAACTAAAAAGAAGAAAGCTGCCGCCAAAAAACCGGCTGCAAGGCAAACTGCCCGCAACGTTAAACCGTCATCAACTGTTGACACTACCAAAAAAATAGTGGATAAACCGGTAGTTGCAGATGCTGCTATACCAAAGTTTGACAGGCCGCTGGATGGTTATTACAGAAAAACCAACATCGAGAACAATAAGGTAAGGCCTTATACAAGCGTACGCGAATCGGACGTGGTATTTGCAAAACGTGTTTGGGAAGAGATCGATGTGCGTGAAAAAAGGAATGAGTTCCTGGCTTCGCCAAAAGGCAGATTAATTGATGTGCTGATGGATGCCGTAGCCGCAGGCGAATTGACCGCTTACGACCCTATACCCACCAAGGATGACCCTAACGGCGATAGCTTTACTACCCCGTTAACTCCGGCAAAAGCAAAAGCTAAAATGGCCGATAGTGTGCTGGTAGACTTTTTTGACAAAAAAACAGGTGAAAAAACCGGTTCGAAAATGACAGCCGGCGAATTTAACCCGGATAGTGTGGTGAGGTTCCGTATTAAAGAGGACTGGATATTTGATAAACAACGCTCGGTTTTTGAACCACGTATTATCGGTATCGCGCCAATGATAAAAGAAAAAGTGCCGGGTGCAAACGTGGTTCTTGATTAC
>DATJJI010000071.1:0-8209 GCA_035492275.1 Mucilaginibacter sp.
TCCAAACGCTGTTATCACCGGGACAGGAAGCCAGATAAGAAAGGCCAGTACGAGCATACTACACCCAATGGCCCATATTACCTGTAAGAAGATCAGGCCCTGACCTAAACTAAACCCAAAGTTTACTACTGTTAATTCCAGGAAAATGAGCCACAAACCACGGGAGATCAAAAATGAAAAAGCCTGACCTTTGGTTTTACCTTTGCTCAAATTTAAATATAAATAAGCGCCTGTACCGGCCAGGAACACAAATGTAGCTGCACAATAGTGCGTAATAAAGCGCGTAAGGAACATGGCCGTTGAAACTTTTGACAGATCAGTAGGATCGTAGTTTCCTCCGGTAAAGAAATCACGTGTATGATCTATAACCATGATTACCATTACGATGCCACGTAATATGTCGATAGAATCTATGCGCTTTTTAGGGGTGATAAGTGCATCTGCAGCAGTCATAATGATAAGATTAATTCTCTAACTTAAACATTATGTGCGGATTATGCAACATATGAAAAAAAGTCATGCCGAATTTATTTCGGCATCCCACCATACAAGTAACCGACTTTACGTGTGGGATACTGAAATAAATTCAGCATGACAAATTAGTTTTAACCGGCTTTATGCGGTGTACGCAAATCAAAAGGTATAATCACCTTAAAGCTTACGTTACGGCCCATATTAAATATACCGCGTTGTACACCCGGCGCGGTTTCGGGGTTATCAAAATACTTTAAGCGGCTCATGTTCGATTGATAGTTTACATTGGCCAGGTTAGTGCCTTCAAAAAACAGTTCGGCTACTTTTTTTCCCGCACCATTTACCAGGTTGCCGCCGATGCCCGCGCTTAACAGGTTATAACCTGCGGTGTAAGTTTCGGTGCCATAAGCTGCAAAGAAATGATCCTGCGCGCTGAAGTGATCAAGGCCGGTAAAAGCATAGATGTTTTTAATTGAGCCTATACCCTTGGCGAATGTTCCGCGCAATTCTGAGTGCCAGTGCAGTGGTGGTATAAACGGCAGGTATTTTAAGCTATCGGCTACTTTACCGCCATTACCTAAGTTAACGCCATTGGTTATGGCAACCGCATTTTCAAAATGCAGCCATGATACCGGGTGAATATCTAAGCTAACCTCGCCACCGTTGATGCGTGCCTTGCTTTGGGTATAGGTAAATATGGCATATAGCGGGAATGCCGGGTTAACCGCGGCCGATCCGTCAGGGTTCAATACCTGCTGCTGGTAGATATAGTTTTCAATGTTATTATTGAACAATTCCACACTTGCCGATACATTTGGCAAATTCAGGAAAGCACCCACATCTTCCTGCACACTAAACTCGGGTTTGAAGTTACTGTTACCTACGTGGTAAATCTGAGAGCCGGGGTCGGGGCCATTGGCTGACAGTTCAGAAATACTTGGTGCCCTGAACCCACGTGAAATATTAGCTTTTAACAGAAACGCGTCCGAGAAATTATAGGTAGCGCCAAAGCTGCCCGAAAAGCCCGAGAATGTTTTGTGCAAAGCATCAAACTGCGATATTACACCGGTGGTGCCGGTAGGATTATTGCCGGTATATAACTGCGGATATTTATAGTTCAGCGTATCAATATAAGCGGCCTGCCCGGTGAACGAGCGGGTATCATACCTGCCACCTGCCGAAACATCTAACTTGCCAAAGCTCTTTTTAATGATGGCGAATGGACCTATATCAAATTGATGGTAAGCGGGTATCGGGAAATCGGTAGCGTCGCCAATCGTGTTATTGCCGTACTGTCCGTTTACCCCGAAAGTAGTTTCATAACCGCCAAAGGTTTGGTTATACTTAAAATCGTAAGTATAGGTACTTAAGTGCAGGTTAAGTCCCGGTACATCTGCATCTTCCGGATGGGTGTATTCCCGGCGATGACTAAACTGGTAACCCAGGTTAACGATGAGGTTGGCACCATTAGCCAAAATAAAATTGCTGTTATCATAAATACGATAAAGTTGTACATGCTGGTGCAGCAATGGTATTTTGTACGAGTTTAACTCGGATGCCGACACAATAGGCCTGAAGGCATCGTCCTCGGTGATTTGCTTGGTAAACTGGCGGCTGATAGAATCACGGCTGCCGTCAGGAATGTCCTGCTCATCATCAAACAATGAGGCATGCAGATAAGAGTACCCCCATGCTTTATTTAAGCCGACCATTACACGGGCATCGCGCTCTTTAAATCCGGTGGCATACACGCGGCCGTCATGCTGATTCTGGTAATCTTTAGCATCTTTAGCCGAAGCGATAAACCCCCATATCAAACCATTCTGGTTACCCTGTAATCTTAAAGATCGGTTTACCAAGCCCTGGTTAGTGCCATACAGTCCCATTACCGAACCGGAGATGGTGCTATCGGCCACAGGCGGCGGTGTAATTAAATTGACAACTCCACCTATAGCGTCCGACCCATAAGACAAACTTGCCGGCCCCTTGATCACCTCAATACGGTCTATCGAATTTTGGTCGACTTCAATGCCATGCTCGTCGCCCCATTGCTGGCCTTCCTGGCGTATGCCATCCTGTAAAGTAATAACCCGGTTATAGCCCAGGCCATGAATAAAAGGTTTTGAAATATTAGGGCCGGTGGTTACGGCGCTTACACCCGGCAGGTTAGCAATCGCGTCGATCACATTACCTGCTGCCGCGCGCTGATCCATAAATGATTTGCCTACAGCTAACATCGGTATCGGGCTTCTTTTTAACTCGGTTGCACGGCTTACCCCGGTAATGATCACCTCGCCCGCCTCGATAGATGAGGATTGCAGTTTAACATCCAGTACAGTAGTTTTCGAAAAATCAACCCGTTGGTTAAAGGTAGAATAGCCCAGGTAGGTTACCTGTACCAGGTAAATACCTTTGGGTAAATGGCTCAATATGTATTTACCGTTCGCATCGGTATTAGCACCGGTTTTAAGATCGGGTATAGATACGGTAGCGCCAATTATCGGCGAGCCGTCTTTTTTATCAGTTATGGTTCCCGTCAGTGTTCCGGGGTCTATATCAATTGCTTTACTTATGCCGGCGTTTACCAGTAGGATAACCAGCAGGTAAAGTATTTTAAATTTTATCTTCATTGTGAATTGTATCTTGAAAGGGCTTGAACTATCATTAAATAGTTGCATACCTATTGCTCTTAAATAAACTATGATCAGAAATTGTAGGTGTGATCTGTAACTATGACCACTATTAGCAGAATGCTGAAACCGGAGGCGCGCGCCCGGCTGATAATACAAGCGCAATGCTTATAAAATCGTAATTATAAACCCGGTAAAAATGCTTTGTAACAATGTTAGGACTTACATAAGCGTACGTGCTCATGACCGCATTTGTATGGTGCATAGCATCGCACAGGGCGCATTTTTCCTGGATGGTTGTGCCTGCCTGCGCATTAGCAGGGCGGTATGTTTTGGTGCCATTACCCGCCGTAATTTTATGCTGATGCGCATAAACTACACCCTGTCCTGCTATAAAACAGATTAATAACAGCCACGCGTAAAATATATTTGCTTTGCTTCGTTTCAAAACCGGCACATCATTTTTTCCAAAAATACGCATAAAAATCAAAAAAAAGCCCGTAAAAGCAATATTGTTGCAAAATCAAATTCTATTAAACTATAAATAGCTTCATCATCAGTGTATATTTGCTTTTATGACACCTGCAGAGATTAACAAAAAATGGGCCGAATTACAACAACGCATAGCGCACGACTTTGACAGCGAGATACCCGATGTAAAGGTGATGCTGTTTTTAATAGGCGTGCAGGAACTGGGGCAGGGACCGCGCAAATTCAGCAAAAGGCAAAAGGAAGAATTGATGCATATAGCCAACTGTAAATTATTCAGCCTGATGGGATTTTATGAACTGGAAGGACTGGACCAGGATGGCTGGCCGCACTGGAAACTGGTAAAACAAATCCCGAATTATACGCTGCTGGAACAGGAAATGATGATAAAATCGCTGATAATTAACTATTTTGACGAAGAAGTAAATTCTGAACAATGAAAAAACTTTTTACCCTGCTTGTCCTGCTGTTATCGCTTACCGCTTTTGCGAAAAAGCCCAATCAATATGTACGCATCAGCACAGCGTATGGCGAATGCATTATCCGGTTGTATAACGAAACACCCAAGCATCGCGACAATTTTATCAGGCTTACTAAAAAAGGATTTTATAATGGCACACTGTTTCATCGCGTAATACAAAACTTTATGATACAGGGCGGCGATCCGGACTCGAAAGATACCAGTAAAAACAAAACCGGTTTAGAGTTAGGCAATGGTGATGTGGGCTATACCGTACCCGCCGAGTTCAGGGATAGTATTTTTCATAAAAGAGGTGTGCTGGCCGCCGCGCGGGATGATAACCCAACTAAGGCATCAAGTGGCTGCCAGTTTTATATTGTAGAGGGCAAGCGCTTTACTGATGACGAATTGGATAAACTGATACAGGGCCGGTTAAAGGGCCGGCAGATACCACAATCGCAGCGCGAAATTTATAAAACGGTTGGCGGTGTACCGCATCTTGACCAAAGCTATACCGTTTATGGTGAGGTAGTGAGCGGGCTGGATATGGTTGACCGCATTGCGGCTGTAAAAAAAGATAAACGCGACCGCCCGCTACAGGATGTACCGATGACCGTTTCGCTGCTTAAAAAAAGGGCGTGCAGGCAATTAGATAAGATTCTTCACCTGTAAGCTGTACTTTTCTGAACAATTAGTAGTTAATATTGATATTTGTTTAACATGAACCATATCTGTTTAGTTGAAGATGAGCAAAAAGTATCGGCGTTTATACGTAAGGGTCTTGAAGAGCATAACTATAAGGTAACAGTGGCCGATAATGGTGCCGCTACAAAAAACCTGTTAAAAAATGAGGCTTTTGATTTGCTGATACTTGACGTAATGCTGCCCGATATTAACGGCATCGAGCTTTGCCGCCAGGTAAGGTTAACCGATACGCAAACCCCTATTTTAATGCTGACTGCTTTAGATCAGATACAAAATAAGGTATCGGGCTTAAAGGCCGGGGCCGATGATTACCTGGTTAAACCCTTTCATTTTAGCGAGCTGTTGGCACGTATTGAGGCTTTATTAAGACGTCAGCCTGTAAGCGCCAAAGCCGAGGAGCATATATTTACATTTGATGATCTGAAACTGGATACCTGGAGCAATATTGTTGAACGTGCAGGAAGGGAAATTACGCTGACCGCTAAAGAATATACCCTGCTTGAACTGTTTATGCGCCATCCTAATAAAATTTTATCGCGCGAGTACATTGCCGAACAGGTTTGGAAGATAGATTTTGATACCGGCACCAATTTTATTGATGTGTATATTAACTATCTGCGTAAAAAAATTGAAAAGGGCTTTAAAAATAAACTGATACATACCGTTATAGGCATGGGCTATATTTTGCGGGTTAATAAATGAAAATAAAAAACAGGCTTTCGCTGTATTTTACATTAACCAGCGCTGTAATATTTTTTATAGCGATGGTCATCATTTATATCACTTTTACTTCGCTGGTTAAAACCGATTTCTTTAACCGCCTTTTTGACCGGGCCAAAGTTGCTTCCGAATTATACCTGAAAGCTGATGAACTATCAGCCGATTCATTAGACCGTGTGCGCACCCGTTATTTCAGGCAAATACCCGGCGAGATCATCCGCATATACGACAGTAAAAATGCAGCTTCATTTATTAAGGATAAGGAACAGTATTGGGGTAACAATATAATCGCGGCTGTCCGCAAAAAAAAGGAGATTGAATTTAACGAGGGCGAGCACCAAACGGTAGGCGTTTATTTTAATGATAACCAGGGTAACTTTGTGGTGCTGGTATCGGCCATTGATATACAGGGTAATAAACGTTTAAGTGACCTTGTCGAGATCATGTCGGTGCTGTTTCTGATAGTTATTTTCGGCTTGTTCCTCATTAGTCGCTGGTTTGCAAAAAAAGCGCTCGAGCCCATTGATGACGTGGTTGAACAAATGCAACTGGTAAGGGCCAGCAATTTGAGCATGCGCATCAGCGAGGGCAATGGCAAGGACGAGATAAGCCGCCTGGCCCAAAACTTTAACCGCCTTTTAAAGCATCTGGAAAATACATTCGAGTTACAGCAAAGCTTTGTAACCAACGCATCGCATGAGTTACGTACGCCCGTAACCAGTATCA
This sequence comes from Mucilaginibacter sp., assembly GCA_035492275.1. Classification (GTDB taxonomy): domain Bacteria; phylum Bacteroidota; class Bacteroidia; order Sphingobacteriales; family Sphingobacteriaceae; genus Mucilaginibacter. The sequence goes on from DATJJI010000071.1 coordinate 6,205, forward strand.
TCGGCGAAATTGAGGTAGCGTTGAACAAGTCAAGAACCTCTGCTGAGTACGAGCAGTTACTGGTGTCAGTATTAGGTGACGCGGCACGTTTAAAAGAAACCATTACCGGCTTGTTAGAGCTTGCACAGGTAGACATTAACTATACACAAGCTATTTTAACCCCGGTAGCCATTGATGACCTGATTTGGGAACTCAATGACTACTGGCTAAAAAAGGAAGGGAAAAGCCGTTTTACGGTAAATATCATTCGATTACCAGAAGACCCCGACCTGCTGCTGGTGGCTGCTAATAAAGCGTTGTTATTGATCGCGCTAAACAATATTATTGGTAATGCCTATAAATTTTCGGACGATAAGCCGGTACGATGTGAATTATATGCCGACGACAGGATCATCCGTATTGCTATCATCGACGAAGGTGTGGGCATTCCTGCTGATGAGCAGGAAAAGATATTCGAGTCGTTTTACCGGGCAACCAACGTAAAAGACTATTATGGCAGTGGTATAGGCCTTTATGTTACCGGCAAAATTATCAGCTTATTTAACGGCACTATCCGCATCAACTCCTCAACCGGCAAAGGCACAACAGTTATTGTAGAATTTGCACGATAATCTAATGCCATTCTAATGCGCGTCTAATACCCTTTTAATAACAATGTTTTACATTTGAATAGGCGAAAGCTTATCTACTCAAGATATAAAAAATTAGTACCCCTAAAAATTTTGAGGTTTCATTGAAGGTGGTGCAGTAAAGCTGCACCGCCTGAAATGACCACAAATAAAATCAGATCAATTTTATCAGGACACCGTTAACTCGCCCCGCAGGTCGGTTTCAAGTAATTGCCTTACCAGGTTCAGGTCATCGGTTTGGCCCAGCAGGTACATCATTTTAGTTACAGCGGCTTCAAAGGTCATATCATAACCGTTGGTTACGCCTATATCCTTAAGCTGCTTGCTGGTTTCGTACCGGCCAAGCTCAACTGTACCAACTTTACATTGCGAAATATCCAGGATCACTTTGCCGCTGTCGATTGATTTTTTCAGCAGATCGATGAACCAGCTATCAGTAGTGGTATTACCGGCGCCGAAGGTTTCCATCACAATACCGCGTACATCCGAGCCTAAAATATTTTCGACCACCTTGGGGCTGATGCCGGGATACAGCTTTAGCACAGCGACATCACTCATCAAATCTTTATGGCATATCAGCGGCGCATCGGCAGGTTGCCTGATATCATTTACACTAAAGCGCAGATGCACGCCCGACTCGGCCAATATAGGGCAGTTGGGCGACCGAAACGCCTCGAATTTGGATGAGTTGTATTTAAACGACCGGTTGCCTCTAAACAGCTTATAATCAAAATAGATACAAACTTCGGGCACACGAGCGCGGTCGTTCTTTTTTGAGTTGGCAATTTCAATGGCGGTCATCAGGTTTTCTTTCGCATCAGTACGTATAGCGCTGATAGGTAGCTGCGACCCGGTGAATATGACAGGCTTTGACAGGTTTTCGAGCATAAAACTTAGTGCCGATGCCGTGTAGGCCATGGTATCTGATCCATGCAGGATCACAAAGCCATCTACAGAATGATAGTTTGATTCAATTAAGCCGGCGAGCTCGCTCCATATTTCAGGATTCATGTTTGATGAGTCGATGATCTCCTCGAACGAGTGCACCTTGATCTTGCAGTTAAGCTTCTCCAATTCAGGCACATTATCCATGATCTGCTCAAAATTAATAGGCTTGAGCACCTTGGTTACCGGATCGGTCATCATACCTATAGTACCACCGGTATAAATAATGAGTATCTGGCTCATGAATTGGTTTACGCTTTCTGTTTAATAAATTTTACTGTTCACACGCCAAATACCTTTTTTGAATTCGCGGTGGTTACATCGGCAACTGCCTCGATACCAACCTGGTAAAGCTCGGCTACTTTTTGAGCAATATAGATCAAATAGGAACTTTCGTTTGGTTTACCACGATGCGGAACGGGTGAAAGATA
>DATJJI010000072.1:0-7314 GCA_035492275.1 Mucilaginibacter sp.
CAGTTTTTACATCAAACTTATAGTTGTTATAAATACCAATGTAATAACCCTCGAATTTAAACCCGAATATATTGCCATTGTAATCATATTGTATAGAAGCGGGCATCCAGGTGCTGTCGCGTATCTGCACATATTGCTGGCTTATCTGCATGGTGTCAACCAAATTAAGGCTATTCGCCTTGTTGGTAAGTTGCAGGTCGACAGCGTAAATGCGCCAGTCGCCTTCCACAATGTAAATGTATCCCCGAAATACAGGGTCGTATGGGTGGTTGGCAATCAGTTCAATTTTATCAATATTACGGCCATTATCTTTAGAGATACCTACCAGCTTATAGCTATAATATTTAAGGGCATTATCCGCCACGGGCGAAACAAAACCACGGTTACTAAGCCCACTCACCGTGAAAATATTGTCGTAAAAGTTCCCGCGCAGGTCCGATGCTTTGTTATAACTGAATGTAGGTGTTATACCCGCCATCCGCGCCGAAATAGTTACCTCTTTAATATTGTCGGGTGCCTGGTAATTAAAGTTGGATAATGATTCGGATTGATATAATATACCCCGTCCGTTAGTATCCAGATCAAGCACTTTGGCAACGCCCTGTTTTAATAAAGCCTTTGGGGCGCTGGTTAATTTTTGCTCGCCTTTTACATAGATCACGCAGGAGTATGATTTAACCTCGTTCAAATAATATTCGCGTTTGGCAATTACCTTACGCATAATGTACATGGCGGCGGTGTCGCGCCCGCGTTTATCAACTACGTCTTTGTCCCGTAAAAAAACCTCGTCATCCATTTGCACATTTAACCGGGCGTCATGATCGGTAATGGTTACTTTTTCTACCCGCTCGTTGTAGCCTACGTAGCGGTAAACTACATCATAGGTTCCAGGCTCCAGCTTAAACTGGTATACGCCATCCTCGTTAGTAGTAGTGCCGTAAGTGGAGTTTTTTATGTAGACGGATGCAAAGGAAATAGACTGATTCTTTTTGTCGGTAATGCGCCCCGATAAAACAAATTGCTGTGCCGATGCTTTAAAAGTAAAGGCAGTTAACAGTGTAAAAATCAGTAGCGTTAATCTGTTCATAGGTTCACAAATAATGCGTTAACCCGCATAAATGTTTGCGTAAACACATATTATTATTAAAAACCTGCGGGCTTGAAGCTAAAACGGCCTTTATTGCTTAAATTTGTACCCTTAACAAAACATTATGTATAATACCTTACAACCCGTTTTGCAGCAGGAGCTTGCCGATATTGAAAACGCAGGTTTATATAAAAGAGAACGCATTATTACCTCGCCACAAGGTGCCGACATTACGGTACAGGGCGGTAAAGAAGTGATCAACTTTTGCGCGAATAATTACCTGGGCCTTTCGCGCAACCAAAAAGTGATTGACGCAGCGAAAAAGGCGATGGATACCCATGGTTATGGCCTATCGTCGGTACGCTTTATTTGCGGCACGCAGGATATACATAAAGAACTGGAGAAAAAGATCGCCGAATTTTTAGGCACTGAAGATACCATACTTTACGCGGCGGCTTTCGACGCGAATGGCGGAGTGTTTGAGCCTTTGTTCAACGAGCAGGATGCTATTATTTCTGACGAATTGAACCATGCCTCCATTATTGACGGTGTGCGATTATGTAAGGCCCAACGCCAGCGTTACAAACATGATGACATGGCCGATCTGGAAGCCAAGCTGAAAGAAACCGAAAGTTGCCGTCACCGTATTATTGTTACTGATGGTGCATTCTCTATGGATGGCACCATTGCCCAACTAGATAAAATTTGCATGCTGGCCGAACAGTATAATGCTTTGGTAATGATCGACGAAAGTCATTGCTCGGGCTTTATGGGTAAAACCGGTCGCGGTACGCATGAGCACCACAATGTGATGGGTAAGATCGATATCATTACCGGTACGTTGGGTAAGGCATTGGGCGGCGCGTCGGGTGGGTTTACATCCGGCAGGAAAGAAATTATTGATATGCTGCGCCAGCGTTCAAGGCCGTATTTGTTCTCGAACACTTTAGCACCTGCCATAACCGGCGCCTCTATAGCTGTACTGGATATGCTGAGCGAAACCACGCAGCTGCGCGATAATCTGGAAAGCAATACCCAATATTTCCGCAAAGCGATGACCGATGCTGGTTTTGATATTAAGCCGGGTGTACACCCTATAGTGCCGGTAATGCTGTACGATGCCAAGCTGGCGCAAGAGTTTGCCGCTAAAATGCTGGACGAAGGAATCTACGTGATAGGCTTCTACTATCCGGTAGTGCCGCAGGGCAAGGCACGTATCCGTGTACAAATATCTGCCGCGCATGATAGGGAGCATCTGGACAAAGCTATTGCTGCTTTTACCAAGGTGGGGAAAGAATTAGGGGTGATTAAATAGTTTTATATTTGAAAAATATTTTAAACAATACAGTATATATGATAGATGATATAGGGAAATTAAAATCAGAAATTTCGTCATATCCGATAAAAAATTTAGCTGATCTTGAGCAATTTCGAATAAAATATTTGGGTTCAAAAGGCATACTAAAACAGTGGTCAGATGAATTAAGTATAGCGTTTAAAAACGCCACACCTGAATACAAAAGAGAAAAGGGAGGAGAATTTGCCGAATTAAAAAATTTAGTAAATATTACTTATACAACCTCTCTTTCGCATTATCAACTTTCTGAAACTACTACTAAGACAGATATCGACCTCACTCTTCCGGGTGATGGTTTTGCGGTTGGCTCGCGCCATCCCTTGTCGCTGGTGCGCAATGAGATCATTGACATTTTTAAACGCTTAGGTTTCGTAGTTGCCGAAGGCCCTGAAATTGAGGACGACTGGCACAATTTTTCGGCCCTGAACTTTCCCGAAGAGCACCCTGCCCGTGATATGCAAGATACTTTCTTCATCAAAAAAAATAACGGTAAGGATGATATCGCCCTGCGTACCCACACCTCATCGGTACAGGTGCGTATGATGGAGAATGGCAAACCGCCGTTCCGCGCTATTATGCCGGGGCGTGTTTACCGTAACGAGGCTATATCGGCACGTGCGCATTGCTTTTTTCACCAGGTGGAGGGTTTGTATGTTGACGAGAATGTATCATTCGCCGATTTGAAGCAAACGCTTTACCACTTTGTGCAGGAGTTGTATGGCGAGGGTACTAAAGTGCGTTTTCGCCCGTCGTATTTCCCTTTCACTGAGCCATCCGCCGAGATGGATGTATCGTGTACCATTTGCGGCGGATCGGGCTGTAACATGTGTAAATACAGCGGTTGGGTTGAGATACTGGGCTGCGGCATGGTTGACCCGAATGTATTAGAGAATTGCGGTATAGACAGTAAAGTATATACTGGTTTTGCTTTTGGTATGGGTATGGAGCGTATTGCCAATCTGAAATATGTGATACGAGACCTGCGCTTATTCTCTGAGAACGACGCGCGTTTCTTAAAACAGTTTCAAACAGAGATCATATAATATGATAAAAAGGATTGGGATAGCGGCGGTTTTGGTATTGAGCTTTTTTGCCTGTGGCAAAACCGGCGATGTGGTGCCCAATGTGTCCGTGAATTTTGAAATGTCATTGACCGATCCGCGCCTTGCGGCCCTGCGTAACGTGGGCGGCGCGGTGCTGGTAAACGGCTATGGCGTTAAAGGCCTTATACTTTACCGCGAGGCCAATGGCAGCTATGCCGCTTATGATCGTTGCAGCGCCTACGAACCCCAAAACGGCTGCGCCGTGAACCTGGATAACCCTACCACCACCGTAACCGACCCCTGCAGCGGAAGCAAATGGACTTTAGAGGATGGTACGCCCGTTAAGGCGCCTGCCATTAAAGCTTTAAAGGCTTATGTGGTAAATACCAATAGTTTTGAGATATTTGTATCTAACTGATACATGGAAGCCGATAAAATTAAAGACAGCATTAAACGTGCGGCACAGGAGTTGTTTCGCAAATTCGGTTACCATAAAACAAGTGTTAACGAAATTGCCAAGCGGGCCCGGATAGCCAAAGCCACGATCTATAAGTACTTCGACAGTAAGGAGCATGTGCTGCATACTTTGCTGATGGACTACATCCGCCTGAGTGTTGACGACCTGATCCTGAGCCAGACCCCCGAAACTGACGAAGAAGCCCACCTGGGTAACCTCATCATGAAAACCTGCCGGCTAAGCTATACCGTGTGTAACGAGTTCATCGGTTGGGATTTCATACGTGAATCGGCTAACTCGCAGGATTTTTTAAAGAACCTGAGCAACGAGCTCGAAGAAATGCTGATGGCATCGTTTACCCGCATTACCGAGATCCGTAAGAACGAGAACTACCACCAGCGCCTGCGTTTCCTCATTAAATGCAGTAAGAGCATCGTGTTCAGCTTTGCTTTTACCTCCGTGTCCGACTCGGACGTGCGTAAAAACTTTGTATCCTTTCAAAAAGAAATACTGCCCTATCTTGTTAAAGCAGCCATTACTATTTAATTGTGTGATGGGTTCCCCTCTTGAGAGGGGGCAGGGGTGTGTAAATGCATGATGAGTGTTTCACGAAAAGGTGAAACAGATGAAACAAGTGAAACACTTTTTTTGGCTAATTAATTGATATTTAGCATATTGATAAAACCGGGTGAAACAAAATGAAACAGTTTTTTGCAATAATGCTGAAATCATCTATCACACCTGCTATCTGCAAACTAAAAACTGCCAACTTATTCCACCACCGGCAAGGTTTTCTCCGCATCAATAGCCAGCCAGAGCAGGCAGCCCGTAAACAGTACCGCGGCCAGTACATAAATAGGATAATTAAAATTGTGCGTTACCTGCACAATTTTACCGAAGATGACAGCCAGGAAAAAAGCGCCCATCTGCCCAAAAAAATTCATGGCGCCGGTAACCGTGCCCGCGTTATTACGGCCAATATCGGCACATACCGCGTACGATACCATTACCCCGAACGAGAACGAAAAGTTAGCGCCTATCAAACAGCAAACCGTTATGGTATTATTAAAAGCGAAAGCCGCCATCAGCAATAAAAAACCGCACATGCCCAGGCCCAGCATACCCGTAAGGCGGCGGCCCATTTTTAGTCCGCGGCGTTTTAAGAAACGGTCGCCGGCTGCGCCGCCGGTTAAAAAGCCTGCTATACCCACAATAAACAGGGTAGAGGTGATCTGCTTCATGGCGTTTTCCGAAAAGCCACGGCCCTCCTGCAAATAAACCGGCATCCAGGCAATAAAAAAGTAGTTGGCCCACTGGCAGCAAAAGTACATGAACATGAGCGGCCACAGTGTACGATTGCTGAAAATGAGTTTCCAGGGTACCAGATGCTGTTTGTTGTTATGCCGGCAGGAAGCCGCTATCAACTGCTTCTCATCCGCAGGCATACCTTTCATTTGAGCCGGGAAATTGCGGAACCAGGCATAGCAAACGCCTACCCATACCAACCCGATGGCACCGAACACAAAGAATGGTGCCCGCCAGCCGTAAGCCATGGCAATAGGCACGATGATCAGCGGCGCCAACCCGGCCCCGATCTGCGAGCCGATGCCAACCCATGATAAAGCCTTACCCGTTTCGTTCACCGGGAACCAGCGCGATACGGCCAAAATACTGTTAGGATAGGTGCCCGATTCGCCCACGCCAAATAGCAGGCGTACAATAAGCAGCATAACCAGGCCGCCAACCAAACCGGTAAGCGCGGTAAAAAGCGACCACCACAACACAATACGTATAAAAACCTTTTTTGGCCCGATGCGGTCGCCCAGCATACCCGAAGGGATCTCGAACAGGGCATAGGTAAGTGCGAAGGCCGCCAGCACCCAGCCAAACTGCTCGTTACTGAGGTGCAGCTCGCTTTTTATGCGTACGCCTACAATGGATATGCAGATGCGGTCCATATACGTAAGCGTGGTGAGCGCGCACAGCAGCACCAGCACCCGGTAACGATACGGAACAGCCAGCCGCCCCAAAAATTGGTTCATAACTCTGCAGGTTTGTAATTGGTTATACTAAAGTAAAGCTTAATTAAGCGAATGTGCAAGGGGGGATGTGCGGATGATTTTAATTCCCCGTTAGCGATAGCAGCACTTGTCCGGTGCCTAAGGCCCGCGGCCCGACAGGGAACGCCCTCATTCTTTTTTAATTTCTAAAAAAAATTGTAACTAAAAGTGAATCCATTTCGTATAAGGGGTATTAGTTAAAAAAATTAAAAACTATATGGGTAAAATAAACCTTTAGTTTAATACGGTGTCAAAACAAAACTTTAAACATAACCCCCTTAAACATGAAAACTTTTAAATTCACCTTTCTTGCGCTGCTGGTACTGTGCGCGGTATCATGCCAAAAAAGCACAACCAGTACCGATTCATCGGCCGTAGTAACCCAGGCTGTTGATGTGGCAGCAAGCTCAATGGCCGGCAACTCATTCGGCTTTGTATCCATTACCGATAACATGGCCGCTAACGCGCAAACCTTAAATTCGGTTGGTTCGCAGTCGGTTAACTCGGTTGGCGCCAACGCGGTACACCAGGCTTGCGGCAGTACACTGGCCGATAGCATCAGCACTTCGGGTTCAAGCAACTCGGTTACTTATAGCTATTTTGCTAAATACACCCGTACCTTAAACTGCAACACCAACAGCCAGCCCGATAACCTGGTAAATACTTTAACTTTCCACGGTAATTTTGATGGTCCGCGTTTAACCTCGTCCGATTCGGGTACCGCGCAATTCACCATTGCCGGCTTAACCACTAACGCTACCAGCTGGGTAGTTAACGGCGAGTACAAACGCGCAGGTTCATTCACCTCGAAAGTGGGCGACAAAACTACCGGCACCAGCAATATTGTTATTAAAGCCACTAACCTTACCCTAACCAAACCAACCGGCCATATTGCCGGCGGTACAGGTGTTATTGGTATTTCGGTGGTTACTTCAAAAGGTACTTACAGCTTTAACGGCACCGTAGTATTTAATGGCGACGGCACCGCCAACTTAACTGTAAACAACACCGTTTACGTGGTTGACCTGGTAACCGGTACATACACCAAAAAATAAGAGCTTAAAAACTTTATATAATGAACAAAGCCGGGCTTGCCCGGCTTTGTTGTTTTTACTATTTACACTTTTTGACGATTAATTAGGATAGTTGCTGAACAACTAACCTGTTTACGCACCGCAGGCACCCCTTAGGCCCGCGGTGCTTTTTACAGGCCAATCAACAATTATGTGATAAGGTTTAGGTGTAACAATAATAAATAAAACAACTAATAGTTTAGTGACTATTTGAAAAACAGGTATTTCTACGTGTCC
>DATJJI010000073.1:0-8560 GCA_035492275.1 Mucilaginibacter sp.
CGGCAAATTAATGCTTTGCAGCATTAAATGCAGGTTACTGAACTTATGGATGATAGATTTTGAAATATTAAATTCCTCACCCTGCGCGTACTGTTGTCTGATGCCCGACTGTATCTCGTTAAAAATAATTCCATACAGCAACTTCCCCGCCCATTGAAAAAGCTTTAGCTCGTCCACGGCCTTAACTGCATCATAGCCGGAAGCAAAAGCGGCGGCAATTTCGGCCTCTAAAGGTTCTAAATAAGTTTCATTAACTGCTGCCGAACAAGGCAGTTTCATGTCCTTGTAAGTAGCCATGCTTTCGTCAAGCATCTTAAAAGGCTGGTCTTCCAGGTTATACTGGCTCATTAACCATTGCGGAAAAACCTGTATCTTTTCTTCTTCGCTATTTAGCGTTTCGCCTGTTAAAAAACAGGTTTTGTTACTGAAGTTAGAGGCATCGAACGGCGAATATATTTTTGACGGCATGGCGGCAAAGATAGCCATCATTTTAAAAAGAATAATTTAGCTTTGATTTTATAACATGACACTGACTTATCAGCCCTTTGAGCTCGAACTGAAGCATCCGTTTACGATAGCTAAATTTTCGCGCACGTCAACACCGCTCATGTTGGTTCAGCTAACACATGAGGGTTTTACAGGTTATGGCGAGGCATCAATGGTGCCTTACATGGGCGAAAGCCATCAAACCGCTCTTGAATTTTTAAATAAAGTAGATGCAAGTCAGTTTAAATTTCCGTTTGATTTTGCCGCGATTATCAATTACCTGGATAGCATTGCACCAGGCAGCCCTGCTATAAAAGCCGCTATTGATATTGCTTTGCATGATCTTAAAGGAAAATTACTGAACCAACCCTGCTGGCAATTGGCCGGAAGTAACCCCGCACTGATGCCGGCTACCAGTTTTACTATTGGCATTGATACGCCCGGGGTGATCGTTAAAAAAGTAAAAGAAGCTGCAGGTTTTAAAGTGATCAAGGTAAAACTGGGGCGTGATGATGATAAAGAACTGATAAAAACCATACGCTCGGTTACCGATGTGCCGCTATACGCCGATGCCAACCAGGGTTGGACGGACCGCAAGCAAAGCCTCGATCTTGTTTACTGGCTGCAGGAGCAGGGCGTATTGCTGATAGAGCAGCCCATGCTTAAAACCGATATAGAGGGCAATGCCTGGCTAACCGAAAACAGCCCTATACCTATTATTGGCGATGAAGCAGTTCAACGCCTGCCCGATGTGGCGAAGGCAAAAGGAATTTATCATGGTATCAACATCAAGCTCATGAAATCGGCAGGGATGTATGAGGCAGGGCAGATGATACTAAAAGCGCGTGAGCTCGATTTGAAAATTCTGATAGGCTGCATGAGCGAAACCAGCTGCGCCACCCTCGCCGCTGCCGCCCTTGCCCCGCAATGCGATTGGGCCGATATTGATGGTCCGTTCCTGACCAAAAACAATCCTTACACCATACCAGCCTTTAAAGATGGCAAATATGTATTAAGTGGGGATGCAGGTCTTGGACTGAAACCGTAAAGCTTTCCGCCGTTTATTTATCGTTAAGTTTTTTAATGAGCGCTATTTCATCGGGTTTATAGGGCGTGCCGTCTTTTCTAAACAGATCATGAAACCATTCCTTAGGTTCGCTGCCGTCGGGTACCGGGGTATCCCATGCATAAATGGTATTGGTTTTACCGGATACAAATCCCCAGTTAATGGCAGCCACGTTTTCTTTTTTCAGCATGGGCATAACCGTTTCTATACGGCTGTTACGGGTGCGTGCCATATATTCCGTACAAATAACAGGCCTGTCCCACATTTTTAAAAATTGTACGGTTTTATGATGCTCTGGCTCGGGGGTATAATCATGGTAAGTGATCACATCCGAATTAGCCATTTGAAACTGGTTAAGCTCCTCCAAATTCCAGTTCCATATGCCTGAACTTACAGGCTGGCTTGGGTTAGCCTGGCGCGCCCAGGCAAATATGTTTTTAAGCAGCGGCAGGGTTTTATTTCCCTTGCCTGAGTTGCCGGGTTCGTTGTACAGGTCCCACAATAATATCCGGTTGTCCTTGCCAAAGGTGGTTAGTATATCCTTTACATATTTTTCAAGTTCAGGAAAATTAGCCGGCGTATAGGAGGCCGGGTCACCGGGATCTTGCACCCAGCCCGAGTTATGTACACCGGTTTTAGGCCCGGGCTGCTTTCCAATTTTAGGCTCTTTTAACCAGCAATCATCAAAAAAAACAAACAGGGGTTTAATATGATGTTTATCGGCAATAGTTAAAAACTCGTTAACACGTTTTTTAAACCCGGCAGGGTCTTGTTTATAAGCAAGGCTGTGCAGAAAAACCCGCATGGTATTAAAGCCAATATTCTCGGCGTAGCCTAACTCCCGATCAATTGTTTTAGGGTCGAACGTGTCGGCCTGCCACATTTCAAGTTGGTTAATGGCGGTGCTTGGTATAAAATTAGCGCCGTTTAACCATTTATGCGTGGCATACCAGGCTTTGGCTTTTTCGGCGGTCCAGCGTTGGTTGGGTTTGTTTTCAGTTTTTTGCGCCGATGCCTGGAAAAATAAAACCATAACCAATATAGCAGCCGACAGGAGTTTTACAGCGTTACGTTTCATGAAGAAATTTATAATTGAACTGCAAGATAAGCATTGAAAGCGATTATTCTATCCCGCTTATCAAATAGCTTTTCCCGTTTAGTTCGAAGCTATCGCCGGCTTTAAGGCCCTTCATCTTTATACCGATGGGTGATACCAGTGATATGGCAAAAAAGCTTTGTTTATCAACCTGTAAAATACCCGCGCTTATAGCGATGTAAAAATTACCGTTATTGGTGATCACAACACTCCCGTTATCTGCCGTTGTAGCTACAGCGGAAGCATTGATCTGGTTCAGCGTTACTTTTAATTTATTGGCTTCATTGAGCTGTGCCATATTGCGGTCGGTTTCCTGCTGCATCATTTCGCGGCCGGTTTCGTATTTATCGCCGGCGCTGCTTTTCGTATCATCCTGCGCTGCCTGGTGCGCTTCTTTTATGCCTTGTTCGGCAGCCTGCATGCGGTTTTGTACATAATCCAAACATTGCTGATATAGTTGTTGCTTTAAGCGGCTCATGGGTGTAAATGTAAAAAGATAATTAAAACGTCATGCCGAATTTATTTCGGCATCCCACCAAACAGGCGGTTAATTGTATGTGGGATGCTGAAACAAGTTCAGCATGACATTATTAAAATAACATTCAAAATAAAAGCCCCCGCACACTCGCTGCTTGGGGGCTTTCAACCTAAACCTTATCACATATAATAAGCTTGCGCCTATTATAAGTTAGTAACGTAGTTTTTGCCCCCTCAGTTGTGTACGCCCTAAATTTTTTTCATAATAATGATAGTTTGATGACAAGAACCATTAGACTTAAAAATCGCTTACTCTTATTTGGATTTAATTTAAATAAGCTATACATTTGCTCAGTTAACTAAGTAAAAATGGATCTTTCACAACTCGAAGTAGGGCAAAAAGGTATTGTAAAAGAATTTACTGATCTTGAAATGTCGGTAAAATTGATGGAAATGGGCTGTTTACCCGGCGAGGAAATAAGAGTTGACCGTATTGCCCCCCTTGGCGATCCAATTGCCATTAATGTATCGGGCTATCAGTTAAGCTTACGCAAACGTGAAGCTTCAACGATCATATTGCATAAATAATAATTGAAAGCTGATATAAGAGTTGCACTTGTAGGGAATCCAAACACCGGTAAATCAACACTGTTTAATGTACTCACCGGTTTAAATCAAAAAATAGGAAATTTTCCGGGGGTTACTGTTGATAAAAAAGTAGGGTACTGCCAACTGCCTGATGGCCGCACTGCCGAAATTGTTGATCTGCCCGGCACTTACAGCTTATACCCAAAAAGTCAGGACGAATCCATCGTATTTTCTGTCTTGGCCGACAGGGCCAACGCATTAAGCCCCGACCTGGTAATTGTTATCCTTGATGCATCTAACCTGAAAAGAAACCTGCTGCTATACAGCCAGGTTGCCGATCTGAAAATACCGGTCATCATTGCCCTAAACATGATGGACCTTGCAAAAAAAGCTGATATTGATATTGATGTCAATCTGTTTGCCAAAAAACTGGGCGTACCGGTGGTACCCATATCCGCCAGAAAAATACAGGGTATTGATCTGTTAAAAAACGCAGTAACGTTCGCCAATAAGATATCCTTGCAGGAGGATAGTATTGAAGTAAAGGCAATAGCTCCCGCATTGATCGATGCTATTAGCAGCGAGCTTAAGATTGATAACCCGTACTTTGCTTTACAACTGGCTCATCAGCATGAACATTTAAAATTCTTAACCCCCGAGCAGTCTAACCGTATTGAAGAACTGGAAAAAGAGCATTCCTTCCATTCGCAAAAAGCGCAGGGAAGTGAAACCATTGCCCGTTACAGCTTCATCAATGACCTGCTTTATGATACCGTTAAAAAACCCTATACCGCGCAATATGAAACGGCAAGTAATAAGATAGACAAGATATTAACCCATAAGGTATTCGGTTTTATCCTGTTTTTCGCCATATTAATGTTCATGTTCCAGGCTATATTTTCATGGGCATCATACCCTATGGAGTTGATCTCCGATGGTTTTGTTTGGCTACAGGATACCCTGCATCATAGCCTGCCAACCGGCCCGCTAACCAGTTTATTGGTTGATGGCGTAATTGCCGGTTTAAGCGGAGTCATGGTATTTATACCGCAGATCGCTATTCTTTTTGCCTTCATATCTATACTGGAAGATACCGGCTACATGTCCCGTGTTACCTTTATGATGGATAAACTGATGCGTAAGGTGGGCTTGAACGGTAAATCGGTAGTGCCGCTTATTGGAGGCTTTGCCTGCGCGGTGCCTTCCATCATGAGTACCCGGACTATTGAGAACTGGAAAGACCGTATGATCACCATCATGGTTACACCACTGGTAACCTGCTCGGCTCGTTTACCTATTTATACATTGCTAATTGCACTTGTAGTGCCTAATCGAAATATTTGGTGGGTATTTAATTTACAGGGATTAGCACTAACAGGTATGTATGTATTTAGCCTGATATCGGCAGTGGTGGTGGCCTGGGTATTTAAATTTATTTTGAAGAGCAGAGAACGCGGCTATTTTATCATGGAACTACCTGTATACCGCATGCCGAGGTGGAACAACGTAGTATATTCTATGTATGAGCGCTCAAAAGCATTTGTTTTGCAGGCGGGCAAAGTTATCATTGCCGTATCCATCATTTTGTGGGTACTGGCATCTTACGCACCGGGCGATCGTTTTGAAAAGATTGATCAACAATACAAACAGCCACAATACACCAAAACTATGACGCCCGATTCGCTTAATCTGGTAATATCAACCGCGAAATTAGAAAATTCGTATGCAGGAATTTTGGGCCATGTTATTGAACCCGTTATAAGGCCGCTTGGGTTTGACTGGAAAATAGGCATCGCGCTCATTACTTCTTTCGCCGCGCGCGAGGTTTTTGTAGGCACTATGGCCACTATTTATAGTGTACATGGCGATGCCGATAAAATGGAATCTGTTCAGCAAAAAATGCACCTGGCCAAAAATACGCAAACCGGACAGCCGGTATTTAGTCTGGCCGTAGCCTTTTCGCTCATGATGTTTTATGCCTTTGCCATGCAGTGCGCCAGCACCGTGGCCGTAGTATACCGCGAAACCAAAAGCTGGCGCTGGCCGGCTATACAATTTGCTTACATGACCGTATTGGCTTATGTAGCGAGTTTTATTGCGTATAATCTTCTAAAATAGCATAAAGCTAAAAGGAGAAAGTCCAAGTTTTTTATGGAAAATATTATCTTGCTTTATGCTTTCGGCCTTAAGCTTTTTGCTTAAATTTGAATAGAGGTAAGAATTGGATAAAGTAAAAGTTTTAGAGAGGTATCTTCCGCCCGAAGCGGCACCGCTTATTGGCCGCTGGATAGATTACTTTAAGTGCGAATTTAAAATTTCGCGCAACCGCGGCAGCAAGTTTGGCGATTACCGCGCGCCGCATTTAGGCAAAGGTCACCGTATTTCGGTTAATTACGACCTTAATCCCTACGCTTTTTTAGTAACCACCGTACATGAGTTCGCACATTTGCATACCTGGAACGAGCATCAGCGTAAAGCCAAGCCGCATGGTATCGAGTGGAAAAACAATTTCAAAAAAATGATGCAGCCCTTTTTTGAAAAGGATGTTTTCCCGCCTGATGTAAAGCAGGCCATCATGAATTACCTGAATAACCCGGCGGCTTCCATCTGTTCCGACCTGTCGTTGTATCGATCATTGCGCAAATACGATGCGCCGAAGGAAGATATCCATACGGTTGAAAAACTCCCCATAAATGCCCTGTTCAAATTAAAGGATGGCCGAATATTCCGTAAGCAGGAAAAATTACGTAAGCGCTATAAGTGTATCGAAGTAAAAACAAAACGCCTGTATTTGTTTAGCCCCGTGGCTGAGGTGGAAGTGATTGATGATTAGTTACAATCCCGAATAATAATCATACCCCTGCTCGGCCCAGTAATCGTGCGGACGCTGGTTGCTGAAGGTAATGGTACCAATGCGTTTCAGGTTTTTGATGCCGTATTTTACCGGGATGATGAGCCGTAGCGGCGCGCCATGGTTTACAGGCAACGGCTTTTCGTTCATCTCGTACGCCAATATGGTTTGCGGGTGCAGGGCGCTGGGCATATCCAGGCCAACATAGTAACCTTTATCGGGAGTTTCGAGGCCTACATAATTTTGCACGGTTTCACTATCTAAATTAAAGTGCTTTACAAAGTCAATAAAGCGCAGGCCGCCCCAGTGTTGTATCTGGTCCCAGCCCTCCACACATTTAAAGGAGAAAACAATATCAGTTTTGGGCAGGGCTTTGATCTGGTCCATAGTTATGGATAGCTTTTCGCCGTTGCTTTTATTTACCTGTAATTGCCAGGCAGCAAGGTCAATGCGCGTATCGGCGCCAATGTCGCTGTTGTGGCGCACATTTTTTGCCGCCATTGATTTGGGGTAGGTTTTTACCAAATGGTTATTACTGAAAAACCGTCTGAAAACTAGTTCCGTTTTATTCAGGGCCCGGCGCAGCGGCGCATGCGTACCGGCAGTTATGCCCGCAGTTTCGGCAGGCGAGTTATAGAGCCAGCGCCAACCGCCATACGCCCCGGCACCCAAAACCGTAAAGGTGGTGAACGAAATAAAGTTTCGCCGGTTTATCTTTTGTTCGATAGTAAGCGGCTTCTTAATTTTTTTCGTCTTCATGAGCGGTTTTTATAACAGTTTTTGGTTTATCATCAATTACCTCGAACCCCGAAATAACCGACCTGAAGTTGTTCCATCCCGCCAGGAAAACCTGCACCACATGGATCACGAAAAAGAATACATAGCCCAGCGTAAGCGCAAAGTGCAGTATGCGGGCAAAATGATAGCCGCCGCATAGCCAGGTTAAGTAATAAAACTGTACCGGCTTATAAACAGCCAGCCCCGTAATTACCGAACCAATACCCATAATAATTATCGCGGTATAGGCTATGCGCTGGGCCGCGTTATATTTTTTTTGCGGAGGTGCCATTTTGCGGATGTGCAGATCATGCAGCAACACCAGCCAGGCTTCTTTAAATGATTTTTTTTGAGGTACAAGTTCGCGCCATTCGCCCGATATTAAAGTGTAGAGGATATAAAATATCCCGTTCAGGGTAAAAAACCACATAAATAAAAAGTGGAAGGCCATCCCTTCGGCCAGGCGTTGCGGTATATGCAGCGTTTTGTAAAACCAATCCGGGAAAAAACGAACGTAGGTATGGCCAAACAGGGTGATCTTATATTCATCATTAGCCCAGTAAATAAGCATACCGCTCCATATCATGATGGTCAATATCGGGAAGTTTACCCAATGGCACCACCGCATGGCTAACGAGTGTTTTTCTTTGATCTGTTTCATTTATTATAATAACACATTGTCATTTCGGGATGACAAACTATTTATATACCGGTTTGAAACTGCGCTTTAGCAGCAGCTACAATTTCGCCGTTTTGTGTGTTTTGTACCAAACCAATAATCTCATAACCTTTCGCGGTAAACCCGGCAGGTAAGGCTATACTTTCAACCCCGCTTTTATCATTACTTAAAGCTATGCTTTGTAGTTGGCGCACTATCTGCACATGCGATAGCATATGCCCGTTATTTTCGCCTGCTTTAACTTTTGTTAGTGCCGATTTTTGCACCACTGCCAATAATAATACGCTATTGGTTCCATTACCTTCGACTTTATAATGCAGCTTTACCTGTTTGCCTGTATTTTCAATATCGCTCAAAGTTAATTGTGTGAGTGATGGCTTTACAATATTGCTTTTTATTGCGTTACGTAAAGTGCCTTCTTCCGATCCTACAAACTCCTTTTTGCCGTTAACTACGATTTGTGGCGTGTATATCTCGGCGCGCAGGTATTTTGAATAGGCATTTTGCCTGTTAGAGTAATCGGCACTGCTGAAAACGTCT
>DATJJI010000074.1:0-7869 GCA_035492275.1 Mucilaginibacter sp.
TTAAGTTTATATACCAGTCTACATTGCTTCTTTCGGCCAGTAGTTCATCAAACTGGTTGTATAGTTTTATTTTGCTTTGGAATTTACGGTTAAAATAGGTGTCATAATAGCTTTTAAGCTCAGTTTCGCTATTAGCCAGTATCAGGTAATTATCAACGATCATGAACCAGGGGCGATTAAACACGCCAAAAGGATCGCCCAATAAAAAAAACGGCAGCCTGTTGTATTTTAGCTGTCCCATATCATCACCACTCATAGTGCTGATATTTTTTATAATTGGTTTTAAAGCCGAGCCATCCGATAAAGCGATAATGCCAAATTTTTCCATATACCGGGTAGTAACTACGGCAAACTCGTTGCCCAAAACCTTATTAAACTCGGCTATTAAATTGATCCCGGTCTCTTTTTTTAGCTTATTAAACACCGAATCCTTTTCATTTTGAAAACGGCCCTTTACTTGCCAGTCAGACAGATCAGTTTTAAATTTCCGGGGATCAGATACTGCAAAATTGATGCTGTAAGCGGTTGTTGCCGGGAAAATATCCTTTAATTTATTGATCACCGGTTGCTGCCGGGTAAATAAATTTAAATAGCTGATCGGTTCATTATGTTGTATGTCTGAAAAACCGGTGAAAAGTAAAGCATCGCTTTTAAAATTTAAATTAAGTGCTGCGAGTGCAGGCAACATCCTAAAACTTTTAAAAATATCGGTATTCTTATTTTCAAATATGAGTTGAAACAAAGGATCCAGGCGGCTATAATTTACATACAGGTTTGCTAACGAATTTGAGTTTTGCTGATCAGGGAGCGGAAGAAATAATTTAGTGTCTGTTTTGGGAGTGTAGCTTGCGCATAGGTCTACCAAATCCTTCGAAAAACTACCTGAATAAATTCCGTCTTCTTTATTCAATAAATAAAACCGTTTTTTTAATACAGACGAATAAATGGTGTAACCCTTTTTGCCATTATAAGTAACAGGTGCTACCAATAAACGCTTGTTCGATTGTTTGGCTATCTGATCAATATCCGCAGCATTAAACCCTTTAGCAGCAGCTATGGTTAATAATAACTCGACCGAATGACTCTTTGACGGATGCAAGGAAATAAATGCGCTTTGGCCCGAAAAATATTTTTGGAGAGATGGATCGGCAAGTAGCTGATTGCGCAGGGTATACAAATCATTAAGCTTTTGTTCACCTACTACCGCGGCAAATAATTTGTTATCGCTAAAAATATCGTAAAAGCCATTGTCATTGTTAAACTCAAACACCAGGGCCGCGTTATCGGGTATGGAGCGCATAGCCTCGTCGGTGTGCTGTCCGGGCGTGTTCAGGTTTTTAAAGTATAAAACCGTAACAAAAGCTGCAGCTGCAAGTAAAACTATGGTGGCAATAATTAGTCGCTTCATAATAACGTATGCAAGTTAGATTTTTACCGCCATGCATTCAAGTAATACTTTTCAATTGGTTAACTTAGCATTTTAAATACTTCATGAATAAACAAATAATTACTACGGCTTCGTTTTTTGGTTTGCTGGCTGTAATAGCCGGCGCTTTTGGCGCGCATGGCCTCAAAGCAGTAATAAACGAGCAACAATTAGCGGTATGGCATACAGCGGTCGAGTACCAATTTTACCATGTATTTGCCTTGTTATTTCTTTCAACATTTGCCCGCGATACAAAATACATTAATACAAGCTACTGGCTGTTTACCTTCGGGATAATTTTATTTTCAGGATCGCTTTATCTACTGGCCTGCCGCGATCTGTTGGGCCTGAGTTGGCTATGGATAATGGGGCCTGTAACTCCCATTGGTGGCTTGCTGTTTATTGCTGGCTGGATATCGCTTTTATTAGCGGGATTGCGAGGTAAATAAAACGATGTTAGAATTTACCGACGCGCCATATACTGATCGTAAAACACTTTTTGTCGAGGTAATATTACCGCTTGCCATTTCGAAAAACTATACCTATAGGGTGCCTTTTGAGATGAATGACGCGGTAGCTATTGGCAAACGTGTGGTGGTGCAGTTTGGGAAAAGCAAGTTGTATACGGCAATAATAGCTTCTGTCGGCGAGCATGCTCCCGAAAAATATGAAGCCAAATATTTACTGGAGATATTGGATGACCGCGCGGTAGTAACCGAACGCCAGTTGCAGTTTTGGAAATGGCTGGCCGAGTATTATATGTGTAATGAGGGCGAGGTAATGAACGCCGCCCTGCCATCGGCCTTAAAACTGGCCAGTGAAACAAAGATTGTGCTCAACAAAGATTTTGAGTATGATAAGACCGCACTGCATGATAAAGAGTTTTTGATAGTTGAGGCGCTGGATATTCAGCCTGAGCTAACCGTAAGCGATATTGCCAAGTTGCTGGGACAAAAAACGGTAATGCCGATTTTAAAACTACTTTTTGAAAAAAACATTATCAATATATCCGAAGAGGTTAGCGACCGCTACAAACCACGTAAACGTACGTTTATCAGCCTTAACCCGGCATATCACGATCAGGAAAACCTGAAAGAGTTGTTTGGTATATTAGAAAAACGTGCCCCAAAACAAGCCGATGCCGTGTTGGCTTATATGAAACTCGCGCGCCATCAAAAGGCAATTACAAAAAATGAACTGATAGAAGAGAGCGGTGCTGGTGCCGCAAGTATAAGTTCACTAATTGAAAAAGAAGTATTTATTGCCGAAGAGAAAAACGTAAGCCGTTTATTTTATGAGGATGAGGATATATTTGACACATTCGAACTAAGCGCGCAGCAGCAGGATGTACTTACTAACATCAAACAGCAATTTGAGCAAAAAGATGTAGTGTTGTTGCACGGGGTTACTTCGTCGGGTAAAACGCAGGTCTACATCCGGTTGATCGAAGAGATGATGGCACAAGGCAGGCAAGTGCTTTATTTATTGCCTGAAATAGCGCTTACTACTCACATTATTGAACGCTTGCGCCAATATTTTGGTGCCAACATTGGCGTGTACCATTCGCGGTTTAATGACAACGAACGGGTTGAGGTTTGGCAAAAGGTATTGAGCAATGAATATAAAGTGGTTTTGGGCGCGCGTTCATCCGTATTCCTTCCATTTGCCGACCTGGGGTTGATCATTGTGGATGAAGAACACGAAACGTCCTACAAACAATTCGACCCGGCACCTCGCTACAATGCACGCGACGCGTCGATATTTTTAGCCAATATGCACAATGGCAAGGTATTGCTGGGCTCGGCCACACCATCGTTCGAAAGCTATTTTAATGCACGTACCAACAAATATGGCTTTGCCGAACTCACCGAACGCTACGGCGGTGTTGAATTGCCCGTGATAGAAGTAGTGAGTATTGCCGAAGAAACTAAACAGAAAAAGATTCAATCGCATTTTACAAGTGTGCTGATGCTCGACATACACCAGGCGCTTTCCAATAAGGAGCAGGTTATTCTGTTTCAGAACAGGCGAGGCTATGCACCGGTTTTATTATGTAAGATATGTGCCTACACGCCTAAATGTATTAACTGCGACGTAAGCTTAACTTATCATAAACACAGCGGTAAGTTGCATTGCCATTATTGCGGCTATAAGGAAGATACGCCATCTACATGCCCTGCCTGCGGCTCAACACATTTAGAGTATCGTGGTTTTGGTACCGAGAAGATAGAGGACGAACTGACTATGCTATTACCAGACACCCGTATAGCCCGTATGGATATGGATACTACCCGTTCACGTAACTCGCTGCAAAATATTTTGAATGACCTGGAAGAAAAAAAAATAGACATACTGGTAGGTACGCAAATGGTTGCTAAAGGCCTTGATTTTGCTGCTGTAACCGTGATAGGTATTATTAATGCCGATAGTTTATTGAAATTCCCTGATTACCGTGCCAATGAGCGTAGCTATCAATTGCTGGCGCAGGTAAGCGGCAGGGCCGGGCGCAGAGGCAAGCAGGGTAAGGTAGTGATACAAACGTATGATCCTAACCACCGGGTAATTAAACAGGTGATAGAGAATGATTACAAGGACCTGTATTTTACAGAAATGGAAGAACGTAAAAGCTTTCATTACCCGCCGTTCTATCGCATTATTAATTTAGATATTAAGCACAAGGATCCCGAAATTGTAAATAACCAGGCAATTTACCTGGCTAATGAGCTACGCAAGAATTTTGGTGACAGGGTAATAGGCCCTGAGTCGCCGTTAGTGAGCCGGATACGAAATTATTATATCAAATCGATCATGCTTAAATTTGAAAAAGATGGTATATCTATTAATAAAGTAAAAGCTACCATTAGGGATGTAATTACGCAGTTTCAAACTACTAAGTTAAGCAAGGGGAGTGTGATACAACCTGATGTTGACCCCTATTAAATGAAAGATCATCACTATAAAGCAACGGTAAAATGGACAGGTAACCTGGGTACGGGCACCAGGTCGTACCGTGCTTTTGACCGAAATCATGAGATCAGTGTTGAAGGCAAGCCGACTATTCCCGGCTCGTCCGACCCATCATTCCGCGGCGATCCCGCACGCTATAATCCGGAGGAATTATTGGTGATCTCGCTTTCAACCTGTCATATGCTTTGGTACCTGCATTTATGTTCGGAAGCCAGAGTGGTTGTAGTTGAATATACCGATAATGCAACCGGAACCATGATTGAAACAGCCGATGGTGGCGGCCATTTTTCCGAAGTTACCTTATACCCACAGGTTATGGTAAGTGACGCGTCTATGATCGATAAGGCTAATTCATTGCATCGCGATGCCCATAAAAAATGCTTTATCGCTAATTCGTGTAATTTTCCGGTTCATCATTCGCCTACTTGTCAAGTACTACAAAATCACTGACTTTACTGATAGCATCCAGTTTGATCTGGATGAGCCCTTTATTTTGAGCAACACTACCACACTGAAATTTGCTGTCTAAAATCTCATAAGTGATGTGCACCTTTAAATTATTGATCTGGTATTTTGTGTCTAAATTTATGGGGCTGTAAACGCTATCGGCGCCGGTTTTTATCTCCCAGCCGCAGCCATCTGCAGCGACGGGGCCTGCATCAATGATGATGGCGTCTTCGGTAAAGGTTGTTTTAACGGTGTTTTCCTTATTGCATGACCAAATTGCACCGGCAATTGTGGTCGAAATGCTAATCAATGTAAGTGTGATGAGCCTGTTTGTTTTCATATGTTTTTTATTACCAATACGTTGGTAAATCATGAAACGCTACACGTATGTTGTAAATGTTGTTTAAAACTAATTTAAGTGTTTTAACTCTGTCAAAATGCTTTTATAATTTACATTTGCACCACTAATGGCATATAAATTTATTGATAATTACCGCGAGCAGGGAGCCCGGAAAAAGCTGGTTGAAGAATTAAGAAAAAAGGGTATTGAAGATGAGCAGGTACTACAGGCTATAGGCAAAGTTACGCGGCATTTTTTTTTCGACGAAACATTCTGGAACCAGGCATATAAGGATATAGCTTTCCCGATAGGCGAGGGGCAAACTATTTCGCAGCCTTACACAGTTGCTTACCAAACCGAACTGCTACACATAAAAAAAGATGACAAGGTGCTTGAAATAGGTACCGGATCAGGCTATCAAACCTGTATTTTAATGGAGCTTGGCGCAAAGGTTTACACCATTGAGCGCCAGGAAAAATTATACGAACGTACCAAACAGGTTTTACCACGCATGGGCTATAAGCCAAAATTCTTTTTGGGCGATGGCTCAAAAGGTATTGCCAATCATGCACCTTACAATAAAATAATTGTTACTGCAGGTGCACCTACTGTACCCGAACTGTTATTGCAGCAACTCAGCATTGGCGGTACACTGGTTATTCCGGTTGGTGACGAAAATGCGCAGAAAATGGTTACCATACTTAAAGTGGGCGAAAACGATTATGAACGCCATGTATTGGATACATTCAGGTTTGTACCATTGGTAGGGGAGAGAGCCTGGTAATATAATTTCGGATTTCGGATGTTCGATTTCGGATTTAGATTTTATTAATTGAGAATGGTAAAACCAGTAGTTTTTTGCAACAATATTAAAACAGAAAAAACCAAATAAAATAAATCCGAAATCGAACATCCGAAATCCGATATCACCTATCTTTTCATCGCTCTATCCATCTCCACCTTAGTATCGCGCTCTTTTAGGGTTTCGCGTTTATCAAACGTTTTTTTACCTTGAGCTAAGCCTATTTCCAGTTTGGCAAAACCGCGTTCGCTGATGAATAATGCAAGCGGAACAATGGTTAATCCTTTTTCTTCGCCACGGGTTTGCAGCTTTTTAAGTTCTTTTTTGTTAAGCAATAAAATACGATCGCGCTTAGCTTCGTGATTGTAGAATGAGCCAAATGAATACTCGGCGATATGCAGATTGCGTACGTATAGCTGCCCGTTAATAAAGGTGCAGAAAGCATCGTTAATATTCGCTTTGCCCTCACGGATGGATTTTATTTCGGTACCCAATAGTTTTATTCCGGCTACATATTTATCCAGGATGTGGTATTCAAAGTAAGCTTTTTTATTCTTGATATATATTTTATCGTCGCTCATAATTCAGTGGCAAAGTTACGCAAATCATTTATTATTGCGGCTTAACCACCAACACAGGCATATTAACTTTGTGGCGAACTTTGTTAACGGTGGTACCAAATATCAAATCCTTTAGCGCCTTGTGCCCGTGCGATCCCATCACTATAAAATCAACCTTGTTACGGTTAACAATTTCGGCTATCGCGGTGGCTGCACTACCATAGCCAATTTTTGCTTCAGCTTTATAACCTAACTTATGTAAGGCTTCAACGTATTGATTTAAGTTATCCACATCACTTTGCGTTTCGTGATCCATAGCCTGATCGCCATAATATCGGGCGCCAGCAGTTTCAACTACATGTATTAAGGTATAGTTTGCATGTTTTCCGCCCTGCATGATACCGTGACGTATGGAATTGGTATCATTCTTTGAAAAATCAATGGTAACAGCAATATGATGGTAGTGTATGGTATCCAGATCGCCAATGGCGCTGGCTATACCATGCGGAATAAAGATCGGCGCATCAGCATGTTTAAATAACATCGGCCTTAAAAATACATACAGTAACAACAACGCTATACCTATAACAACTGGAATAACCAACACATACATCCAAAATGCCGATTGGGGCGAGGCTTTTTCCCATTCGCCCAATTGCTGATAAACCAACTTGGCGTTCAGCGCCACTATCAAGATCGCGCTTGCCCAGGCCAATATTTTTACTTTCAGGCTGATGGCAAATTCGCCCATTTTTTTCCTGTCGGATGTAAAGTGGATCAAGGGTATTACCGCAAACCCTAATTGCAGGCTCAATACCACCTGGCTCAATATAATGAGGTTACCCAAGCCTTCCTCGCCCGAATATATGATGGTAAATACTGCCGGAACAATAGCCAGTACACGTGTTAATAAGCGCCGTAGCCAGGGTTCAATACGCAGGTTAATATGACCCTCCATAATGATTTGTCCGGCAAGCGTACCCGTTATGGTCGAGCTTTGGCCCGATGCGATCAAAGCAATAGCAAATAGTACAGGCGCTGTTTTGCCAAATATGTGCTCGAGCAGTTTGTAAGCATCCTGTATCTCGGCTATGTGAAAATAACCATTCTTGAAAAAAGCGCTGGCTGCCAATATCAAAATGGCAGCATTTACTAAAAACGCCAGATTTAAGGCTATAACCGTATCAAATAAATTGAATTTTATAGCGGTCCGGATGCCTTTGGGCGTACGGGTTATTTGTCGGGTTTGCACTAATGACGAGTGCAGGTATAAATTGTGCGGCATTACGGTAGCTCCAATGATACCAATAGCGATATACAACGCGTC
>DATJJI010000075.1:0-13533 GCA_035492275.1 Mucilaginibacter sp.
GTAAAAGACAAATACCTGGCCGAAGATATTTTCCAGGATACCTTTATCAAGGTCATCAATACGCTTAAAGCCGGAAAATATAATGAAGAAGGTAAATTTTTACCCTGGGTAACCCGTATTGCACATAACCTGGTTATTGATCATTTTCGCCGCGAAAAACGCGCGCCAATGGTAAGCAATGGCGATGATTTTGATATTTTTGAAGTGCTGGGTAACTACGACGAAAGCACCGAGGACCGCATGGTACGCGAGCAAACCCACAGAGACCTGAAAACACTCATACAACTTTTACCATCTGAACAGAAAGAGGTTTTAATAATGCGCCATTTTGGCGATATGAGCTTTAAAGAAATAGCCGACATAACCGATGTTAGCATCAATACCGCCCTGGGCCGTATGCGTTACGCGCTTAACAATCTGCGCAAAATGATGCAAAGCAAAGAGCTGAGCTTAAAAAATTAATTGTGATTACGAAATGCGGTTGCCCCGGGATTCATTTCCCTGGGGCAGCGGTTTCGTTTACAAATTCAGCCTATTGTATTATAATGAATTTTAGGTAAATTTGGATTGATGATTATAATTGCTTGCAGTTATAAATTCGTAACCACTAACCTTATTCATGAAAAAATACATTTACTCCTTATTTTTTATAGTAATATTTATTGCCTCTTGTTCAAAAGGCAGTTCGAGCTCAAATCCTACACCTGCTAATCCATCATCTGGAACTGTTGCTGTCGAAGTTGATAATCTGTCTCCTCAAGTTGGCACCTACAATACAACTATATCCATTTTAGGCCGGGGGTTTAGCTTAACGGCAACGGAGAATAAGGTTTTTGTTAATGGCGTACAAGCCACTGTAATATCAGCTACTTCAATACCCGGTAATGGTGTTGCCCTGCAAGCCCTTGTTCCATTTGGCGCAGGTTCGGGCGCAGTAGGTGTTTCTGTAAATAATGGGTCTGCAATTTCTGGACCGGTTTTTACTTATCAATTGCCCAATACAGTAACTAAATTAACCTCTTTTACCTCTTCTTTTGATATGATCTTCGGAACCCCTGAAGGTATTGCAATAGATGCTGCAGGAAACGCATATGTTGCTGATAGCGGCAATAGAATTATATATAAAATAACACCTACCGGTGCAGTAAATATTTATGCTGGTCATAAAACCAACCCGGGGCATGATGATGGCATAGCCACCGTGGCTACATTTTCCAGTCCCGGTGCTGTTGCTATCGATTTGCCTGGCAACCTATATGTAGTTGATGGAGCTAATATTCGTAAAATAACGCCAAATGGAACAGTAAGTACACTTGCCGGAAATAATACTATTGGTAATACTGATGGTGCCGGAACATTGGCTTCTTTTAACTCGCCCGCTGGTATTGCGGTTGATGCAACAGGTACGGTGTATGTAGCAGATAACGGCAATAATAGTATTCGTAAAATAACACCTGCAGGCACGGTGAGCACCATTGCCAAAGGATTTAAGCCAGTAGGTATTACTTTAGACAATTCAGGTAATATGTTCGTGTCAGATTATGATAGCCATATTATTCGAAAGGTAACTCAGGCAGGGGTAGTAAGTACATTTGCAGGCAGCGGGACAACCGGTAGCGCCGATGGAACCACTACGTCCGCTTCTTTTGTTCACCCTTCTGCCTTAACAATAGATGCCGCAGGTAATTTATATATAGCGGATATGGATGCACCCATCATTCGGAAGATAACTCCCGGCGGAGTAGTTAATACCTTTTATAATCCTAGTAATCTTAGCGGTGGTGCCGCAAATCCTGTTTATATAGCTTATCCGCATGGTTTAGCGATTGATGCCGCAAACAATGTTTATGTATCAGCGATAACTAATAATAATATTGCTAAACTTAAGGAAATAACTACTAAATAAAATAAAAGGCTAACCGATTTGGTTAGCCTTTTTTATTTTGCGTAATTCCGAAATCGGAAATCCGATATCCGAAATCAAATTATTTCTCCATCTGCTCAATAACAGCCTGTGTTACCCCGGTGAAAGAGAAACCGCCATCATGGAACAGGTTTTGCATGGTTACCATGCGGGTAAGGTCAGAGAACAGGCTGATGCAATAATCGGCACACTGATCTGCATCGGCATTACCCAGCGGACTCATTTTTTCGGCGTAATTGATAAAACCGTCAAACCCTTTAACGCCTGATCCGGCTGTAGTGCGGGTTGGCGATTGCGATACGGTATT
Organism: Mucilaginibacter sp.; assembly: GCA_035492275.1. Classification (GTDB taxonomy): domain Bacteria; phylum Bacteroidota; class Bacteroidia; order Sphingobacteriales; family Sphingobacteriaceae; genus Mucilaginibacter. The sequence goes on from DATJJI010000075.1 coordinate 2,232, forward strand.
AACACGCACGTGTTTTTTAGTGCCATAGTAGTAACCAAAGTTACGGGCAATGCTTTCTAATACTGCTTTGTTATCGCTCATGTCGTTATAGTCAGGGAATACACGCTGGGCAGCAATATAGGTTAATGCTACTACCGATCCCCACTCGTTGATGGCATCCATTTTCATAGCAGTTTGCAGCACACGGTGCAGGCTCAATGCCGAAATATCAAAGCCCTTGTGGGTAAAATCGTAGTTGTTTTCGGTGTAAGGGATGGCTTTGCGCACGTTTACGCTCATGCCTATGGAGTGTAATATAAAATCGACACCGCCGCCAAAATGCTCCTGCGTTTTGGTGAACAGGTTAACCAGGTCGTCGTTATTGGTAACATCAGCGCCGATAACCGGTGCGTTGCACTCTTCGGCCAGTTTGTTTAGCTCGCCCATACGTAGTGCTATAGGAGCGTTGCTCAATACAATTTCGGCACCTTCCTGCACGGCGTGTTGCGCCACCTTCCAGGCTATTGACTGCTCATTAAGCGCACCGAATATGATGCCTTTTTTACCTTTTAATAAATTATAAGCCATGTTTAAGTTTTGTTTATAATGCAGGCAAAGGTATGGATTTACTTAATTACAATTAAATATAAAAACCATGTCATCTCGAACATAGTGAGAGATCTTATACGAGCGATAAAGCGTTTGTGGCGTATAAGATTTTTTCACTACGTTCAAGAGAATAGTTCTCCTCGTACCTCTTCGAAATGACAATTAAATCATGCTAATTCTCATAAGTGATCAACACGGCCAGATCATTATTACCTGCCGGTTTAAGCCCATGGCTGCTGCCGGGTAACGTAAGTATGGCGTCGCCGGTTGTAACCGGGATGCTTTTACCATTCATTTGCAGTTCGCCGTTACCGCTCAGGATGTAATAAATTTCCTGCTGCTCCTGCAGGTGATAGCCTATGGATGAACCAGGATGCAAGACACGTTTACGGAAAGCCATTTTACCGCCCTTAAATTTACTGAAGAACGGGAACGCCGTAGTTTTGCCTCCGCCGTTATGCGGCCCGGCATCCTCAACAGCGATATCCTTTTCATGATTCAGTACATAACCGTTATCCTGCTGTACATAAACAAATCCCGCCAGGAGAATAAGGGAAAACGCTAAAGTGGTGATTAGAAAAGTTTGAAAGTGGAATTTGAATTTCATGAGTTAAAAAATTAGGGATGTCATGTTGAGCTCTGTCTAAGCATGTGGGCAGGTCTTTGCGCTCACCCTTCGAGAGCCTCAGGGTGACACCCGGGTTATATTTAATGTCATTTCGAACGTAGAGAGAAATCTTATACATTATGTAAGCAACATTGCCTGTCGAGCGTTCAAGATTTCTCTCTACGTTCGAAATGACAGGGTTTTAACTTGTATTATCATTCTCCCTTCAGGGGATTAGGGGGTCAATAACTCCCTCGCGTTCTGCAACGCGCTCTCGCCCGGTTTATCGCCGCTCAGCATTTTGGCTATTTCTAAAATACGCTCGTCGGCATCCAGTTGTTTAATGCGGGTATAAGTGGTTGCTGTGGTATCGTCTTTATAAACAAAATAATGGCGGCGGCCCTTGCTGGCAATTTGCGGCAGGTGGGTAATCGTGATCACCTGCAAATTGTTAGCCAGCTGCTCCATGATCTGCCCTACTTTGTGCGCTACCTCGCCCGACACCCCGGTATCTATCTCATCAAAAATAATAGTGGGAAGGGCTGTGTTTTTTGCAATGAGCGATTTTATGCTCAGCATCAACCGCGATAGCTCACCGCCCGATGCTACTTTGCTCATTTCGGCAAGGGCGTGGCCCTTATTGGCCGAGAAGAGGAATTTGATCTCGTCCGCGCCGTTTTCCCCCAAACCCCCTAAAGTGGAGTTACGTGCTGCGGCAGGGGTTAATTCTATTTTTAAGCCAGAACTAACCATGCCCATTTCGGCTAATGTTTTTAATACATCTGCCTCAATAGTTGGAATAGCTTTTAAACGGTTGGCGGTTAACTGTGCAGCCAATTTTTCCAACTCTTTTTTATCGGCATTAAGTTGCTGTTGTAATTTCTCGATCGCCTCGTCACCAAAAACTGCCTGTTGTATTTTGGCTGATAGGTCATCCTGCAAGGCCAGTAATTCAGTATTGGTATTTACACGGTGCTTTTTCTGCAGATTGTATAGCAGGCTTAGACGGGTGTTAATATCGGCGGCGCGGGCCTCATCGGTATGGGTGCGTTGTTCTATGTTTTCTATCTCGGCAGCTATATCTTTTAACTCAATGATGGTGCTGTTTAAGCGCTCCTGCAATTCTTCAATTTGCGGGTTAAATTTGCTTAGCGCGCCTAATTGCTGCCCAGCCTCGCGCAACTGTATTAATGCAGCCCCATCACTATCCTGCACCAGGTAATTGGCACCTAATAAATTGCGCTTAATTTCTTCGGCGTTGTTCAGGGTATAAAGATCCTGCTCCAGTTGCTCCTGCTCGTCGGCTGCCAGGTTGGCTTTTTCAAGCTCATCGTATTGAAACTGGTAATAGTCTAGGTCGGCTTTGGCTTTGTCGCTTTCTTCTGTCAATTGCAGTAATTGGGCGGTAGCTTTTTTATAGGCCCGGAATTTGGTTTGATATTCGCTTAGTAATTCCGGATGCTTCGCAACCGAATCAACCACCAATAACTGAAACCCGGGGTCATTGATCTCCATGGTGGCATGTTGCGAGTGTATATCGATCAGCCTTTCGCCCAGTAACTTCATGGCGTTCAGGTTCACCGGGGTGTCATTCACAAATGAGCGTGATTTGCCATCGGCAGATATTTCGCGACGTAAAACTGTTTCGACTTCGTAGTCCAGGTCATTATCTTCAAAAAACGATTTAAGGTGAAAATTGGCAATTTTAAAAGAACCCTCTATCACACATTTTTTTTGCTGGTTAAAAAAGTACCGGCTCTCTGCCCGCTGACCCAAAATAAGCGACAAAGCGCCCAGGATAATTGATTTACCCGCACCGGTTTCGCCTGTTAAAATATTCAGCCCGCTATCAAAACTGATCTCCAGGTTATCAATTAAAGCGTAATTACTGATGCTGAGTTTTTGAAGCATAAAAAAATGTCCTCCTGGTTTTAAGAGGATACTAAATTACAAATCAAATTGTGTTAATGGGGGCTATTTTTAAAAACTTCGTCCCCAAAGCAAAAGCCGGGCATGCATCGCGCTGGCCCGGCTTTAATAAGTATTAACTGATCCTATTTATAGGCTCTTGATGCTATGTCCCGGTAATTACAATATGCTGTCAATCACCAGGTCTATCTTAGCCATTAGCTGATCTTTTTGCTCTTTCGGGAAATCTTTCGTTAACAGATCAACGGCTTCAATAATTTTAATACCTGTATGTTCACGCATAGCATCAATGATGTGTCTTTTATCCATATCCGGATAAGAGGCCAGCATAAACTCAGGCGAAGTATAGTTTTCTCTGATCATCCTCATGGCGCTGCTGTTTTAGATAGATGGTAGTTTAATTGACGTGTACCTCGGATTGCTCAGTTTTTTCTGGATTTTCCGGTTTTTCCATTCCTTCCGGTTTTTCTTTTTTTTCAGGGCGCTCGGTCTTCTCGGTTTTAGGGCGTTCAAGCATGTCCATCTTAGGGGCAGGCTCGGTACGTTTTTCCTTCTTGTCTATCTTCCTGGTTTCAGCTTCCAGTTTTTTCAGCTCTTCTTTAAGTTCTATTTTATCTTTTAATTCAATTTTGGTGTTTTTGTCCACCATTTTTTGAACCTGTTTGGCTATTTCCATGGCTTGTTTATTAATCGCTTTTTCCTGGGCTTTCCATTCGGGGCTGTTATTGAATTTTTTGCCAAACTCTTCCCCCATTCTGGCCAGTTCTTCCTGTTGTTTTTTCCACTCAGGGTTGTTCTCGAATTTTTTGCCAAATTCTTCACCCATTTTGGCAAAATCCTCCTGTTGTTTCTTCCATTCAGGGCTGTTTACCTTTTTGTCCATATCGGCAGCCATTTTTGCCATATCTTCCTGGTTCTTTTTCCATTCAGGGCTGTTAACAAATTGCTGGGCCATATCAGCAGATTGTTTGGCAAGCAACTCCTGTTGTTTTTTCCACTCGGGGCTGTTAGCAAACTTTTTGCCTATTTCGGCCGCGTGTTTAGCCATTGCTGCCTGTTGTTTTTTCCACTCAGGGCTGTTAAACTTTTTAACCATCGCCATGGATTGCTCCATGATAGCCTTTTGCTGTTGCTTCCATTCGGGCGCATCAAATTGTTTATAGCTCTGTTTAAATTTCTTGGTCAAAGCATTGATACCTGCAGTATCAAAGTCAAATTTCAGGTTGCCAATATTTGCGTCCTTTAAAAAGTCGTCTTTATCTGTCGCAGGCAAATCATTTACAGAATTGTATTCGGTTTTATTTCCCTTATCATCCTCAACTACAATTTTATATTTCTTGTTCCTGATAGCTGTATCGTTAAGCGATGCATTTGGAGCAACATCCATTTTTAAAGTAATATGTTTTTTATTGTGTTTAGGGGGCAGCGGTGGCGGTGCAGGCACAACAATAGCCGGTTTTTCGGGGTTAATAATAGCCGCTAATCGCTGCATGGTTTGCTTAGGGTTTTTCAGAGCTATTTTGCCATCCTTAATTTCGGGATTTAGCCAGGCTATGCTGCTTACGGCACAGGTAAGTGCCAGCAGGGTAATTAATACGGGTCGTATATTTACAGTTTGTGTTTTAGTTTTCATGATACGTTCAATTCGGTTTAATAATTCGTACTTCTTTCCGGTAGCGGCAAGGGCCAGTTGCCACTGGTGATTTTTATTCTCCTCGAGTTTTAGTAATGCTTGCGCGTATAAGAACGGACTGCCGGTAACGCGCACAACGGTATCGTCGCAGCAGTTTTCACGTTCATCATTTATTAATTTGTTTACCAAACGGGCAAAGGGGTTAAAGAATAGCACAATGCCCATTACCTGCTGTATAAAGTTCATCAGGTAATCGTTTCGCTTAATATGGGCCAGTTCGTGTAGTAAAATCGCCTCTATTTCTTCGGTCGATAGGTGGCAGGTAATGGATACCGGCAGTAAAATTACCGGCTTAATGTAACCTGTAATACAAGGCACATCTATCCACTCGCTAAAAACGGCCTGTACTTTCTTTTTCAAACCAAGCTTTGCCGACAGTTGCTTCACCGTATTTTCAAAACCGGCATTGCTTATGTTTTGGCGTATGCGGTAAATGCTGTTCCAGGCCAGGGTTAGGCGCAACGTATTAAATACCAGGCCAACCATATAAATAATAGTGAGGTAAGGCATATAGCCCGCGATGGTAAAATAATACTTGTTAGCCGGGCTGTTAACCGCTTGTATAACGGCCGGCAGCGCGATAGGCGATATTTGGAGCGGCGTGCTCGAAAACCAGTTGTGATTGCTCAGCTCAATAAACAACGTGTAAATAAACCAACAAGCCGTAGCGGTAAGCGCGCCATAGGCAACACGGTATTTTATGGCTGCCGGTATACGCGGCAATACCAGCATAAATAGCCGTAAGGCTATGTAAATAATTAATCCCTGCCACAGGGAGTGAATAATGGTTATACCTAAAACCTGGCTGATGTTATAAAACAGATTTTCCATTTTTTTTAGCTTTTAATTATTTCTTGCCTTCAAATTGCTGCAGATATTTTTTGATCGCATCGATCTCGTCAGACGATGCGCGGTGCTGGCCAAGCGCCTGGATCACCAGGTCGGCGGTCGAGCCTTTAAATACGGTATCTAAAATTTTATCTAAAGCGGTTACCTGTGCCTGTTCACGGGTTATCACGGCTTTATACAAATGCGTTTTCGAATCGGTATTGCGCTCAACCAATCCTTTGTCGTGCATAATTTGCATCAGCTTAAGGGTGGTGGTGTAACCCACTTCCTTGTTTTTAGCCAATTCTTCATGCACATCACGCACGGTACATTCGCCTTTTTTCCAAATCACCTGTAAAATTTCAAGTTCGCTTTCTGTTGGTTTCAGTTCCATAATTTCCTATTCTACGAATATCTTCGTACAAAGATGTACGATTGTTTTCGTATATGCAAGAGATTTTACAAAATTTAACATTTTATTTTTCTAAACGTACTATAACTATATGTCGCGTAAGGAAAAGAAATGTTACACTATTAGAAAGGATTACGCATTTTATACATTAATCCGGTAAAGCCATAATCATCTTATATAAAGGTAATTGTCTTAATTTTTCCAAATGATAGGCCTTTGTAAATACGGGGTTTTGCGATGTTTCGGCTAAAAGTTTTTCTTTTAAGTCGCTCTCTCCAAAGTCGCAATAATTTATTTTTATACCATAAAAATAAAAGCTACAGTTCACGTTTTTGGTTAAAAAGTTGTCGTTTTGCGAATATTCTAAGCTCTCTTTGTAAACAAAATCTGCGTCTGCTTTTTTTAATGCAGCCTTGATATCCCGATTATTGTGTAGCTTTTTCAGTAAGGTTAAATATCTGGCACACACACTGTCATGATGTAGTGAATCTCTCAAATTAGCAGGATCATTCGGATCAAAAAATGAAAACAAATGTCTAAGGTTTCTGTAAGTACAAAAAATGTACGGCGTTAATATATTAACGGCGCTATCTGTCATGTTAAGGGCTTCAAAACATTTTGAACGTGCATTTTCCCTGTCCAGATTATGGGCCAACCTGTTAATATCAGGCATGCGGCTATGTTTAAACTTTTCTTCGTAAACGTCATATAATGATAACGCCTTTTGGTAATTTTTTTCTCTTAGGTAAATATCAGCAAGCGTCCAGCTGCAACGTGCCGTTATACCCATGGAAAGGCCGTCTTTGGCGTTAATAGCTTTTTCAAGAATTGCCTTTTCCTGTTCAACACTATCGGTTCGTTCGTAACATAGCGCAAGCATTTCCATTTGATAGCTGTAATGTGTTTTCGCGATCAATTCTTTATAAGCTTTTATGGCACGGGGGTAATTGGCGTGATGAAAATAATAAAATGCAGAATCAACAAAAATCTCTTTTTGAGCAAAACAATGACTAAAAGAAAAAGTAAGCAGGAAAGCTATATAATATTTCATCGACAGGGAATTTTATACTGATATTAAAATTAAATAAAATTTTAATCAGTTCTTCTGCAACTCCTGGTACTTAATACCATTGGCCGGATCAGCCTGGGTAAGAATATTCATAGCCGCTATTCTGTCCTGCGGATCGGTGTGGGCAAACAGCGACACCAGTTCATCCGCTTTAGCGGTAAAAAACAGGAGTGGTAACATGGCACCCAGCCGCTGGCGGTCGGTTTGTGCCAATACGGGCAATATAGCCGATATAGCCTTGCGGCCCTTGCCTGCATTATCAGCCATCAAGTCGAGGCCGTTTCGGTGATAATCATACATAAAGCCGCGTAATGGGGCGTAGGCTTTATTGTTCAGGTTCTCTACCAACCAATAGCGGTTGCTGTTATCATCAAAAGCTTTCCAGCCTTTATAGTTTGATGTTTGCGCGTTGGTAACCACCGTTTGCGCCAAACTAAAATAGGGCGTACCGCCCATCGGCGAAAAAGTATCATAATCCATACCGGCAATAATGTAGGCGTAGAACGCCATCACCGAGCTCAGGTTCGATTGAAAACTCTGGTCGGAATAGTCGATGGTTTGCCCCTCGGTATATATAAAGTCAAAGTCTTTATCGTTAACGCTTAGTACCGTGCTGTTGTAGTTGGCATTAAACACCGGGCGCGATGATTGTACCTGCAGTTCGCCGCTAAAGTTGCTGCCGCCATCCCAGCTGGTAACGTTGAGCACAAAATTGCAGTCAATGCGTTCCTGCGGTAATACCTGGTCGCCCAGCCATTTATGGCCGTTTAAAAAGTCTTTCATCGCTGTTTCCAGCGATTGGAAAATACGTTTGTTAGTAGTCTGTATTTTGGGAGCAAGCACGCTTATACGCGCGTTCAGGTCCTGCGCCTGTGCGGCAAGGCCTAAAAATAGCAACGCGATATAAATACAGAGTATCCTCATTTTTTTATCAATGCTACAATTTTTTTGCAAATATCATGCGCAACATCGTCCTTACTTTTTAAGGGGAAAGTTGTTTTGTTTAAGGCCTTATCAATAATGGTGATCTTATTGGTGTCGGTTTTAAAGCCGGCCCCGCTATCAGCCAACGAGTTAAGCACAATAAAATCCAGGTTTTTCTTTTTTAGTTTTTCGGTAGCGTTTTGCTCTTCGTTATTGGTTTCAAGTGCAAAGCCAACCAATATTTGACCGTCGGTTTTGTTATCGCCCAAAAACTGTAAAATATCGGTGGTCTTTTTGGTTTCGATGGTGAGCGCTTCGCCTTGTTGTTTCTTTATTTTTTGCGGAGCTACAGCTACTGGGGTATAGTCGGCAACAGCAGCGCTCATAATGCAGGCGCGCGCATCTTTAAAATTGCTTTTGCAGGCTTCCAGCATTTCGGCAGCGGTGGTAACATCAATGCGTTTAATACCAGGCTGCTTGCTTACCTGTGCCGATGGGCCGGCTATTAGCGTAACTGTTGCGCCTAATCGCGCCAGTTCATCCGCGATAGCGAAACCCATTTTACCGGATGAGTGATTGCCGATAAAGCGTACCGGGTCAATAGCCTCATAAGTGGGCCCTGCGGTTACCATTACTTTAATATCAGCTAAAGGGAGCTTTTTTTTGATATCGGCAGTCAGGAAAGCCACGATCTCGTCAGGCTCGGCCATGCGGCCCTCGCCGTGCAGGCCACTTGCCAGTTCGCCGGTGCCGGGTGCTATCATGATATTGCCGAACGACTGTAGCTTAGCTATATTTTCGGTTGTTGATGGATGCTTCCACATATCCAGGTCCATAGCCGGGGCAAAATACACCGGGCATTTGGCAGATAAGTAGACCGCGGTCAGTAAATTATCGGTAAGCCCGTTGGCCATTTTAGCCAGGGTATTTGCGCTTGCCGGGGCAATGATCATCAGGTCGGCCCACAGGCCCAGTTCTACATGATTATTCCACTCGCCGCTTTCGGGCACAAAATAATCGCTGAATACGGGGTTCTTTGAAAGGGTGGAGAGCGTTAAGGGGGTGATAAAGTTTGTAGCATCCGGGGTCATTACTACCTGCACGTTGGCGCCTGCTTTTATCAACAGCCTTACCAGCAATGCCGACTTATAGGCAGCTATACTGCCGCACACTCCCAAAATAACCTTTTTACCGTTAAGCATAAGCCCCCTATCCCCCTGAAGGGGGAATATTTATCAGATAAAATTATAAAAAATCACAGACAAAAAAACTCCGGAAAGGGAGTTTAATGTTATAGGTCCGTTGCTGTCCTTTAAGGGGCCGGGGTGATTACGCTTCTTTTACGGGGTTGCGATAGTAAACTTTTCCATCTAAAAACTCCTGAACTGCAACCAATGACGGTTTAGGCAGTTTTTCGTAGTGTTTAGATATTTCTATCTGCTCGCGGTTCTCAAAAATCTCTTCCAGGTTATCATTTGACGATGCAAACTCAGAAAGCTTTTGGTGCAATTCTTCTTTTACATTGTTTGATATCTGGTTCGCTCTTTTTGACATAATTACCAGCGACTCATAAATGTTGCCTGTTTCTACATCCAGTTCGCGCAAATCGCGGGTTACTGTACTGCTGGCTACAGCAGGTTTGTTGGTATTATTAGTGTTACTCATATCAAATTAATTATGGCATTTTTTTATTAGGATCCGGTTTCTCCGAGATCGGTATAAATACAGAATCTTTTTTAGCTAATTTTCTCATCAGCTTTTCATCATTACGCGCGTTGGCTATAATGCGTTGTACGTTGCGTATGCCTGTCTGGCTGTCTTTTTTTAATTCTTTTGCCTGGGCCAGGTAACCGCTTTTTGGATATTTTTCAATAAACGAATCGGCATCGGTTATGGTTTGTGTATAACGCTCTTCCTGTTTAAGTTCACGGCTTTGGTGCGCATATTCGTATTGTGCCTTTACTATTAAAAACTCCAGTTCCTCGGCATACTTAGTGTCCGGATAATCGCGCAGCATATTATTAAATGCGATAACAGCCGCCTGGTTTTCGCCGATAATTAAATAAAGCTTGGCATTGGCATATGCTTTTTCTTCCAGCCTGTCGCGCAGATTTTGTATCAGCTTACTCGCCTCGGCAACACGGTTGCTCTTAGGGTAAAGGTTGATAAATATTTGCAGCGATTCAATACAACGCATAGTGTTTTCCTGATCTAATGAAAATACTGGCGCATCAAGGTAATAGCAATAAGCTGTTAAAAAACGACACTCCTCGGCCCGCGGATCAGAAGGATATGAGGTAGCAAACTCTTTAAAGTGATAAGCTGCCGATGTATAATCTTTCAGCATGTAGTTCGCCATGGCGTTATAATAAAATAGATCCACAGCTACTTCATTACCACGATAGCGCGTTAAAAGAGGTTCGAACAAGCCTAAGGCCTTGCTGTACTCTTTTTTCTTATATAGCCTAAGGCCTTCCTGGTATTTCTTTTGATTATCGTTACTTGCCTTCAGCTTTTCATACTTGCTTTTACAGCCGGCAACCGCACATAGTAATACAATTAAAAGGCCCGCAAATAACGATGGGAATTTTTTAAACATTTTGCAAAGATAAGGTAATATTATAAACCAGTCAATTATTTATTTATCGGCTAATATATAGCGTGTTTTTTTACTATACTATATACATAACCTCATTTTAACATCTTTTAACGTATGCTATATAGTATAGTGTAGGTGTTGGGCGGTTTAGTAAGCGCAATAATGATAAGCCGCGTTTTATCGTTGATTTTTTTTAGGTTGATTTGCAGTGCGTTATGTTTTTAAGGCTGATAAATATTGAAAAGCATTTGAATTAATGGAAACACTTCATACCTTTGCAGCCCGCAAAAAGGATAGCGGGTTGTTCTAAAAACATATAGAAATGCAAGCAAAAAAATATTTTTAAATATATTTTGCATAAGTAAAAAAGGTTCTTACCTTTGCAGTCCCAAAACAAAGGGGCGCTAAAATAAGCGGTTGCCGAAAGCGATTTTCGACATACAAAAATTGAAAAAGTCATCACCGTTAAACGTGATAACCAAATAAAAATCCGACCCGTGAGGCGAGGAGCAAAGTTCTTTTAGGAAATAGAAAATCATGTAGTGAGCGGACGGAAGGAGGAGCTTGCAGTTGAGAGTTGGCAGTTAGCAATAACTGGCGACGAATAACCACAAGCAGAACAACTTCGGGAAGCGAGCTTAAAGTAAAGAAGA
>DATJJI010000076.1:0-14472 GCA_035492275.1 Mucilaginibacter sp.
TTTCAAAAAAACCTGGGGCCATTACCGCGACATGCCAAAAGTGGCTAAAAAATCATTCGCCGCGCTTTGGAGAGAAAAGCATCAGCCTGAAGAATAGAAATTGCTCCATTAAAAAATCATTATCTTTGCCGCTGCAATGCAATTAACAGAAACAGCAGTAAAAGAGGGATATAAGGGCTACAACAACTACGGCGCGTGGCTTAAAGAGAAGTATAAGGGTCACCGCGTGTTTAAAGTTATTGTTGACGGCGGCTTTACCTGCCCCAACCGCGACGGCAGCAAGGGTTATGGCGGCTGCACCTATTGCAATGTCGATTCGTTTACCCCATCGGTTAGCCGTAACGCGCCCACAGTGCGCGAACAGGTGATACAGGGTATGGAACGCGCCCGTAATGGCAATAAGGCCGATAAGTTTATCATCTATTTTCAACCCAATACCAATACTTACGCCCCGGCACATTATTTAAAAATGCTGTATGACGAAGCGCTGAGCTATGGTACCGAAGATATTGTGGGCCTGAGCGTAGGCACCCGCCCCGATTGTATCGATGCCGAAAAAATTGCCCTGTTGGAAAGCTATACCGATAGGTTTGATGTGGACCTGGAAATGGGTATGGAATCAATCTATAACGATACACTGGCGCAGATAAATCGAGGCTGCAGTCATGATGATTTGCTGAATGCGCTGAAACTTACAGAAAACAGCAAGCTGGATGTTTGTGTGCACACCATTTTTGGCTTCCCCTGGGAAACCCGCGAAATGATGCTGCGCTATGCCGATGAGATAAACCGCCATCCGCAAATAAAATTTGTAAAGCTGCATCACCTGCATATTGTAGAGGGATCGGTAATGGGCGTAAAATATAAACGCGAACCGTTCAAGCTTTTTGAGCTGGATGAGTACGCCGATTTTTTATGCGATTTTTTACCGCTGGTGCGCCCCGATGTAATTATACAACGCCTGTTTGGCCTGAGCGATCGCGAGTTGCTGATAGCCCCGAACTGGAAATTGAAAAAATCAGAGATACAATACTACATTGATCAGAAGATATTAGCGAGGGGTGTGGTGCAGGGTTCGGCGCTTTAAACGTAAACTATGTAAAACTTTTTTTGGTAAAATTCTCTCCCCCGGGAGGGGTGCGACAGGATGTGTTGTGGCAGGGAGGGGTTTGTGCGCTTTATTAAACCCCTTCCTGCACCTTCCCGTGGGGAAGGAATCGCACAAGCCCCGGCTTTTTATTATTCCAAAATCTGGTGCTTTCGTTGCCATTGCACATCAACACATAAACACCTATTTTAGAGCTGAAATAATTCATCGCCGTATTGACACAAAAACCCTTACAAAACTACATTCCGGCATTGACCGGTGTGCGGGCTTTGGCTGCATACCTGGTTTTTATTTCGCACTACGCTTATGTTTTTGATGATGTGTTCCCGCTTATTATACAGCGGTTTTTCGGCGAGTTTCATATAGGTGTATCCATATTTTTTGTGCTGTCGGGCTTTTTGATCACGTTCAGGTATTACCACAACTTTCATTTAACTACCGACTGGTTCAAGCAATATTTAAAGAACCGGGTGGCGCGCATTTACCCCATGTATTTTTTGCTGACGATATGCGCTTTCGTATATTATTTTATCACTAAAGATGAAAGCATTACCAAAGGTTACTCCAATCCGGTTTGGCTCATGGTGATGAACATTACCTTTATCCGGGGATTTTTTTACCAGTTTTGGGACACTGGTATCGCACAGGGGTGGTCGTTAACTGTTGAGGAATGTTTTTATTTTTCGGCCCCTGTAATTTTTTTTATCGCCAAAAAATATAACCGCTTTTATATACAGCCACTGGTGCTTACCTGTTTTGCGGTGGCAATGGTGCTGCTATTCAGTCACGTAAACTGGCATGGCTTTTTCGGTAATTTTCCGTTCGCGATGCTGTTTACCTTTTTCGGGCGATGCTTTGAGTTTTTTGTAGGAGTACAGCTGGCCCGCATAGTTTTAAACAAAGGATTTACCCGTAATCATAAAATCCCCTTTACCTACGGAGGCTTTGTGCTGATATTTTTATGCGTGCTGATCATGGCTTTTCAACCTATACCGAAGGGCTGGGCAGCTGGAGTGGAGAGCCCGGTGGGCATTATCACCAATAATTATTTTCTGTGTATAGCGGTGGCATTGTTCTTTTATGGCCTGCTTACCGAAGCCACGGTTTTAAAAAAAATACTGGCCAATCCCTTTGTTGAACTGCTGGGCAAAAGCTCGTACATATTTTACCTGATACACCTGGGCTGGCTATATAACCTGATGCATCAAAGCTTTGATAGCCTTAACGAATGGGTATTTACGTTGTACGGTAAATGGGGCCTAAGCTGGCATTCACCGTTTGAGTATGACCCGCTAAACTTGCTGTATGCCTTTATCCTGCTAAACGCGGTATCAATTTTGCTGTTTAAGCTGATTGAAGAACCGTTAAATCATTACATTCGTAAGTCTGATTTTTTGATAAAAAACAAACCGCGTAACCCGGATAACGAATCGGCACGAATAAAGGCTTAGTGAATAAAAAGATAACCATAGCAGAATGACAGGCACATTAAAGGGCTTTTTTACGATACTTTGCAGTTGCCTGTTAATGGTTGGCTATACCGCATCGGCGCAGAAATCACCGGCTGATGAAGGTGAAATTTCAACCGAGCTGATCCCTGCTAATAAAAACGCCATTTTTGCTGACGGCGCCAAATATACTTTTGAGGTAAAAAACGGTTCTAACAGCGTACAAACAGGTAAAATATCGTACCTGGTTACTGCCGAAAACGGGAAAAAGCTAAACCGCGACTCGGTACACGTTACCATAGCGAAAAACAGTACCGGCAAATACACCTTTGAAATTCCTGCTAATAAACCCGGTTTTTATAAAGTGCACTTCATGATCAATGTAAGTGATTATGATGATACTACCCATAAAGCCTTTGGCATAAAGCCCGAATTGCTACAGTCAAGTCACGCCCGACCAACTGATTTTAATGAATTTTGGCAAAAGGCTAAAGATGAGCTGGCTAAAGTAGATCCCGATTTTAAGGTTACGCCTTTGCCTGAGCAGGCTACCAAGAATCGCTATGTGTATGCCATCCAGATGAAATCGTTAGATAACATGACCATACGCGGCTGGATGACCATCCCCAAACTGGTGGATAAACATAGAAAGTTTGCGGTGCTGCTGGCATTACCCGGATACCAGGCCAACCTGGGGCCTATGGTGGGCGGCGATAACGATATAGCTATTATCACCCTGAATGTGCGCGGGCAAGGCAACAGCAAAGACCAAATCTCGACCCTAAGAAATGAATTTATATTTTATCACATCGAGGATAAAAACAAATATGTGATGCGCGGGGTAATTATGGATTGCCTGCGCTGTGTGGATTTTATTTACTCGCGCCCCGAATTAAAGCATGACCAGATACTGGTATCGGGCGGTAGTATGGGTGGGTTTTTGGCTATGGCTACAGCTGCGCTGGATAAACGGGTAGCTTTATGCTCGTCGCAAAACCCTATACTTTGTGATGTGCGCAACTTGCCCGGCGAAGTTGACTGGCCCTTTATCGACATCAATAAATACATTGCCACGCAGCCCGGGCTTACGCTTAATAAGGTATTGAATACGCTCGATTATTTTGATACCAAAAACTTTGCCGCCGATGTAACCTGCCCCACCCTGATGGGCATAGGTTTACTTGACCCTATCGCGCCGCCAAATAATGAGTATGCAGCCTTTAACAGCATCCCTGCAAAAAGCAAACGTTTAATGGCGTATAAGGACCTGGCCCACGAAGTGAATATTGACTTTAAAATATTTGAAGGCAGATGGATACGCGACAATTTCGCGTTATTTTAAAAGTAGGATATGAAATTTACTACCCGACTAAAATGCTGGTTTATAGCAGCGTTTTTTTTAATTGTATGGCAAAATAACAGCTACGCCGGCGGTTTCCCGGTGCGGACAGGCAGCCTAATGCTTTCGGTGTCTGGAAATTACTTTTTTGCCAATAAGGGCTGGGATTCATTAAGCAGAAAATATACTTTCCCCAATAATGGGAAATATACCTCGTACAGTTATTCGCTATATGCCGAATATGGGCTGAGCAAACGCTTTACCCTGGTAGCATTGTTGCCTTATGTCATCAATAAATACCAGGACAATAACTTTAGCAGTACCGGCCAGGGCCCTGCCGACCTGGAAGTAGGGCTGCGCTATTACCTGGCTAACATCAATTACAAATATTATTTTATGCTGCAGGGCACCGCGATAGTGCCTACCTATAGCAATAATCCTGCTTTGGGGTACGGTAAACCGGGTGCCGAATTAAAGCTTTCGTTTGCAGGTAGCGGCCATTTGTTTGGCGCAACCAGCTATTTTAATATCGAAAATGCGGTACGGCAATACTTTGATGACCTGGGGCCGTTTCAGTACAGATATAGCGTTACGTATGGCATATCCCTGGATAAAGACTATAAAAACCAGGTATCGGTAACGGCCGGAGGAATTTACTCAACCAGTAAATTTAATAATGGGTTTAACCCGCAATTTATCGCGTCGAATAAAAACTTTGCTTTTAACCAGGTATCACTGAGTTATGGCCATGCCTTTACCCGGCAGTTATCATTGTTTTTAAGTGCAGGTAAGTTTATAACCGGCTGCAATACCGGCGATGGTTCAAATGCTTCGGTATCATTAATTATCAGGCCGTTTCAATAAGCTGTAAAAAATGATCAGGTCAATTATAATCGCTTTATTGGTTTTTCCGCTTTGCTGTTTTGCACAATCGGCAGATGAATATATAACACAAGGCAGTAAAAAAGCAGCCTCGAAGGATTATGCAGGTGCCATTGCCGATTTTACCAAAGCCATACAGTTGGATGCTAAAAACGCAAAAGTTTATTTTTATCGCGCCAATGTTTATAATGATATGGCTGATTATAGCGCCGCCATACACGACTTTAACACCTCGTTAGGGCTTGACCCCAATAATGCCTACGCCTATTATTATCGCGGTAACGCCAATAACAACAATAAAAACTACGACGCGGCAATTACCGACTTTACCCAAGCGCACGCCCTATTGCCCACCAATGCCGATATTTTACATTACCGGGCCAATGCCAAAAGCAACGTAAAAGATTACACCGGCGCTATTGCCGATTTTACCCTCGCCCTTAAATTAAGCCCGCAGGATCCCTCGCTTTACGAGTACCGGGGTGTTGCCAAAGCTAATTTGGATGATAACACCGGCGCTATTGCCGATTATGATATCGCCCTGAAATTTATTCCTCGTAATGCCGATCTTATTTTTTACCGTGCCAACGCGTATGGTAATATGGCTAATTATAAAGAGGCTATTGCCGGTTATGCGCGGGTTTTGGCGCTCGACCCCAAAAACGCATATGCCGCATTTTACAAGGCCAATGCCGAGGGTAAATTACAGGATTATAGTTCCGCTGTAACTGATTACAAAACAGCCATTGCGCTTGACAGGCGGATACCCAACATCTATAAATACCTGGCTGACGCGTTAGGCAATAGCCATGACGATAAAGCCGCCCTTGCCTATTTTGGCGAATTGATAAATGCCGACCCCAACAATGCCGAACTGTATTTGTATGACGGGATAGTAAAAACCCACCTGTATGATAACAAAGGCGCCATTGCCGATTATGACCGGTCTATCGAACTTGACCCGCATAGTTCTGACGCTTTTCAGCACCGCGCCGAAGCAATGCTGAATACCATGCGGTATGATGATGCTAACACCGACGCGGAACAAGCGGTAAAGCTTGATGGCCAAAACAGCTATGCCTATATAACCCGCGGAAGGGTGAAGCTGCGGTTAAAAGATACCGCCGGGGCGCTGGCCGACCTGGACCGGGCCATAATCATTGATCCTAAAAACGATTTCTCGTATAGCCAACGCGGTGATATTAACGTGAGCTTAAAAAATTATACCGCGGCGCTGGCCGATTATAATAACGCTGTAAAATATAACCCCATTGGTACCGAAACCTATTTTAAACGGGCAAACGTACTTGTAAAAACAAATGACAGGGCAGGTGCACAACAGGATTATAAAAAGATCATAGCGCTAAACACAGGCAACGACAACCTGCATATGCGGGTTGGCTATGCCATGAAGGATGCGGGTTTTTATGCGGATATGCTGGCCCTGTTTAGCGACCTTGTAAGCCACAACCAGTTGAACGCTAAATTTTATGTAGGGCGAGGTATAGCCCGGGAGCATTTGGGCAGCCTGAACGACGCTATGGCAGATTATGACGCAGCTATAAAACTGGATACGGCATTAGCCGCGGCTTACCAGAACAGGGGAAGCGCCAGGTTTGCTTTGGGCGACCATGATGGCGCGTTTAAAGATATCAGCAAGGCAATAGCCATAGATGAAAATGATGATGAAGCCTACTTTGTAAGGGCCGGTTTAAAAACAGACCTGAAAGATTACGAGGGGGCTATTGATGACTACAACAGGGTGTTGTTTATTAACCTGGATAATGAAAAAGTATATGCCTACCGTGGCTATACCCGCAGTTTGGCTAATGACGGTGACAATGCCGAACTCGATTTTAAACAGGCGTTATTGATCGACCCTAAAAACAGTGTATATTATACTTTATGGGGAGATGCAGAAGTGAACCTGAAAAATTTATCCGGTGCCATGGATCATTACAATACCGCCATCGGCATTAACGCTAAAAACGACCATGCATTTTTTAAACGCGGATTGCTGAAAATAACATTGAACGACAGGCCCGGCGCCTGCAATGACTTTAACGCTGCCGCGGCCCTCGGCTCAAAAGAGGGGAAGGACGCGGTAGCGAAGTATTGTAAGTAAACGTTAAAAAACGTTGTCATTTCGATGAGCACGGAAGGGACGGTGTGCAAGCGCGAAGAGAAATCTTAAACGTCATACATCGTTAACCTGTAAGGCGTTTAAGATTTTTTCGCTATCGCTCAAGAGAATAGTTCTCTCTACGTTCGAAATGACAAATTATATTTACTTCACTGCAAACTGTCCCGGCTGGTACGACCCACCCGGTGTGCGGAAAGCAATATTGATACGGTTATAGCTGTTAATGGTATTGATAGCGATAACCAGGTCGATCAGTTCTTCTTCCGAAAATTGTTTTCTGGCCTGCGCGAAAACTTCGTCAGGTACATTGCCATCGGTAAGTTTGGTTACAGCTTCGGCCCAGGCAAAAGCGGCACGTTCGCGATCGGTATAAACCGTTGCTTCCCGCCAGGCGCTAAGCATGTAAAGCCGTTGTTCGGTTTCGCCCATAACGCGCAGGTCCTTCGAGTGCATATCCAAACAAAAGGCACAGCCATTAATTTGCGATACCCTGAAGTAAATGAGGTCAAGCAAATGACGTTCAACTTTTGATTTTGACAAATATGCACCTAAAGCATACATCGCTTTTAGCGCGTTCGGACTTTTTTCGAAAGCATTAATTCTTGGTTCCATTTTCATTGATCTTGATTTATTAAATATGAATTATACACTCATATCGATCAGGGTTATGAAAATTGGACAGAAATGTGAATTTTTATTCGCGGTTAACACACCCCTGCAGCCGCGCAGTCGCCGCGCCCCCTCTCAAGAGGGGAATTTATAAAACGAGGGCCATGCGCGATTCCCCTCTTGAGAGGGGTGGAGGGGTGTGTTTCTAAACTATGCTTAATAGATTTGACAACTTGTTAAAAGTTGTCAAATCTTCGATAATATTATTACTTGCTATACACCAACACCGCCACATCGCCAGGCGCAATTTCATGGTCGGTGCCTTGCCATTTAGGGTCCTGCCAGTTGGCCGATTGCAACCTGTAGTCATTAGCGGTAATAACAGGTTTTTGCGGTGTATTGGTCGGGTTCCACAATGTAATAGCCATGCGGTTACCGGCTAAATAGGCATATGACGCTACTTGTGTATTGCCGCTGGTAAAGCCCTCATTGTCTACAAACCTGCCATCTAATAACAGGTCGGCAAACTGGGTACGTAATTGGTTAAGGCGTGTAAGGTAAGGGCCCGTTACCGGGTCGAGGGCATCAAACCGCATCCCATCAACCCGCCATTGCAGCGCGAAGCCATGGCCAAAGCAGGCCTTGCGGTCCTGGTTGGTACGGTTGGTAATGATACGATCGGGGAAGGTATATTTAAATAGTTCACCAAACGACTCCGGCGATGGCACAAAGCCATAGTTTACCGGCTGGGTAATGTCATCAATGCCCGAAAAAACATCAACCACCAGCTCATTCAAAAAGGCGAACTCAGGGTCGCGGCCCTTGATCAGTTTACGCAGGCGGGTAAGCTCCTGGTATTTGCCCTGCCCAAATGCCAGCGACGGCTTAGCGTGGGCATGCGTGGTATCATAACAAATATATGGCGGCCTGCCGGCTATCTGATCGTACATTAACCCGGTTACGCCGTAATGCTGTGCCATATCAAACTGTGAAGCCAGCTGCTCATACCAGCCCTTAGCACCAGGACAGGCTACTGCAAATAATTTATTTTGCTGGATAGTGAGCAATGTGCCGCTGCCACCACCGCCATAAGTTTCGCGATACTCGCCGCCCCAAATATCTTTGGCGCTTTGTTTATAGCCTATACGGCGATAGTAAGCCGTACCGGGGTCAATCAATTGCCCCTGCGAGTACAGGTTAACATGGCCGCCTTCTTTCTTAATTTCCTGTATGGCTGCCTTCAGGCCTTTTTCGCCGCCCATGCCCGGGTCGGCAGTATACTCAGGGTACCAGTTATCAAAGCCCTGTTTTTCCCAGCCGTAAATACTGATCATATCAATACCCACGGCGTGCACATCGCGGTAAAATTGCGGCAAATCGCCATAAACACCGTGATAAGCCCCGCCATTTTGTGCTTTCAGGTTGGGGATGATCCAGCCGTTAATATGGCGCAACCATTTAGGCGGATTTGGTTTGGGCATCCAGGTGCTGGCCCAGCTGCGGTAAAAACGGGCACCTTCGTGCCAGTCGCCGGTAAACAGGCGTACAATAGTTGGTGCCGATGTCCAGGTTTCGCCGCATTTTACAAACGGATATTTTACCATTGATGCTGATAAGCCATTTCTATCGGCCATTACATTAAGGGTAGTGGTCATGAGCGATTTATCATGGCTGCCCACATAAATGCCTTCCTCGCCGTTGGATAAAGCGTACCATTGCATGCTGGCCGGCCATGGGTAGGTAATACGATAATTACGCCCGCCTCCACGCCTTGCCGCGCTTTCTATTGTTGGCCCGGTAAGTTTTGTGTATGGATCTGTTATTTTGCGCCCGCCATCCTCAGGCCAGTAAAGCTGATCGGCAGCGCGACCCTTGCCCATATCGCCAATACCGGCTATCCAGGGCAGCCAAAGTTCGCTGATCTCCAGGTGAGGCTCTTTTTCGCTGTTTTTTATAGTGGCCGTCCAGGTAATGCGGTCATCCTGCAAGTCGGCACGCAAGGTAAACGCTACCTTAAGCTGGCGCGACGCGGTGGCCAAAGCCACGTTGCCGGTTAAAGATGGATAGTAAATAATAATAGCGTTGCCCTCTTTACGTACCTGTGCCTTTTGTTTGGCAAAAGGTATTTCCAGTTCGCGCGCGTCGGATGTTTTGTAGTACATCTTCCATAGTTCATGCCCAGCCGATGCCAGGTAGTTGTGGCCCGTTTTTACGTTCATTAATTTGGTAAGCCGCCCATCGGCATCAACCGCCACAGCTACATTAGTGT
The DNA here is from genome assembly GCA_035492275.1 of Mucilaginibacter sp. Lineage (GTDB taxonomy): Bacteria > Bacteroidota > Bacteroidia > Sphingobacteriales > Sphingobacteriaceae > Mucilaginibacter. The sequence goes on from DATJJI010000076.1 coordinate 9,799, forward strand.
TCGATAGTTCGTAAGTGTTTTGTGCCATAACCGGCAACGCGGTCATCAGCATTAATAATAAAACAAACACATGCTGCATGAATGGCATGTTGGCGGTAAGGTAAAATTTTGGCGATCTCATCATGGTTCAGTTAGTTAAAGAATTTCTGTTGATACATCAATTTTTAAATAAAACGGTATAAATCGGTTTGTATTCGTCCCGGAGGGGGAGGGATGAATATAATTGGTAATGAAAATTACTAAATATTTTATTGGATATTGTTGCTTTATGGGGTAATGTAACAGCAATGTTAATATGGCATTGCCGGAAAGCATAAAGAAAAGCCTTTACAATTTAATGTGGCTATAAATAAATTTTGTAATAATAGTGGCAACATTTTGCCGGTGGTAGCAGGGTGTAGCGTATGTAGCGCTACGCTACACCCATGTTATATTAATTCATTACGCGCCCAACACCAAATTGGTCACCGGCGCGTACGGGCTTGCCATCTTTAAAATCAACCTCCATTAGCTTTTCGCACTCAACGGTGTTATAATCTTCATCTTTAAGCAGGGTAAGCGTTTTGCGGGTTTTAACATCGATTACCTCGCCGCTTGATGGGTAAGCGTATTTGCCATCAATAGTGAAAGTAACCCAGCCCGGCATATCCTGCACAGGTATAGTGTTTAATTGCTGATAAGGTTCGTGCGCGCTAAAAATATGCAGGCGCATATTGTGGCCATCGCATAGCCATATTTCTTTTTCATCGGGCGTAAGGCCTATGCCGTGGCTTGGGCAGCCGTGGCGGCGTACCGGGCCCTTTTCCCAGCCTTCAACCTCAATATGGGCCAGTTTTTTGCCGGTTTGCAAATCGCCTACCTCAAAACCCAATAATTCATTACAGTTTACAAAAATGCGGGTTTCTTTACCGTTAACCGTGAAGGGGCGTACAAAATTGTAAAACGGGCCAACTTCGCCAACAACCGTATTGGTTTTAGGGTCGGCAATTTTTACCATGGTGTTTTTTAGGTCGGCCAGGTAAACATGCTTGCCTGATAGGGCGTAAATAGTATTATGTGATCCGTTAAAGCCATCGATCACCTTTATAATATTGCCGGTTTCGCAATCAATTACCGTCCAGTAATGGCTCTCCAGCGATGGCAGGTACATGGTTTTGCCATCCGGCGATACAGATAGGCGATCGCAGCCATGCTCTATAGGTTTTTCCCATATCAGTTTACCGGTTATCAGGTCAATGCGTTCCAGGGTTTCTAATGTAGTAACATACACGCTATGCAGCGGTATGCTCACGGCTATGCCTTTTACGTTTGATGGCAGTCCATTTTTAGGGTGATAGCCTTTAAATGATATGCGCTTTACAAATTTATGCCCGTGATCAATATCAAAAAACAGCAGGCCGTGGCCGCCGTAGCCTAAATAATCGCGTACGCCGGGTACGGCGGCAATTAAATAACGACCGTTAAGCGGGGGCGCTGCAGGTTTGGCCGCGGGTTTAACCGGGCTTTTCCATGCCGCGGCAAAAACTATAATAGTGGCCGAAAGCAGCGCAACAAACAAGCGGATTCTGGTTTTCATGATGTTGTGGTTTTTTGAAATAATTGGTTTGGTTAAGTTAAGCAGCAGTTTTTAAAACTGCAAATGAGTTTTGTAACAGAGTGGATAGGTGAATTATACGAAGAGTTATTGCACAAAATGAGGACATTTACCTCGATTAACAAATGTTATAATCTTCATTAATATATATAGATAAATACTATATAGCATTTAAAAATGCGATATTTAAGTATGGCAAAAAACGGTATATTTGTATTGAAATTTAAAAAACCATCATAGCTATGATTACTATAGGACAAAAATTCCCTGCATTTTCAAAAACCGCAGTGGTTAGTTTAGAAAAAGGAAAAGAGTTTGAAACATTAACTTCAGACTACCTGGTTAATGACGACAACATCTGGACAGTGATGTTTTGGTGGCCAAAGGACTTTACCTTTGTTTGCCCTACCGAGATCGCTGAGTTTAACAAAAGCTACGGCGAGTTCCGCGACCGCGAGACCCGTTTAATAGGTGCATCAACCGATTCTGAATTTGTGCATGCTGCCTGGAGAACTCACCACGATGACCTGCGCGACCTTAAATTCCCGATGCTGGCTGATACTTCAAAATCATTGGCCGAGGAGCTGGGTATTTTAGAGCCTAACGAAAAAATTGCTTACCGCGCTACTTTCATTATTGACCCTACCGGTATTGTACGTTGGGTGTGCGTTAATGACCTGAGCGTTGGCCGTAACGTAAAAGAGGTTTTACGCGTACTGGATGGTTTACAAACCGACGAGCTTTGCCCATGCAACTGGGAAAAGGGCCAGGAAACGTTAACCGTTTAAAACTTAAAGATCCCCGGACAACGGGGATTTTTTTATTACACTAAAATTTATAATACCATGAGCGAAAGCACAGAAACCATAAACGAATTACTGCAAACCATTGGTGCAGATACCACCTACCGTAATGCCAGCCTTACCCTGCTTGAAAAGGGCGAATCGCGCTATTTACGCGATTTGAAGCTAAACTTTACCAGCACCCTTACATCCGAGCATTTAAATACTAAAGAGTGCGCCCTGCTTGGGCTTAGTGTTGCTGTTAACAACAATAATGCCCTGTTAACTGATTTTTATACCAACCAGGCTACCGCACAAGGCGCTACCGCCGAGGAAACAGCCGAAGCCGCTGCCTGCGCGTCTTTATTAGCGTCAAATAATGTATTTTACCGTTTCAGGCATTTTACTCAGAAAGAAAAATACAGCCAGATACCTGCACGTATACGTATGCAAATCATGATGAAACCTGTAACCGGTAAAGAGTTTTTTGAATTGATGAGCCTGACCATATCGGCAGTGAATGGCTGCGAAATGTGCGTTAACGCCCACGAAGATTCGTTGATTAAATTAGGAACTACCGAAGAACGCATATTCGATGCCGTACGTATCGCCTCTTTAGTAACATCAGCAGGGAAAATTATATTTTAATAGCGCTAAAAGTTGTAACTTTCAGTACAAGTATGTAAATTGTACCTACATACAAATCGCTTTAGGGTGATTTGTACTGATGATAAACCTAATACCCCGGGTAACGTTAAAAATAGGATTGTATGGCTGATAAAAAAATAGCGATATTATACGTGGACGACGAGGAAAACAACCTGTTTTCGTTCAAGGCCGCGTTTCGTATAAAATACCAGGTATTTACGGCTATAAGTGGGGAAGAAGCGTTGAAGATAATGGAAGACAGGCTCATACACATTATTGTTACCGATCAGCGTATGCCTAACATGACCGGGGTTGAGTTTTTAGAAAAAGTAATAGAAAAATTTCCGGACCCTATGCGGATATTGCTTACCGGCTATGCCGATATGGGTGCGGTTGTTGATGCCGTTAACAAAGGCAAAATATTTCACTACCTCACCAAACCCTGGAACGAGGAAGAACTGGATATCACCATTAACCGGGCTTATGACGCTTATCTTGAAAAGGAAAAGTTAAAGGAGATGAATGAAAAGCTGGGGACGTCCAACGATCAGCTGGAGTTTTTGCTGAGGCAAAAGCTATTATCTTAAAACGGCTTCGTTACAAGCGGATATTACACTCTTTACATACGTCTTTCAGCAATTTTTTTATGGATTCGGGGGTAATAGGTTTTGCCACCATGCCTTTAAAAGCCGAGTACGCTTTTATGCGGTTACCATCAGCCGAATCATGAAACGAAGTAAGGGCAACAAAATAATACCTGTCCTGTATGGCCGGGGGCAATTGCTCAAATTCTTCTATAAATTGAAACCCATCCATCAGTGGCATATAAATATCCAGAAAAACCAGGGTTTTTTTAATGCCGGGCGCGGGGGCGTGATTGGCAATATAGGTTAGGGCCTGCTTTGAATCTAAAAAGCCTTTTACGGCAAATGCCTCATTTTCATTGCCTATTATTTTACGGGCAATAAAATGGTCAAGCTCAATATCATCAATAATAATAAACGTTAATTCCATGCCGGCTCTATTTGGTAGGAATAGTCACTTTAAAGGTAGTGCCTTTATGCAAAACAGAATTGACCTCTATTTGTCCGTTCAGTTTTAAAAGGGCACTTTTTACATTATATAACCCAAATCCCGAACCGGCCTCTTGCGAACTTGCGCGATAAAACAGGTTGAATATTTCGCCCAAATGATTGCCCAGAATGCCGATACCGGTATCTTTAACCTCAATAGCAGCTATACCTTTGCGTACATCAATGCACAGTTCAACTACCTTTTCCTCGGCATCTTTATTCTGATATTTAAAAGCGTTAGAGAGCAGGTTGTTCATGATAAGTTTTAAAGGTATGGTATCACTGCGGAAAGGCTCCTGCTGATTAATGGTTATTTTGAAATCAATATTGCCCGTACCGGCTATCATTTTATAAATATCCTTAAACTCATCTACCAGTTTCTTAAAATCAACATCCGATATCTGTAATTCGCCGCGTTGCAGGCTGTAATAGTCATGCATGCTTAATATGTAAGTGTCCAGCTTTTTTAATGATTTCTCCATCAAAAACAGCATCTCTTTCATTTCGGCTATATCATACATTTCTCGCGCCACATTTATGGCGCCTAAAATGCCAGATAAAGGCCCGCGTATATCAT
>DATJJI010000077.1:0-2887 GCA_035492275.1 Mucilaginibacter sp.
TTAATAACCTGCTCATGTTCCTGGCGGTACGGAAAAGATATTACCTGTTTTACGTGCTCTATATACTATGTGTAGGCTTTTATGAAATGAGCACCGATGGTATAGCGTATCAATATGTATGGCCCAATGCACCTAACTGGAACGGATACGCTTATGGCATTGCACTATACCTGGTAAGCGTTTTTGCCTTGTTGTTCACCAGGGATCTGCTGCATGTACGTATTAAAGATTACAAGCTGTATAAGCTCATCAATTATGTGTTGGTATTGAGGACCGCTTTTCTTGTTTGCTGCCTGTTTAACCACCGTTTATTCATTTATAAGTTTGTTGAGTTTATACCACTATCGTTAGCATTTTTAACCGGCATCACCATATATAAACGCGGCTTTAAACCGGCTCGTTTCTTTGTATTGGGCTATTCCTTTCTTTTCCTCGGATTCATTTGTAAAGCGGTTAGCGTGCTTGGGTTGGCACAACAGTTATCGGCCCTATCGGGCTTATTAGGCTTTTACAGCCTGGGCTTTAGCTTTATATTGGAGATGGTTTTCCTTTCGTTCGCTATCGGCGACCAGGTGCGGCTGCTAAGGCGCGAAAAAGAAGCCGCTACCGACGAAACCATCAGGCAGATGAATATCAACAATAAACTGAAGGATTCTATTAACCAGGAACTTGAAATACAGGTACAGAGCCGTACCAAAGAGGTAATAGAAAAATCGCAGCGCATATTTGAACAGGCCGGTATTATTGAAGTTCAAAATCATGAATTATTAATGATCAATCAGCGCCTTGAAAAACAAACAGCCGAGATATCATTAATGAACCTGCTGCTTGAAAAAGATAACATCGCGCTTAAAAATAATATTGAAAAGGTTACTGACGCGCGTGCCTTGTCGGCCGAGCTATCGTTTGAAGAATTCAGTGCCAAATACGCTGACCAGGAAAGCTGCAACAAGTTCCTGGCCGAATTAAAATGGGCCGATGGATTTAGTTGTATTAAATGCTCAAACCTTACTTACCATAATGGGCGCGCGCCTTACAGCCGTCGTTGTACCAAATGTGGTTATGAAGAGTCGGTATTGTTTAACACCATATTTCAGAACAACCGTATACCTATTAACAAAGCCTTTTACGTGGTGTATTTAATGTACAGCACCAAAGGCACCATATCGTCTTACCAGCTATCTGAAAAAATTGGCATACGCCAAAGCACCTGCTGGCAATATGCCATCCGCATTAAAAAAGTAATGGAAGAGCACAAAAAGGATGATAAAAGCGGTACAAAAGGTTGGAGCAAGCTGGTAATTGAGCGCGGCAAAGAACGCAACCCGCATAAGTTGCGATTATCGCACGAGAATTAATACGCTTTAATACCTTTTTATAACCAGATAAGCGGGTTACGGATAGGCACATTCCTGATCACTTCCTCTACTTTAGGATCATGATCTAAGCCTGCCCAGGTTTTATACCAACCGTTTTCGTGGTACGCGTTGGCGCCAAATAATAAAAATGGCTGCGCTACGGGCCAATTATCCCAGTACATTACATCGGGTTTTAAAGTCCACTTTCTTTTATCAGCTATAAAAGGATACAAATAGCTTATGCCCTTTTTGATGGATTTACCGTCGGCTGTTTGATAACTCCACAGATCATCTTTCGGTGTCGATAATATCTGGCAAAGCATCACCATGGCATCCAGGTTAAAAATAGAATAACCATAAGGTTTGGTGCGTTCCAACTCTAACGGAAAACTGCCATCAACAGCCATTTGATTAGGTAATAAAACGGTTTTATACCTTAAACGCAACGAATCAAGCATAGGCTCATCATTACACAGTTTGGCAAATGATGCTACCTGCATAGCCCAGCAGGTAGCATGATTGTTTTTAACATTTTTTTCCTGCAAGCCGGGTTTGCTGGTATTTAACCAGTGCGTATAATCGGCAAACCATTTTTTTATGGCGATGGCAGATTGCCGGTCAAACGCTTTCGAACCCTCCATAACCAGCATGCCCTGCGCCACTTCCATAAGGTGTATGGTATCGATTATGCCGTAGTTACGGCCTGTTTCTTTACCGATAACCGCCTGCGCATACAGCAAATTAGGGTTCATCATGGTATCAGGATTCACAAACCAGGCTTTTAAGTGTATCAGCGCTTGCTTTACATATTTATCATCGCCGGTTATTTTATAGGCCGATGCCAGCGCGCCTATAATTTTACTGAGCCTGATCATAGCCTTACGGTGCTCCACAAAGTTTTCCGGGTTGGTCATACCATCCCGGTTGATGTAAGGGTCGGCCGGGTTTTTAGGGTCCGGCCAGAAATAGTCGGCCTGCGAAAAAAAATCGTGTTTACCACCCGCGCTTAATTTTGAAAAAGAGGCGGTTACGGTAACGGGTTGCTGTGTCATGGCCCAATCGGCCGCGGCCATAATTTGCTTTTTTAGTAAGGCGGTCGTTTGCTTTTTAATAGCAGGGTCATCCGCCCGGTTTACAGGCAAGGTAAACGCCGTCTGTAAAAAATAAACTGCAACTATTACCAGGGTGCAACACAACTTTTTCATACCATTAATTCTTTATAAACTGGATAGATTTAAAGTTAAACCCGCCTTCGTCTGCTAATACCTTTAAGTGGTTAACTCCTTTATTTAACTGCACATTCTTTATTTCAACAGCGCGCCATCCGGCCGAAGATGCATCGGCCAAACTTATTGCAGCCTGAACAGGCTTATCGCCTACCATTAATGATACCTTGCCCTTTCCACCGTCAGATGATATCAGCAATTTAACGGTATAAGTACCTTTAGCAGCCTGTATGGTATATTGCAGCCATTCGCCATCTTCTATGCTGAATACGTGATAGCCGTTATCATCAGCCTGTATATCAA
>DATJJI010000078.1:0-2698 GCA_035492275.1 Mucilaginibacter sp.
TTTATTGCTTAACAGCAAGGGTAAACCCGCGGCCATAGCTTCGTTTACCACCAATCCCCAGCTTTCAGCAAAGCTGGGCAAAACCAATGCATCTGCCTTATGTAAATATTCAAGCACTTTTTCATTATCCATAGCACCCAAAAAGTCAACTCTCTTAATTTGAAGTGACTTTTTAACTTCTTTTAATTCATCAACCAAAGGGCCGTCACCAATTAGAATTAATTTGTAGTTGTCGTCGCTTTCTTCTATAGAGCGCCAAGCCCGTAACAAATTTTCGATGTTTTTTATAGGAACCAGGCGGGCCACGCAAATTATAGTTTGAGTATCGAACTTCCTTTCGCCATTAAACTTAAAATGATCATTGTCAATGCAATCGTATCCATAAAAAAAATAAATTTTATTTTTATTTAATAAGGATGCATAACCTTCTTCATAGTCGGTTGATGGTAGCCACAAAGCATCGATCTGACGCGTGATCAAATTCTTAATTGTTTGTATTAAGATATTTCGCTTTACATTCGAAAACTTTGCGTCATCAAACATTATAAATTTTTTTTTATTGTTTTTGGCCCATCGTAATGCCAATGCCCCGGCGTAAAAGACAATTGATCCGGCAATTACAATGTCAGGATCTAATTCATCCAGTTTTGAAAATATCCGGTCCTTGATTTGGTATTTGGTAAGTTGGTCATTGCTCTTATCAGGGAAAAGGCAATCCCACCAGGTTTCGCTTTTATTGTACAGGTCAAAATCATATGGCGACCCTTTGCCAAAAAGTTCAACAGCATATAGATCAACACCTTTGGTGTTTAAAAATTTTCTTAAATAGATCAGCCTTCGCTTCCAGTACACACGCAGATCGTTATGAATAATTATAATTTTCATTTAGCAGATAGACTTTTATAGATAATGGCACCCAACACAATTCACCCAGTAGTTAACTACCAAAGTGATATACAGTTTTTTGAAAAGGAATATTCACTTCTTGCATAATTACCGGATTGAGGCGTTATAAAATGACTCAATAAAAAGTATACGTATTGACACCGGGGTAAGGTATCCAGCATAGCGGATACCTAAACATACTGAAAGTGATAAGTAAGCTTTGCTTAACTACCTTTTATATTAAGCATTTGTTTCTTTGTATAAAGTTTATCCTTTTTGTATTTATCGTACAAAACCGGGAATAATGTTTTTACCCAAAGCTTAACAAATATCATTGGCAGCGATAAAGGGAAATGTTTCCATGTATATCGTAAAAACTGCTTATACCCTAAACCTTTTGGGCTATACAAATATTCGACCCGTTTTTTTAAAGGCGTTCCATGGGGCAACCAGGTCATCATATGGTCATTGTCACAATAGCCGTAATACCCTGGAGCAACCCATGCTTTAACCCCATTTTTTACACCGGTTAAGGTATAGTCATAATCAGCAATACCATGTGTGTAATGTTCAGACAAAATTCCAATTTTTTTTACCGTGGCTTTATCAACCAGCATAATATTCGCGTTGCCAATTTCACATGCCAGTAATTTCGTGTTATCTGGTCTTAAAAAAACAGCGCTTCCGGTTAATTTATTGGTCAGTTTCAACCCACCGTAGGTTATGTATTGTGCAGAACTATCTAAAACCGTTCCCATTATTATGTTCCCCTGATGATCTGATATGGCATGTGCCAATAGCAGGTCTTTAATGGCACCTTCTTTTAATACAACGTCGTCATTAAGTAATAAGTAAAAATCGTATTCGTCTTTTTCCATCACCCTTTTCCATAGGGTACGCATTCCGCCGGCCCAGAACAATGACCCCGAACCTTTTTCTACATTTACGGTGGGGAAATGAGTCTGAACATAGTCTGCAGTGCCATCTGGCGAATTATCATCCAACAGGTATACATCCATTGTATAACCATCCGGCATATCCTGGTCGACAATACTATTCAAAAACCTGCTCGTTGTTTTTATTCTGTTATATGAGCAGCTTAACGCGGCAATTTTCATAGATTTTAGTATCTTATATTTTCAGTACACCGATTAATAATAAAAGTTTGGGATTTATAAAATTTCACTTTTATTAACTGTTAATTATTCGCGACTATGGTTTCATTCGTTTCCTGCATGTAAGCATCTGCCGTTACCATGGACGACGACTCATTTTTATCTTGTAAAATAGTTTCATAAATAGACAGCAGATCATTGGTTATTTTCTGTTGGTCGTGCCTTAACAGGGCGCGCTCACGTGCTTGTGCACCGTATTTAATAGCCTTTTTATAATCATCCTTTAACTCTATAATGGCGCCGGCCATAGCATACGGATCTCCATCTTGTATCAAAACACCTTCTTTGTTGTCCTCCATGAGGCTGCCGGTGCCGCCGGCATTGGTAGCTATGCAGGGCATACCTAAAATCAAAGCTTCGCATAAGCTATTAGGGCTGTTTTCTATATGTGAAGTTGCTATGTATATATGTGATTGCAAAAGGCCCTCAATTAATGATGCTTCATTGATCATCCCTAAAAACTTAATATTAGCTGATACAGGGTGTTTATTGCCTTTTGAAGCTATGCGGACAACTTCATCATTTTGCCCAATGCCGGCTAACTGCCACTCATATTCAATATTGATATGGTCGAGCAAGCGCGCGCAATCCATCAATGTTTCCAGTCCTTTGTATATATTTCCCCAAATAGTGGTAAA
>DATJJI010000079.1:0-2157 GCA_035492275.1 Mucilaginibacter sp.
TAATCGGAACTACCTGTTGCTGCGGTATATTGTTTTTTACACCAGGTGCTGCAACAAAATGTGCGTTATCAACCTTAGTATGTATTTTATTTACATGTGCTATAGTTTGAGCTTTATCAAGTATAGTATCCTTTTTTGTTCGTGCAATCGATGCCGTTTTACCCAAAATGGTATCCTTTAGGCTGGCTATCGCCTTGTTTTTATCAAGTATAGTATCATGAGCGGTTGCTATTTTATTGCTGCCGGCAGCGGTATCTTTAGCGCCATGTCTAGCCAATGTGTTACCAGGCTGATTTTTTGTACTGAACATCCACCATCCTAAAAATATTAATAACAATGCAGCTACGCCGCTAAGAATAGGCCACAGGTAAACCACGGCCTTGCGCTTGCGTGATTTATCCAGCATTCCCTCCAGTGCGCCCCAATCGCTTTCTTCGTACCGGATCTCGTCGACCGGGTCCTCCAGCTTCTTTTTAAAAAGATCATCTAATTTTTTTTCGTTCTCAGTGTTCATTCTCAAATACCTTTGTTTAAATACCCCCCGTTCATGTTTATAGCTTTAATAGCCACGACCGAGGTATTATAGTCCATGCCGCCATTGTAACCGGCATTCCCGGCAGACGAATCTGCCTTTAATATCATATTTTTTAGCTTCTGCCTGGCCTTATGCAAGTTTGACTTTGATGTGCCGGCATTTATATTAAGCATTGAAGCAATTTCTTCGTGCGAATAACCCTCAATTGCAAAAAGGTTAAAAACCGTACGGTATGCCTGGGGGAGTTTCTGAACCATGGCCAGCAGGTCGGCATAGTTGAGGTTTTTATCGGCAATGTCACCATCACTTACATGTTCGGCCTGTTCCAGGTCTTCAGTATACGCCATTTTAAGGTTAGCCCTGTAATAATCGATGGATACGTTCATCATTATTTTGCCGAGCCATGCTTTGAACGGCCTGCTGGTGTCGAAGCTTTCAATATGAGTAAAAACTTTAAAGAACCCCTGGTTCATCACCTCCGCTGCTTCATCGCGGTCATTAGCATAGCGAAGGCATATACCCATAGAGAAGCCATAAAACGCCTTGTACAGCATTTTCTGGCACTTTCTGTCCTGTTTTATACAGCCCTTAATCAGTTGATGTAACTCTTCGTCTCCCATAAGGGTTATATCCTGTTAGCTAATGTTGTCCCCATTTGTTTTATCCCTATCACGTTATTCGTTAACAAAAGGTTGCCTGTTTGTCACAAAAAATTATCCTATAAATTTAATTTATTGAAAATCAATATCTTAAAAAACTTACACTTTTAGTCGTTAATTGATAATAAGTGTATAAACCTGGCACCGTCATTTCAATCACGAAGACCACATGGAAGGCACGGAGTACGCTGATTCTGCCTAAAAATCCAGATAAATTGCAGTTAATATTTAGTTATTCCAATTGATCTCTGTGCTTTCCCGGCATCTCGTTGGTTAAATAACACCTATATACAAACCATTATATACCAAATATTTATCTCAGCGATGCCTCAAATTCCTTTAAAATCATTGTTACAAGGCAACCATTTTAATTGTTTGCCCGGTATTATTCACAAACACACGCCATAAAAGGCATTTAAAATTAAGTAAATGGTTCCGGTTTCTGTTGTTATAATCACTAAAAACGTTGCTGATATTATAGATGGCTGCCTTCAAAAAGCAAGAAAGCTTACCGATGATATTATTATTATATGCAACGGAAACGATGATGAACCGGTTAATATGCAGTTATAGTACGGTTATAGCTTGTATAAAAAACAGTGGGATGGTTACGGAGCGAATAAAAACAAAGGCATTGAGGCAGCAAAATATGATTGGGTATTAAGTATTGATGCGGATGAGATACCGGATGATGAGCTCACCAAAGCAATTCATGACATCGACTTTAAAAATGTTGAAACCGTTTACGATATTAAATTCTGTTCCTATTTTGGTGGAAAGCCTATCCGTTTCGGCAGTTGGGGGCGAGACCATCATGTGCGGCTGTTTAACCGCACGTTTGTAAAATGGTCTGAAACGATGGTGCATGAAACGCTTGTATTACCTTCGTTCATTCAAAAGAAAAGAATTGACGGCGCCATTCACCATTATTCGGTAAAAAACGTCCAGGAGTTCGATAACAAG
>DATJJI010000080.1:0-3176 GCA_035492275.1 Mucilaginibacter sp.
GAAGTATCACCTTCGGCTATTTTTCTCAATATGCGTCGCATGATCTTACCCGAGCGTGTCTTAGGCAAGCCACTTACAAACTGAATCTTATCCGGTTTGGCAATAGCACCTATAATGCGCGACACTGTCATGATGATATCCTTACGGGTCAGTTCCTCGTCATCCTTTTTGTTAGGCGCTACGACAAACGCATATACACCCTGCCCCTTGATATCATGTGGATAACCAACAACAGCCGACTCTACCACGGTACTGTGCATATTAATAGCATTTTCAACCTCGGCAGTGCCAATACGGTGACCTGACACATTCAACACATCATCCACACGGCCGGTAATGCGGTAATAGCCTTCTTCATCGCGCAGGCAGCCGTCGCCGGTAAAATACATATCCGGGTAGGTAGCAAAGTAAGTTTGGCGACAACGCTCGTGGTCGCCATAGGTAGTACGCAGCATGCCCGGCCACGGAAATTTGATACAAAGATTACCGCTGACGCCATTACCTTCAATAACTTTTCCTGTCTCGTCTACTAACACAGGTTGCACGCCGGGCAGCGGCAAACCGGCATAGCCCGGTTTTAATGGTGTCACACCTGCAATAGCGCTTATCATGTGGCCGCCGTTTTCAGTTTGCCACCAGGTATCAACCAGCGGGCACCTGCCATGGCCTATCTTCTCGTCAAACCAATGCCAGGCCTCCTCATTAATAGGCTCACCCACCGATCCCAGTTTAGTTACTGAGCTCAAATCTTTGGCCTTTAGCGGGTCATCGCCAAAACTCATCAGTGAACGTATAGCGGTTGGTGCGGTATATATAATGTTAACCTTAAATTTATCAACTATATCCCATAACCTGCCCGGGCTTGGGTATGTAGGTATGCCCTCAAACATCAAAGATGTGGCCCCCTGGGATAGCGGCCCGTAAACAATATAGGAGTGACCGGTTATCCAGCCGATATCCGCCGTACAGAAATAAACTTCGTCAGGCTGATATTGAAACGTGGTATCGAAAGTAAACCCGGTATAAACCATATATCCGCCACAGGTATGCACCACACCCTTAGGTTTACCGGTCGAACCTGAGGTATAAAGGATGAACAACATATCCTCGGCATCCATTTCTTCGGCAAGGCATTCTTTATTTCCCTGGGTCTCTACTTTTTTAATCTCATCTTCCCACCAAACATCGCGGCCTTTGATCATGGCAACCGGTGTACGGGTGCGGGTAAGCACAATTACTCTTTGTACTGATGGGCAGCGTACCAATGCGTCGTCAATAATTGATTTTAGCGGTACCTCTTTGTTTCCGCGGAAACTGCCATCAGACGTAATAACGATATTGCAATCGGCATCCTGTATCCTGTCGGCTATGGATTGTGCTGAAAATCCGCCAAAAACTACTGAGTGGATGGCACCGATCCTGGCGCAAGCCAATAATGCGATAGCCAACTCGGGCACCATAGGCATATAAATACATATACGGTCGCCTTTTTTGGCGCCATTGTTTTTAAGCACATTGGCAAACTGGCAAACTTTATCATGCAACTGGCGATAAGTCAGTATCCGGTGATGTTCTTTTGGATCGTTTGGCTCCCAGATGATGGCGGGCTTATCGGCAATAGTATCCAAATGGCGGTCAAGGCAGTTTTCAGTGATATTTAATTTGGCGCCTTCAAACCATTTGATCTTAGGTTCTTTAAAGTTCCATTCTAAAACTTTATTCCATTTCTTTCTCCATTTGAAGGTATCGGCAATGCCGGCCCAAAACTCTTCGGGCTGCTCAACACTATATTTATAGACTTCCTTGTAATGGTCAAACGAGGTAATTTTCATAACTGGGTAAATTGGTGAGCGAAAATTAGTGATTTATATATAAAAAATGCATTTTGTTGGAAATGGTTTTTTGTCAGCATGATTGTCCGGCTTAAATTTCGGCTGCAGGTGTATGATGATGCAGGTGATACACCCCTGATACAGTTAATGGTTATCCACAAGTTAGGCCGATTTATTTTTTTGAAAATATTTTTAAATCAGTATTGCCTATTCCAGTTAAAATCCTGATATTTGCAATCCCTTTAATAAAAGGGTTTTAAAAACAATTGTCATGTCAAGAATTTGTGATTTAACAGGAAAAGCGTCAATAGTTGGTAATAACGTTTCTAACTCAAACCGCAAAACCAAACGCAGGTTTCATCCAAACCTTAAACTTAAAAAGTTTTATATCCCTGAAGAAGATAAATGGATTACTTTAAAAGTGTCCACATCAGCTGTTAAAACTATCAGCAAAAACGGGATAACAGCTTGTATTAACAAGTTTGTAAAAAAAGGATATATATAGTAGAAGATTAGAGATTGGTGATTAGTTGATACATTCACTCATTCAATAATTCACTCCCCCGATAGCTATCGGGGCAAAAATTTAAAAAGAGATGGCTAAGAAAGGTAATAGAGTTCAGGTAATATTAGAATGTACAGAGCATAAAGCAACTGGTTTGCCAGGTATGTCCCGTTACATTACTACCAAGAACAAAAAGAACACAACTGAAAGATTAGAGTTGAAAAAATTCAACCCGGTTCTAAGAAAAGTAACTGTTCATAAAGAAATTAAGTAATTGGTTGATTAGTTGATTGGTTGATTAAGTTATTAGTTAAACCACATTCACTCATTCAATAAACCACTTCCCGATAACTATCGGGACCAATAATTAAAGAAACATGGCAAAAAAATCAATTGCAACCTTAAAAACAGGTAAAGGCAAAGAATATTCAAAAGTTATCACCATGACTAAGTCGCCAAAAACCGGCGCTTATTCATTCAAAGAGACAATCGTTCATAACGATCACGTAAAAGACGCGATCGCTCAGTCGAAAGGCCAATAATTAGCATTGGTAAAAATATAAAAGCCGTCTTGTTATAACGAGAGGGCTTTTTTTGTTATGTGCAAATGCACGTAGATATGCAAATGTGCGTATGTGCAGATGTGCAAATGAATTTAATAAATGATTTAAGGCTTATAATAGTTATTTTGTATAATGGCATATTTGCATCTGCATATCTGCACATTTTCATATTTGCACATCAACATACATGGGACTATTTGATTTTTTTAAGAAAAAAGAAAGCACCCCTCAAGAACAGGAGGCGCTTGATACAGGTTTAGAAAAAACCAAGGATAA
>DATJJI010000081.1:0-17386 GCA_035492275.1 Mucilaginibacter sp.
GAAGGCAATGCCGGCTTTTGGTGTAATATATAACGGATTTATACGTATTGATACCGATGGTGTTTATGGATTCTCGACCGTATCAGACGATGGTTCGGTGTTATTTATTGACGATGTGCCCGTGGTAGACAATGATGGCAAGCACCCTGTATATGAAAAAGCGGGTTCGGTGCCTTTACAAAAAGGATATCATAAGTTCTCTTTAAAATATTTTAACATAGGCAGTACGGGTAACCTGCGGGTATTTATGACCATTCCCGGTAAACCAACCGGCGAGTTAGCGCCCGATATATTGTTTAACTAACCTGTTATGAAAATGAGGTTTTATTATTTTATGCTGATTGCCTGCGCGTTAATTGCAGGATGTGCCCATGAGCAAAAGAAAGCGGTAACCACTGTAGCGCCAAAAGCTCCTGTAATACAGGAACCATTTAAATTTCATAAATTAGTTGAAGTGGCTCCGGGCCAGTATTATGATGTGCTAAGCTGGGGCCGAGGATCGGTTGATACCGGTTCGTTCCTGATTTTGCACTCTGATTCGGCAGCCCGTAAATATACCACCACAACCGGCGACGTAAAGGGTCAGATAGTAGATGTTTACAATGCCGATATGGACGCCGATGGCCACCCCGAAATAATTATACAAGCCAAAGGCAGAGATACCATTAACTACACTAACATTTATGCTTTCGAGATATACGAAGATAAAGTTCAGAAACTGGATTTTCCCAAGCTGAACAGCTCACAAAAAAAAGGCTATCGCGGCAACGATAATTTTTATGTGACCGATGGCAAACTGATCAGGGAGTTCCCAATATTTGAAGGCAGCGGCAGTACAGCTACAAATACAGGACAAAAACGTAAATTAGAGTATACGCTGAACAGCAATAGTTTCAATGTAAAACAGCTAAGCAAAGATTCTACATCAACTACCAATAAAACTACTGCAGCAACCAGTAATAAAACTTCATCAACTACTGATAAAAAAGTAACCCAGGAACCGGTTAAAAAGAAATCGGACGAAAAGAAACAGAGCAAAACAAAGAAGGTCGAGAAAAAACACCATAAAGAAGTTCATAAAAAGAAAAAGCACAGAAGGCGTCATCATACTGATGAGGATGACAGTAGTAACGACGGCGATAGTAATTAATACCGGGATTCGATGAATTAAAATTCGCACATTTGTATAAAGCGTAAAAAAAATGCATTTTCTATATCCTGCCTTTTTATTTGCATTAATATCGCTGGCCATTCCTGTATTGGTTCACCTGTTCAATTTCAGGCGTTACCAAAAAATATATTTCAGTAATGTGCAGTTTCTGAAAGAGATCCAGGAGCAACAATCATCCCGCCGAAATTTAAAAGAGCGTTTAATACTGGCAGCGCGATTACTCGCCCTATTCTTTTTAGTGCTGGCATTTACCCGCCCCTATATATCCAACCAAACTAATGTAAATGCAGGTACGCAACGCGTCATCAGTGTTTTCCTAGATAATTCATACTCTATGCAAACCCTTAATCGTGAGGGTTCTTTGTTAGACGAGGCTAAGCGTCGCGCCAAAGAGATTGCCTCGGCATATTCTATGAACGATCGTTTTCAACTACTTACGCAGGATTTTGAAGGCAAACACCAGCGCCTGTTAAGCCGCGAAGAATTTAACGACGCGGTTGATATGGTTAAGATTAGCCCCATCAGTCGTAATTTACAGCAGATAATTAACCGCCAGCAAAACCTGCTGAGCATGCAGCCGGGTGCAAGCCGATCTATCTATATCGTATCCGATTTTCAGAAGAATATTACCGCCAATCAACCTATAAAAATTGATACTGGTGTACGGGTTAGTCTGGTGCAACTGAGCTCGAACCGTCCTGCAAACGTAGCGGTTGATTCAGTTTGGCTGCTCAGCGCTATCCATCGCCCCAGCGAAACAGAAAAGCTGGTGGTGAAGCTGCATAATTACGCCGGCGAAAATTCAACAAAGATCCCACTTAAGCTGCTTATTAATGGTGAGCAAAAAGCATTGGGAGGTTTTACCATCAACGCGCGGGCGACCCAAAACGATACGCTTACCTTTTCGGGACTAAAAGCAGGCTGGCAGCGCTGTGAAATTACCCTACAGGATAACCCGGTAACATTTGATAACCAGTTTTATTTCAGCTTTAATGTAAAACAGCAAATGCCTGTTTTACTGATAGATAACGGAATAACTAACCCATATCTGAAAGCCGTATTTGGTGCCGACCAATTCTTTAATGCCACCCGCGTACCTGATGGTAATGTGGATTATGCGGCGCTCAGCACTTATCCGCTGATCGTGATCAGCGATGTAAAAACCGTCTCGGCGGGGCTATCGCAGCAATTAAAAACTTACGTAAGTAAGGGCGGCACATTAGTAGTCTTCCCGGCGGTGGATGCTGACTTAGTAAACTATCATACCTTCTTACAGCAAATGAATGCTGCCTGGCCCGAAAAACTGCTTACCGAAAACGCGAAAGTATCGGCACTAAATTTACAGAACCCGGTGTTTAAAAATATTTTCGAAGATTTTCCCCGTAACCCTGATCTGCCTGTCGTTAAAAAATATTACCAGTTAAGCGCGTCGGGCAGTAGTAACGAAAATTTGCTGCAAATGCAGGGCGGACAATCATTTTGGGCATCGTATAATAGTGGTAAGGGAAAAGTATACGTGTCGGCAGTGCCGTTAAATGAAGATTTTAGCGATTTGCCACGCCACGCGCTTTTTGTGCCAATTATGTTCAGGATAGCTTTGCTGAGCGGGCATGACCAGCCTTTGTTCTACACCTTAGGGCATGACGAAACGGTAGAGACCACACCAGTGCAAACATCAGAAAAACAGTTGCTTAAATTGATTAAAGGCATGCAAAGTATTATTCCTGATGTAAAGCAGCAGGAGGGAAGTACACTTTTATATGTATCTGATCAACTACAGGAAACCGGTTTGTACGATCTTAAAAAGCAGGATAGCATTGTGTCGGTAATGGCATTTAATGATAATCGCAGCGAGTCGGATATGAGTTATTTTACGCCTGCCGAGCTCGACAAAATAATACCAAAGCAAAGTAATGTGATAGAGGCAGGCAAGGGATCAATAAAAGATGTGGTAAGTCACGTAAATTTAGGCGTGCAATTATGGAAACTTTGTATAATTTTGGCATTGATATTTCTGGCTGCCGAAATACTGCTGATACGGTTCTACAAAACCGATAAAAAAGTGCTTTTGCAGACAGACGAATCAACCTCAATCCATACATAAAGCAACGCTAATGAATTTGCTTATCAAATCCGCCACTATCCTTGATCCTAATTCGCCTTTTAACCAACAAGTTGCTGATATTTTAATAA
This sequence comes from Mucilaginibacter sp., assembly GCA_035492275.1. Taxonomy (GTDB): domain Bacteria; phylum Bacteroidota; class Bacteroidia; order Sphingobacteriales; family Sphingobacteriaceae; genus Mucilaginibacter. Next base: position 3,365 of record DATJJI010000081.1, read on the forward strand.
AAAACGGAACAATTGCCGAGATCGCCAAAGACATTAAAGCCGATACCGAAGTGTTTGATGCTACAGGCAAGCAACTTTCACCCGGTTTTTTCGATCTAAACTGTAATGTTGGCGAACTGGGTTTAGAGACCAAAGAAAATTTAAAAACTGGTACCGCGGCAGCAGCGGCAGGTGGGTTTACCGGCATAGCTTTAATGCCCAATACACAGCCGCCCGTACACTCAAAAGCCGAAGTAGAATACCTGCTGAACCGTGCAAAAAATAATCTTGTTGATATTTATCCTTTAGGTACCATATCGCAAAAGCGCGAAGGTAAAGACCTGGCCGAGATGTACGATATGTACCTGAGCGGTGCAAAAGCCTTTACTGATGGCAACCGCCCCGTACAGGATGCCGGACTAATGGAACGCGCTTTATTATATACCAAAGGTTTTGAGGCGCTGGTATTTTCTTACCCTGAAGATACCGCTATTGCCGGAAAGGCCAAAGTAAACGAAGGCGAAATGAGCACCCTGCTGGGTATGAAGGGCATCCCTTCGCTGGCCGAGGAGCTGATGATAGCACGCGACCTTTACCTGGCCGAATACACCGGTTCAAAAATACATTTCAGTACCATATCAACCGCCCGATCAGTCGAATTGATCAGGGATGCCCGCAAAAAAGGCTTGCAGGTAACCTGCGATGTGGCAGCACACCATTTGGTGTTAACCGACGACGCCTTAGCTGGCTTTGACAGTAACTATAAAGTAAAACCGCCCCTGCGTACCCATAACGATGTAAAGGCGCTGATAAAGGGTTTAAAAGATAATACCATCGATGCTATTGTATCGCAGCATACGCCGCACGAGATAGAATTTAAAGATGTGGAATTTGAAGTAGCCGAATATGGTATCATCGGTTTTCAGACCGCGTTTTCACTGGCTTTAAAAGCAGGATTGGATATTGAACTGATCATACAAAAATTAGCGATTAGCCCCCGTGTGGTTTTGGATATTGAAGTACCATCAATAGCGGCAGGGCAAAAAGCTAACCTGGTGATTTTTGACAAGGATGCAGAATGGACGTACAATCGTGAAAATAATAAGTCGCGGTCATACAATTCTCCGTATCTGAGCCAGAACTTAAAAGGTAAAATATTGTTAACCTGTAACAATAACCATTTACTTAAATCGAATATATAATGATCATCGACCCCAAAATAGAAAGAGCGTTAGGCGCTTCTTTGCAGGCATTTTCGCAATACAGCGGTATAACTACCGCCGAGGTACACCAGGAGTTTAAAACCGTATTTGCTTTAGAGGATGACTTTTTAAGCAAAGTTGACGCGCTGGACGCTGTGTTTGATAACCACCCGCAGCTGGAAGTTTTACGCGAGGTATTTTTTGATCTGCTGATGATCAATTTTTTCAGCGCGGATGTAAAACGCTTAGATGAAGATTATTTGGATAGCCCGGAATGGGAAGATATTGAAGAGCAGACTTTAGACAGGGGCACCGAGTTATTAAACCTGCTGCTTTATTTAAACGAGTGCGAGGATGAAGATATTGAACCTGAGCTTGAAGATTACTTAAAGGAGTTTTTACTGGTTGATGATGACGAGTTCCAGGATGAATACCGTATATACGAACCGGTAATAGCCCACCAGGTATTAATGGAAAGCCCGGTAGAAGAGATTGCTAAAGTAGCTGTAAAATTGCCGGAAGATTCAGAACTGAAAGAACTGTTTTACCCGATGATGTGTTTTTTTCAGAATCTTGACCCTACCGAAGAAGAAAAGAATAACATTGCTGCCAAAGCCGTAATTAAAGAGTTTGATATGGCAGTGCTCAGTATATTGATATCATTTATTTAACCTAAATAATTAATTATGGAAGCAAGTACCAGGAGTGCCGAAAGCAGTAAATTATCACTTCGTTATGGATTGTTAATTGGAGTTATCACACTTGTGATAGCAATTGTTTTTAGAATAGTTGATCCTTTAATGCAATTTACCAACCTGTGGATACAAATATTAGGTGGTATATTAGGAATTGTATTGCTGGTTATTTTTTCGCTTGAAATAAGAAAAGCGATTGGTGGCTTTTGGAGTTTTGGAGAAGCGTTCAAAAGCCTGATAGCGATGTCGTTTTTCACGCTGGTACTTAGTATTTTATATAATTTTGTCCTTTTCAAATATATCGATCCGGATATGCCTGCCAAAATCAGCGATGCTTCGCAAGCTGTTGTGACCGCGCGCCTGGAAAAAATGAATATGAGCCAGGATAAAATTGACGAGGTTACTAAAACCTTTGAAAGCGGTGAGTTTAAAGCCAGGTTAGAGCCTACCTTTAAAAATGAGATCACAGGCTTTGGCTTTGGACTGGTTATATCTGCAATAATTGATCTGATCATTGCTGCCTGTGTAAAAAAGTCGGCACCATTTAATGTTCTCGAAAACGCTATTGACCCGGCAGAGCAATAGGGCATTTAACACTATAACAAAGAAAGCCCGTTTCAAAATGAAACGGGCTTTCTTTGTTATATATCCAACTTGTCATTCTGAGCATAGCAAAGAATCTTATACGCTTTGCTTGTCGCGCTTACAAGATTCTTTGCTATACTCAGAATTACAAAAATAATGCTTACGGCTTACTCTTCAGCACCTGCTTAACAATATCATTACCAAATACAAACACCATTAATGATATCAGTAATACAAAACCCACTATTTGGGCACGCTCCAGGAACTTATCGCTAAGCGGTTTGCCTTTTATCATCTCAATGATCAGGAACACCGCATGGCCGCCATCAAGCGCCGGTATAGGCAACAGGTTGGTAAAGGCCAGCACCATTGATAAAAAGCCCACCAGGCTCCAAAAGTGTACCCAATCGATATGTGTACCGAACAGGCTGGCAATGGCCACAGGGCCGCTTATTACCTTATTAAATTTGGCTTCGCCTACAAATACCTTGCGTATGCTTTTGGCATTAACGGCAACAGTACGCCAGGCCTTACCAGCACCTATAGGCAGCGAACCAAAAAAGCCGTATTTAATTGTTTTTTCATCAATCTGATCAAGCGTTCTCGCAATACCTATGGTGCCATCGGCTGAAATTTTGCTGCTTAGTTTAAGGCTATCATTGCCTGCACGCTTAACTGTTAAGGCAACTTCTTTACCCGCATTAGCCTTTATTTCAGATTGAAACTGGTCAAAGAATTGAATACTTTTATTATTAACGGCTATTATACTATCGCCTTTTTTTAAACCTGCCTGCTGGGCAAAGCCTTTAGCAACAACCGAATCAACAGCAAATTTACTACGCGGCAAACTGCTGATAAACTGTTCCATGCCCATATCGCCGTAATCGGCTACATCATTTATGATATCGGCAGGTACCCTAATATTCAAGTTTTGTGGGCCTCTTTGTACGGTTAATGTAGGATGGTCTAACAATACTTTTGAACTCGTCAATTCTTCAAAACGCTCTACAGGCTTACCATTGATGGCAACAATTTTATCGCCAGCCGCTAAGCCTATTTTTTTACCGATAACGCCCGGTACAATACCATACTTTACGCTCGAGTTAGGTGTATAACTATCGCCTGAGCGTGCGGTAAGCATCCAAAAAATGAATATGCCCAAAATAACATTCACAATAATACCGCCCAGCATCACAATTAAACGCTGCCAGGCCGGTTTCGAGCGAAATTCCCAGGGTTGCGGCGGGCCCGCCAACTGCTCGGTATCCATTGATTCATCGATCATACCGGCAATTTTCACGTAGCCACCCAAAGGCAGCCAGCCTATGCCATATTCAACACCTTTATAATTAAATTTAAACAGACTAAAACCCCAGGCATCAAAAAACAGGTAAAACTTATCTACCTTGATACCAAAAGCCCTTGCGGCTACAAAATGGCCCAGCTCATGCAAGATCACTAAAATCGAAAGTCCCAGTAATAACTGGCCAACCATAATTACAATACTCATTCTTCTATATTAAATTGTAAGCCTTTAACGGCATTTCTTTTATTAAATTTTGCGCAAATATGCGTGTTTCTTTATCGGTATTCAAATAATCATCCAGCGTAGGCTTTGTTTTATAGTTGATGTTTTTCATGCAGCTTTCAATAACGTCGCTCATGGCTAAAAAGCCTACTTCATTGTTTAAGAATCCGGCTACAGCCACTTCATTTGCCGCGTTAATTATGCAGGGCATATTACCACCTTTATCCAATGCCTCGAACGCCAAACGCAGGTTACGAAAGGTGTTCATATCAGGTTTCTCGAAAGTAAGTGTCGGGTGATCGATAAAATTAAACCGTTTAAAATTATTCTTTAAGCGGTTAGGATAGGCCAGCGCATACTGAATGGGCAGCTTCATATCCGGTAAGCCCATCTGTGCTTTTATTGAGCCATCCTCAAACTGAACAAGCGAATGTACAATAGATTGCGGATGCACAATAACATCAACCTGCTGTGGCGTCAAATCAAACAGCCATTTAGCTTCTATTACTTCCAAACCTTTATTCATCAGTGAAGCCGAATCGATAGTGATCTTGGCTCCCATTACCCAGTTAGGGTGTTTTAAGGCGTGTTCACGAGTTACGTCGGCTAAAAAAGCCGTTGTTTTACCCCTGAACGGGCCTCCTGATGCAGTAAGTATAATTTTCTCTATCGGGTTATGTTCCTCGCCTGCAAGGCATTGAAATATGGCCGAATGTTCCGAGTCTACCGGTAATATTTTAACGTTATGCTGCTTAGCCAAGCCTGTTATCAGTTCGCCTGCAACAACCAGGGTTTCTTTATTCGCTAACGCGATATCTTTGCCGGCTTTAATGGCGGCTATGGTGGGTTCCAGCCCTGCAAAGCCAACCATAGCTGTAATAACCGTATGTATATCCGGATGCGAAACCGTATCAATAATAGCCTGGTGACCGGCCAATACTTTTACATTAGTTTTTGCAAGTGCCTGCTTAACGGTTTGGTATTTATCGCGATCGCAAATTATAGCATACTCAGGCAAAAACTCCAGCGATTGCGCGATCAGCAGCTCAGCATTGGCGTTTGCCGTCAGCATAAAAACCTTGAATAACCGGCTGTTATCACGTATCACCTCAAGCGATTGCGTACCGATGCTACCTGTTGAACCAAGAATGGCTATGTTTTTAAGTTTACTCAATAGTTTATTAATGTGGTGCGTTGTAAGCTACAACGATTAATCATTCTTTATAAATTCTTTTAATTCCTCTGCTATCTTACGGTCATTGGCCAGCCGCGGTACCTTGTTTTGACCCCCTAATTTGCCCTGCGAACGCATATAATTAATAAACGCGTCTTTTTTCATGCTTTGGATGACCAAAGGTTGCAAAATGTTACCGTCAATCAGGTCAAAATAGTAAATATTTTTTGTTTGCAAGGCCTTATCAACTTTTAATGCGAATGCCTTAAGGTCTTTTGGCGCGGCGCCAAACTCAATGAACCATTCATGATAGGGTAATTCGCCTTTCAGCGGATTTACCTGCGGGGCCACGGTAAACTCAATGATATCAATTCCTTCCTCATTGGCTACACTCATCAGCGCCTGTTCCACTTCCTCGCCAATAACATGCTCGCCAAAGGCCGAAATGTAGTGCTTAATGCGCCCGGTAACCAATATTTTATATGGATCTTTAGCGATAAACTTTACCGTATCGCCCAAACTATAGCCCCATAATCCGGCATTGGTATTTAGTATTAACGCATAATTTTTGTCCAGCTCCACATCTTTTAAGCTGATACGTGTGGGGTTATCATTAAAGTATTCATCCGTTGGGATAAACTCATAAAATATACCTGAATCAACCAACAGTAATAACCCTTTTTCTTTTTGCGAATCCTGGAAAGCAATAAAACCTTCGGAAGCAGGGTAGGTTTCGATCGAATCGATAGCAAAACCAATGCTTTCCTGCATACGTGAGCGATAAGGTTCAAAATTTACGCCGCCATATACAAACAGCTTAAAATTGGGGAAAATATCTTTGATCTTCTTCCCGCCCGAAATAGCCGATAGCCTGTCGAAATACATTTGGCACCAGGGCGGTATGCCCGATATTAGGCGCATGTCTTCATGCAAGGTTTCCTGCACAATGGCATCCACTTTTTGCTCCCAATCTTCAATACAATTTACTTCGTAGCTGGGTAGGCGATTTTTTTGTAAGTAGGAAGGCACATGATGCGCGACTATACCTGAAAGCCTGCCGGTGGGAATGCCCGCTTTTTCGGCTAATACAGGGCTGCCTTGTAAAAATATGAGCTTGCCATCAACAAAATCGGCCTTGCCGGTTTCATGAATATAGTTAAGCAGGGCATTGCGTGCCGCTTTGATGTGCTCGGGCATGCTCTCTTTACTGAGGGGAATATATTTCACTCCCGATGTAGTGCCCGATGTTTTGGTGAGATAAGTGGGTTTACCCGGCCAAAGCACGTTAGCTTCGCCAGCTACAACACGTTTAATATACGGGCTTAGTTCCTCGTAATCACGTATGGGTACGTGCTTTTTAAAATCGTCATAAGTTTTTATTTGATCGAATTGATGATCGGTACCAAAGCCGGTATTTTTTGCCTGCGCTACCAGTTGCTCAAAAGTTTTTTGCTGTAATGCCACCGCGTTTTTGCGGATGCGGTTCAGATCAATATTAACCTTTGCGGCAAATACCTTGCTTAATATGGCTTTTAAACCCATAACTTAATTAGTTTCGGCAATATCATCATCCACATCCTGGTGGCTGTATATCAGTTTACGGTAGGTAACCGCCAGGATAATATTTACAAAAGGGTAGGTGAATATAATAGCGATGGATATGATGGGATAATACTGGGCCAGTTTAGCGGGTAAAGCTATCAGTACCAAAATAATGAGCAGCATGGTAAATACCTTAAAAAAGTAGCCCTTGGTTAGTTTAAAGCTTAGGCTTAATGACTCAAAACCACCCGACTGGTCATCAACGATAAAGGTGATAAAAAACATCACGCGCAGCGCAAAAAATAAAGCGATGATAACCGCGATCTCTTCAATCACATCTTGCAGATTTGGGTAATTATTAAGCCCCGATACCGCGAAATGGAACGTAGTAATTAAAAAAGCGATCAGAAATATCACCCCTAAATAGCTCATGATACTTTTAAACGCGGGCAATACCTGCCTGAATTCAAATTCATAATATTCGCTGTCCATCAGCGTAAATATCAGCTTGTAAAGCCCCAGGGTGGTGTAGGCCTGTACAAATATCATCATGAACGATACGATCATTTTACCTGTAAATGCCTCGGGCGAAATCACGTACTCAGTTATAACGCCTAAAATAGAAAGCAGCAGGAATGATATAGTTGAGTAAACTATGATAGTTACAAAGTTTTTCTTAAAAATGTCCCATGCAGCTTTTGACGTTTCTGCAACTGAAAAGGGATGATACATATTTACTTTACGGTCTTTTTAATACTATGCGTTTCCAAAAATCCTGCATAAAACCAAGCCCGTACGCGACCAGCTGGATGAGGGATGCTATTATGCTCAAAAATGCAATTTTTGCCGATTTATTTTTAACCAATGAGTGAAAAAATATCAACAAAATAAATACAGCCACAGCCATATTACATAATAGGGAAATTTTCCAGTCTAAAACGTCAAAAACCGCTGTAAACAGCAAGAACAAGGTAAAGCAAGCCGGGAAAAAATGCACCAGTTTTAGCTGCTGTGGGAAAAACTTATAAACATTAATACGCGCCCTGCCAAAAAAATGTATTTGTTTAAAAAACTGGAAAAAGTTGGCGCGGCGCTTATGATAAACTTTGGCTTCGGGTATCAGGCCTATTTTAAAGCCTAAAGAATGGATGCGGATACTGTATTCCAGATCCTCGGCCAAACGGGTAATAATAAAGCCGCCCGCCTTTTCCCAAACCTGCCTTGACAAACCCATGTTAAAGCTGCGCGGATGGAATTGTCCGCCTGCATTTTTATTGCTCCCCCTGATACCGCCTGTAGTAAAAGGCGAGGTCATGGCGTAGCTGATAGCTTTTTGCGTTGCGGTAAATGATTCATGTGCCGCATCGGGCCCGCCGTAAGCATCGAGCCAGTTTGTGGCTAATGAGTTGTTGACTATTTCCAGGTAATTATCGGGTATCAAACAATCCGAATCGAAGATGATAAAGTAATCGCCTTTGGCACGCTCAAAAGCGTAGTTACGGGCAAAGCCCTGGCCTGCATTTTCTTTTACAAAGTATTTAACATCCAGTTTATCAGCAAAGCTTTTTACAATCTGTTCTGCATCATCTTTCGAGCCATCTTCGATCACCAAAACCTCGAACTGTTTATAAGTTTGCAGCGTAAGGGTTTCCAGCAGTTCTTTGATCTCCTGCGGGCGATTGTATAAAGGTATGATGATGGAGTAGAACATGTTTTGGAGTGAGTGGTTGATTGAGTTGAATGGGTTGATTGGATTCTATCAATTTTTAACTCATGGAATTAACTACTTAACTTAATCTAACCTAATAAACCAATCAACTATTTAAATAATATCCTCCACCTGGTACTTGTTTCGCTCCGGGGCGCTACGGGCAACCAGTTCAGCAACAAAGCCGGTCAGGAATAATTGCGAACCCAGTATAATGGCTACCAGCGCTATGTAAAACAGGGGCTGGTCGGTTACTTCACGGGTTATTTTAATATGGTGGGATATGTCATACAACTTGTCGCAAATGATCCAGATGGCACATACAAGCCCGCCAAAAAAACTCAGACTACCCATGGCACCAAAAAAGTGCATGGGGCGTTTGCCAAATTTGCCTACAAAAAATATCGACAGCAAATCTAAAAAGCCATTTACGAAGCGGCTCATGCCGAACTTGGTGGTGCCGTATTTACGGGCGCGGTGCTCAACTACCTGTTCACCAATTTTGGTAAAACCCGCCCATTTCGCTATCACCGGTATGTAGCGGTGCATTTCGCCATACACTTCTATGTTTTTTACCACAGCTTTACGATAAGCCTTTAATCCGCAGTTAAAGTCATGCAGGTTATGTATGCCCGACATTTTACGCGTGGCCGAGTTGAACAGCTTGGTAGGTATGGTTTTAGTAATGGGGTCGTAACGTTTGGCCTTCCAGCCTGATACCAGGTCGTATTTTTCTTCGACGATGCGGCGATACAGTTCGGGTATTTCGTCAGGGCTATCCTGCAGATCAGCGTCCATAGTGATGATCACATTACCCTCAGCGGCATCAAAACCGGTATTTAAAGCGGCCGATTTGCCATAGTTACGCCTGAATTTGATCCCCTTTATAAAAGGATTGTTTAGGCGAAGCCTGGCTATCATGTCCCATGAGCCGTCGGTACTGCCGTCGTCAATTAAAATGATCTCGTACAGGAAACCATTTTCGTCCATCACCTTGCTTATCCATGAGGTAAGCTCGGGCAACGATTCAACTTCGTTATAAAGAGGTACTACAACTGATATATCCATTGATTAGTAAACAGGGTTGGAGCTGGTGCATTTTTAACCCACGCAAAAATATAAAAAATTGGGTAATGATTTTAGGTGGCAATAAGTGGCTCCTATTTATTTATAAACAGTTAAATATTATCTTTATTTCATGTATCCAAAATCACCCCTTATTATCAGCGCTGCAGGCGCTTTGCTCATTTGTTCTTCATGGCTGTATAAAGCCGAAAAGACCGTCCAGATCGATATAAGCCCAGTTTTAAACACCCGATCGGTCACTACATTAAGCAAAGGTAAATTTGTGCCCTATACCAATGGTGTCGATAAACAGAATGGTTATTTCACGGCTTCGGCGGCGGTACTAAATGGGGACGATGCACAACATGCCCTGCCTGATAACCCACTGATTGCAGCTAACGAGCATCACCCGGCTATTTTACTGCATTACAATAATGACGACGCCGTAAAACATCAAACCCGGTACATAACCGATACCAGCAGCTTTACCATAAAAGTTCCGTCACATCATTATTCCGGGCTGTATTTAAGTTTAACCAGCGCTTACGGCGCGTCAAAACTGCAATTTGACCTTATATATAAAGATGGGACCGAGGTTAAAAATTTCATTCTGCCCGATTGGTTCAACGATGTTGCCGATAATGATGCTAATCTTAGTTATGTAGTGCATAACATGGGCAAATGGAGCAATACCAATAAAATGGTTGAAAAAGACCATCATAATATTCACGCGCTCAATATTCATCCTGATGCCGGGCGGGTGCTGACCGCGGTGCGGCTAAAGAATCTGTCGGCTACTTATCTGGTATTTTGGGCGGCGACAGGGATAGCGAAATAATTATTGGTTGATATATTAATCAAACTGATCCTGCAAACGCATCAACCGATCTATCATCAGGCTTAGCTTTTCCTGTTCGTTTTTAACGAAACGTCCTCGTAAATAAAAGGTAGAAAAAAGTATGAGGCCGGTGTAAACGCTGTAGGCTGTAATTTTAAAAGCGGTAGAGGTATTTTGCAATACTTCAAACAGATACAGTAATAAGCCGGTACTCATCAATACCACATAAATATAGTACAGCCAGCCATAAATACCGGCGCGGTTCTTCTGATATTCTTTAAGGTCTTGCAGGTAGTCGATAGGGTTAACTGTAGCATCGCGTTTGCTGATAATGCGATAATCGCGCACCATCATCATTACATATAACAGCAAGGTAACCAGTATGATAAACAAACCAAGATAAGTTACCCATGAGGTAAATACAAAAAACAACATCACCAAAAACAAGCCCACTAACGATACGATCATGCTGGTGATGTTCCACAACAACCTGGTGCTTAAACCGCTTATTTCCTTCTTTACCTGCTTCAGCACATCATCCACTGAAAGCTGATCTCTTTTTGGCTGTTCCTGCCAAACCGACATTAAATGATCAAAGTCTTTCATACTGATTATATAATTCTGTCAATTTTTGTTTAATACGGAAGATCTTTACCCTCAAGTTGCCTTCGGATATACCCGATATTTCGGCAATTTCAGGATAGGGTACCTCGTCAAGCACCATCGTTATGATTATTCTTTCTGATTCTTCCAGTTTTGATATACACTTATATAATAAAGCTACTTTCTCATTTTTATCCGATACCTCTTCCATTTTGGTTTCCGCAATTTGCGGTGTAAGTTCATCCTTGGCCTGGCGTTTCTCTGATCGAAGATACGTTAAGCAGGTGTTTACAGCAATACGGTATATCCAGGTCGATATCATGGCCTGGTTCCTGAATTTCTCCAGGTTTTGCCAAACTTTTAAAAATGTTTCTTGTAACAGGTCGTTCGCAGCATCATCATCTCCCGTATAACCATAGCACAAATGGAAGATCTTTTTTGAATTAGCTTCAAATATTTGCTTAAAGACAATTTCTTTATCAGCCACGTGCAGAGGTTAGTTTGTTTGTTAGATGCTAAACCGGGTACAATGTTACAATAAGTAATCGGTTTTGCTAAACCATGCCAGTTTGGTATCGGCATCGTTCAGCATTTCGTTGTATTCGTTTATAAAATCATATTGCAGGTCCTCGTGCAGTTTGCCTATGGCTACACGCACTTTCTCAACCTGCCTGGTTAGTATCAGCCGTAATGGTTTGTAGGATGTGCGCCTGTCGGCATACTGAACATAGTTTGAGCAAAAATTGATCAGCAGTTCAATTTCAGCCTCTTTTAAAGCGATAAATTTGATGTACTTGCCCAGCAATCTTAATATCTTGCGCAGGTATTTTGCCGCTTCATAGCTGCGTACCGGCAACTGGCTAAACATAAACCCTGCCTCGGCTTTTACTTTTTCAATAAACGCGGGGGTATTATCGGCCTCAAAAAGCAGGTAAGCCAGCAATTCTTTATTCTCTTTTTTATGACGGGCCAGGCGCAGGCACAGATCGGCAATTTGCAGGCCCGATAAGTGCTGCAGTTCTTTTTTTATATCCTGTAAACCATAGGTGGTTGTACTCATTAGCGTGTTAAATATTTTAGCAAAATACTAAATAGTCGTAGTTTAGCAACCTTATATTTATAAATGCAGAAAAGCAAGCTCACCCTATACATTTTTATCGCCCTTATTTTGGGGGTGATAGCGGGGTACCTTTACAATGTAAATATAATTGCTGCTTACAACAGCAAAATTAATGCCGCCGAAGCTAATATAAAAGCGATAGACAGCCGCCTGGCTGTAGTAAAGGACAGTGCATCCGCAGTTTACAAGGATCTTAAAATGCAAAGAGCCACTCAAATAGCCATTCATAAGGAAAACGACCAGATACGTGAGGATAAAGTGGTGTTCTTTACGGTTTTAAGCGATATATTTTTACGGTTGATAAAAATGATTGTGGCGCCGCTGGTGTTCACTACATTGGTTGCAGGCGTAGCCAAAGTTGCCGATATAAAAACCGTTGGCCGCATTGGCGGCAAAACCCTGCTTTGGTTTGTAAGTGCCACATTGGTATCCTTATTATTAGGTATGCTGATGGTTAATTTTTTTGAACCCGGCCGCGAAATGCACCTCATGATACCTGATAGCCACGCCGTTACCGGCATACAAAAAACAGCGCTTTCACTGAAAGACTTTATTAACCACGTGTTTCCGAAAAGCTTTTTTGAGTCGATGGCGAATAATGAGATACTGCAGATCGTGGTATTTGCCCTGTTTTTTGGGATAGCCACCAACGCCATTGGCGAAAAAGGGGAGATCATTATTAAGGCAATGGATGCTTTTGCGCTTGTTATACTTAAAATTACCGGTTATGTAATGTATGTAGCCCCACTTGCGGTATTTGGGTCAATAACGGCTATTGTAGCCAAACAGGGCCTGGGTATACTATCAACCTACGCAGTGTTTATCGGCGAGTTTTATTTTTCGCTGCTGATATTATGGGCCATCATTATTTTTGCTGGTTTTGTGGTATTAAAAAGCCGCGCCTTTAGGCTGGTGAACAATATAAAAGATGCCATGCTGGTTGCTTTCAGCACATCAACCAGCGAGGCCGCTTACCCGCGTGTATTGGTGGAGTTGGAGCGCTTTGGCTGCAGTAACAAAATAGTGAGCTTTGTATTGCCGTTGGGCTATTCATTTAACCTGGATGGCGCTATGATGTACATGACCTTTGCATCGCTGTTCCTGGCGCAATCGTACGGCATACATTTATCATTGGCACATCAATTATCCATGCTGCTTATACTCATGCTCACCAGTAAAGGTGTTGCAGGTGTACCGAGGGCTTCCTTAGCAGTAGTAGCAGGCACCATAGCCATGTTCAATATACCTGAAGCGGGATTAGCGTTACTGATCGGCATTGATCCTATATTAGATATGGGCAGATCGGCAACCAATGTATTGGGCAATGCCATGGCTACCGCGGTAGTAAGCAAATGGGAAGGGGAGTTAAGGAATGAATGATTTAGTGAATGAATGATGGATTAGTTTTTTAATTTTGCCGGATTACTAATTAAATAATATTATTCACTCCATCACTAATTTAACCCATGCCCTATATAGGTTTTAAACTTTCTAACGCTAAAAGAATATTCCTCGCGTTGAGCATCATTGTTCCGTTCCTGTTTTACTGTTTGTATTACTATGGTATGGTGCTAAAAAACGCGCCCTATAAATTTACAGAGTTCGATTCTATTGTTTTTCAATATGGTGACAGGGATAGCCTGCTCAATAAATTTAATTCAAAAACCGGCGATTACCAGTACGTTAATATGCATGACTCGGTAGTAAAAATGCATTTACGCTTAAATGAGAAGGATTTGTTATACCTGCACCGTAAAGCTGCCGATCTTGGTTTTTGGGATTTCCCGGCTGATGAAAGCGGCGATACGGTAAAGAGCGGTCAAAAACCGTTACGTTATATTATAGAATTTAAGTATAAGCGTAAAAGCAAAAAAGTAGTTTATGATGAGAATTTTGTAGGCGACCCACGATTGGTAGATGCCAACCAAAGATTGATAAAAGAAATAAAGCAGGTTTTGACGGATGAAGAAGCTTCGCAGAAAA
>DATJJI010000082.1:0-9912 GCA_035492275.1 Mucilaginibacter sp.
TTATCCTTATTTCTTTCTCCATTAACTAACCGCCAAATGCCTAAAGGGTTTTCGTTCTTCAACTCATCGGGCAGTAAAGCCTGCGGCATATTTTGGTAGGATACCGGCCTGGTAAAACGGAAAATAGCCGCTGTGCCTACAGATGTGCTGCGCCCGTCGCTGGTTGAGGGGAACGGGCCGCCATGTACCATAGCGCTGTTTACCTCGACACCTGTAGGGAAGCCATTAATGATTACACGGCCAACTTTTTGCTCCAGGATATCGAAAAGGTCCTTATAATTAAGCAGGTCGGTTTCGGTGCCATGAACCGTGGCTGTTAAATGACCTGTCAGGTTTTTGGCGATTTTTAACATATCCTTTTTTGATTCGGCTTCTACCACCAGGCTTGATGGCCCGAATATTTCTTCGGAAAGATTGGGGTGCTTGTGCAGCACCGAGCTATCGGTTTTAAATAAAACAGGCGATGCCATATTCAAATCGTCAGAATGATGGCCTTTTGCCAGTATTTTTACCCCGTGTGTTTCCAAATGATGTTTAACCCCTTTTTTATAGGCTTTATAAATATTTGCGGCCAGCATTACGCCGGGATTTGTTTGCTGAAAATGTTCTTCCAGTTTTATGGTAAACTCTTTCCCACTGTCCGATCCTTCATAGATCAGCATGCCCGGGTTAGTGCAAAACTGCCCTACGCCCAGGGTTACCGAGCCGGCAAAGCCTTTGGCAAAATCATCGGCCTGGTTGCGCATCATCTCCGGTAAAATAAACACGGGGTTGGTGCTGCCCATTTCGGCATAAACCGGGATGGGCACCTCGCGGCGCACAGCCAGGTCGAACAAAGCCTTGCCGCCTTTATACGAGCCGGTAAAACCAACCGCTTTTATTTCGGGATGCGTAACCAGTTGCGTAGCTACATCAATATCATGATCATACAATAAGGAAAATACACCATCGGGCATATCAGTTGCCTGCGCGGCTTTTTGTATGGCTTTGCCCACCAGCTCGCTGGTTGCGGGATGGGCAGGGTGCGCCTTTACTATAACCGGACAGCCGGCAGCCAGCGCCGAGGCCGTATCGCCGCCAGCGGTCGAAAATGCCAGCGGGAAATTGCTTGCCCCAAAAACAACCACCGGGCCTAAAGCTACCTGCATATAACGCAGGTCGGGTTTGGGAATTGGGGCACGTTCGGGGTTGGCGGTTTCAATACGGGCATCCAGCCATGAGCCTTCGCGCAAAAGGGTGGCAAACATTTTTAGCTGGCCTGTGGTGCGGCCCATTTCGCCGGTAATACGTGCCTGGGGTAGGGCGCTTTCGGCACAGCAAATAGTAATGAGCTCATCGCCTAAGGCGGTTATTTCATCAGCAATGGCATCAAGGAACGCGGCTTTTTCGGCCCCTGATTTTTTGCGGTATAGCTGGAATGAATGGGCAGCTTTTGCTACAGCTTTTTCTACCTCTTCGGGCGTAGCTTTATGAAAATCGGCTACCTTATCGCCTGTTGCTGGGTTAACCGAGCGCCATAAATTTTTGCCTTCGGCAGATAGTTCAAAACCTATGATCTGTTTTCCTTCTATCATGACGCAACCGTGTTAACAAGAGAACCTATGCCTTCGATGGTGATTTTTATAGCATCGCCTACCTGTAAGGTAAAATCATCCGGCGGAATGATGCCGGTACCCGTCATTAAAAAAACGCCGTTCATAAAATCTATTTCCTTAAACAGCCAGGCAGCCAGTTCGGTATGTTTACGTTTCATTTGGTTAATAGCGATAACTTCGTTAAAAACAGGGGTATTATCACGCTGTATTTCAAGGCTGATCTTAGTTTCGGGGTTGATGGGCTTTTCAGGAACAAATAAACACGGGCCAATGGCGGCAGCACCGTTGTATGATTTTGCCTGCGGCAGATACAGCGGATTTTCGCCCTCAATATCACGCGATGACATGTCATTGCCAATGGTGTAACCTTCAATGGTCCCGGCCGAGCAGATAAACAGGGTTAATTCCGGTTCGGGCACGTTCCATTTCGAATCTTTGCGGATACGTACCTGCGCATTTGGTCCTACTGTGCGATAGGCCGGGGCTTTAAAGAATAGTTCGGGCCGGTCGGCATGGTATACGCGGTCATAAAAAGTACCGCCACCGGCATCTTTTGATTCCTCGATACGGGCAGTACGGCTGCGAAAATACGTTACCCCCGATGCCCATACTTCCTGCCCGGCAATAGGTGCCAGCAGTTCATTTTCAATAGTGTCGCTTAGTGAATCGTTATGCTGCAGATCCTCTATTTCGCCGTTTACTTTTTGGAAAAGATACTGACGGTTAATAAACATATCCCAATTGGTTTCTGCCGACAGAAAGAGCTGTTCATTATTATTGATAATAATGCCCTTTTTAGTGTTGTATATCTTCAAGGCGTTTGGCTTAAAATTTAGTTGAAGATAGGAGTTTATTAAGAAAATAAGCTATCTGCTTTAAACTTGTTACGCCTGTAAATGAAAAAGGGGCCTCTCATTCTATAAAAGGACCCTTGATATATAATAAGATCAGTTAATAGTGAAACCTATACCGACCTGAACTACCTGGTTACGATAATAAGGTATATAATTATTTCCGTTTATGCTTTTCCCCCCTATATCGATAGCATACCGTACATGTATATCAATGGTGCGGTCAAAGTTGAAGCTAAGCCCGGTAACAGCGTCGTAAAAAAGTTTTTTGCCGGTATAATTATAATGGTCCACATCGTCGGAAAAGCCACTGTCAAAATTAGTACTTGAGGTAATAAGGTAAGAGATTTGCGGGCCAACATAAAAGCTCAGTCTGCCCTTTTTAAACTTAGCCAGCACCGGGATATCCACATAGTGATTATGCTGTGTAAAGTTGCCATATGGTATGTTAGCGGCATAGCCTTTTTGCGAATACAAAATGCCGATCTTTATCGATAAGGGATCATAAACCGGTAAATTTAAATTATAACCTGCGCTAAAGCCCGTTACGTGGTGGGTATTATAATCGGGCGCGTTTGATGTTACAATGCCTGAAATATTGGCGTTGATCTCAAAGCCGCTTTGTTTTTGGTAAAAATCATCATAGTCTGAACGGCTGTAACTAAAAAAACGCTGAGCGTTCACCGTACCGGCAGCCAATATCGTGATAATAAAAAGAAGGATTTTTTTCATGTATAATTTATAATGCGACCCGGCTTTTAACACAAAATACCTCGAATACAATCACTTAATAATTAGCATTATTCAGCAGTCATCATCCAGCCCTTATACGGAATTTTACATTAAAGGGTTCTGCGTTTTTTTGACATTTTAAATTACTTTTGCTTTGCTTATGAGAGGGATCAATCAATATTTTCGGGTTACACTACTGTTCCTCTTTAATTTTATTGCCCTTACTGCCTTTGCCCAGCGCGAAAGCTATATCCAGGCATTAGAGCATCAAAACCACTGGGTCGATTCGGTTTATAAAAAATTAAGCCGCCGGCAAAAAATAGCACAGTTATTCTTTATCAGAGCGCATACCAACAAAGGGCAGGCGTACGAAGATTCGGTAGCGAAAGTGATCAAGAGTCAGCAAATTGGCGGTTTGGTGTTTTTTCAGGGCGGCCCGGTAAGGCAGGCCAACCTCATTAACCGTTATCAAAAAATAGCCAATGTGCCTTTGCTTATAGCTATGGATGGCGAATGGGGCCTGGGTATGCGGCTGGATTCGACCATATCATACCCTTACCAGATGACACTGGGTGCCATACAGGATAATAACCTGATCTACAAAATGGGACAGCAGGTAGCTTACGATTTTAAACGGCTGGGCATGCAAATGAATTTTGGCCCCGATATGGATGTGAATAATAACCCGGATAATCCCGTGATCAATTACCGTTCATTTGGCGACAATAAATATAATGTTGCTAAAAAAGGCATCGCTTATTTCAGGGGGATGCAGGACGCGGGGCTATTAACTACGGCCAAACATTTCCCCGGCCATGGCGATACCAATGTCGATTCGCACCTTGACCTGCCGCTGCTGCCATTTACGCGCAAGCGGCTGGATTCGCTGGAAGAATATCCGTTCAGGGAGGCTATACAAGGCGGCATAACCGGTATCATGATAGCGCACATGAGCATCCCGGCGTTGGATACCACTAAAAATCAACCATCCACCTTGTCAAAAAAAATTGTGACCGGCGTGCTTAAAGATTCGTTAGGATTTAAGGGGCTTGTAGTGTCGGACGCGATGGAGATGAAAGCGGTTACCAAATACTACCCCGATGGCGAAGCAGAACTTAAAGCATTTTTGGCCGGTAATGATATTATTGAACTGTCAGACGATTCAAAGAAAGCGATCCTTAAAATAAGAAAAGCGGTGCGTAAGGGCGAAATAGCCCCGGCGGTGTTTGAGGCTAAAGTTAAAAAAGTACTGACTGCTAAATACTGGGCAGGCTTAAGTGACAGAAAAGATGTTGCAACCGAACTTTTGATTGATGACCTGAACCGCCCTGCCGCCCGCGAATTGGTGCAGCAACTCAGCGATGCAGCGGTAACCTTATTAAAAGGCGATGCTTATTCTGTACGGCTTAACCCTTTACAGCGCACGGCCATTGTGAGCATAGGGGTTGATAATACCACCGTTTTTCAGACCGAATTGTCGAGATGGTACCTCAACAGTACGTTGTTCAGGGTAAACAAAAGTACCCCTGTTGCCGAGTTGGATAATATGTTAAATACCTTAAAGCAATACGACCAGATTTTTGTAAGTATACATGATACCCGCCTGCGGCCGCAAAGCAAACTGGATTACAGCAACGGCGTTAAAGAGTTTATTTCGGCACTTGCCGAACACAGAAATACGGTGATCAGTGTTTTTGCTAATCCTTATACCATTGCCGGTTTAACCGGCATTGAAAAAAGCAGCGCGCTTATAGCCGGCTATCAAATGAGCACAGAAATGCAACGGGCAGCTATCAAGATCATTACCGGCCAGCAAAAACCTATTGGTAAATTATCGGTAAGTGTAAATGTGTTTTTCCCTACGGGGACAGGGGTGACGTGGTAGTAATATATTTATTAAAAAGCCCAGGCCTGTGCGATTCCTTCCTTGGGGAAGGAGGAGGTAGGGGTTAATTATACTGCTCGGCGAAACCCCTCCCTGCACCCTCCCGGTGGGAGGGAATCGCACCAAATTCTGCGCTCATTTTTTATCCCCCTGCTTTTTTAGCCTTATAGCCATCGGCTTGCAGTATCACTAAAATTTTATCCCTGAAATCGCCTTGTATTAATATCTCGCCATCTTTTACCGAGCCGCCCACGCCGCATTTGGTTTTTAATTTTTTGCCGAGTGCCTCCAGGTCTGCGGTAGTGCCAATAAATCCTACAATAGCGGTAACCATTTTGCCACCACCTTTACGGTCGAGGTGAATTTTAAGGTTTTGCTGTTGCGGGGGTAGTGTAGCGGCGCTATTGCTGCTACTTTCCTGGTATTGAAAATCAGGATCGGTAGAGTACATTACCCCGGTAAAATTTTTATTTTTTTTCGACATGGCTAAAACTCCTTACCTACAATAACTTTTAATGAACCGGGTAAAACGTTAATTTCAACCTGCGCGCCTGCCTGCATAGGCTCACCATCCAGGTGTATTGGCCCGGGCTCGTTACGTTTTACAATAATGTGCGCGCCTTTAATAATCTCTACAAACTTTGACCTGTCGGCAGTTTTGGTGAACATGCGTATACCCATTGCCGGGAACCGCCAAAGAGGGAATGGTTTTATAATACAAACATCTATCAATCCATCCTGTACCGAAGCCTGCGGCGATATATGCGCGTTGTTGCCATATTGCGATGAGTTGGCAAAGCTCAGCATAAATGCCTCGCGCTCGTAAATAACACCATCTATTTCAATATGGTAAATTTGCGGTTTATATTTAAGTATCTCCTGCAGCGACGATTTAATATAGGTAATAAAGCCGCGCTTTTTACCATGGGCAAATACCGTGGCAATATGCGCATCAAAGCCCATACCGGCCATATTAAAAAACGGTTTGCCATCGGCCTGTGCCGAATCAATTAATGCAGTTTTACCGGTATTCAGGTTTTCTATAGATTCCTGTATATCCATAGGGATATGTAAAAATCGAGATAGCCCATTGCCTGATCCGCACGGAACTATGCCCAGCATGGTATTGCTGCCTACTAAAGCCGATGCGGTTTCGTTTACGGTACCGTCGCCGCCCACGGCTACTACCATGTCGTAAGTGTCGATGGCCTGGGTAGCCATTTCATTAGCATGCGATGCTCCGTTGGTGAATACAACGGTGGCATCGGCATCTAAATATTTTTTAATTAGCTGCGGTACCCCGTCCTTCTTTTTTCCGCCCGATATGGGGTTGATGATCAATAACGCTTTCCGTTTCAACTAATTTTATATTTTCCGCTGCCAAAAGTAAATGTATTTTCGGCTTTGTGAAAAATTGTTTTATTTTTGGCACACAATAGTGGACTGATTTAGTTGTCCCGATAAAATATCGGTACCAAATTGCAACCACGTAAAAAAGTGCTAAAAATCCAACTTCTTTACAAAGTTCAGTTAAATCCTTCCTTTTTCTGGTTTTTACTTATTAATAGAAAAATATGCCTTATTTATTTACATCGGAGTCTGTTTCAGAAGGACATCCTGACAAAGTTGCCGATCAAATATCGGACGCTCTAATTGATAATTTTTTAGCGCTCGACCCTGAATCAAAAGTGGCCTGCGAAACTTTGGTTACTACCGGACAGGTTATCCTTGCCGGCGAAGTAAAATCAAAAGCTTATCTTGACGTACAAAAAATTGCCCGCGAGGTGATCAATAAAATTGGTTACACTAAAGGCGAATATATGTTTGATGGCAGCTCATGCGGTGTATTATCAGCTATACACGAACAATCACCCGATATTAACCAGGGTGTTGACCGTAAGGCTAAAGAAGAGCAAGGTGCCGGCGACCAGGGTATGATGTTTGGCTATGCTACCAGCGAGACTGATAACTACATGCCTTTGGCTTTAGATATTGCTCACGCTTTATTAATTGAGCTGGCAGCTATCCGTCGTGAAAACAGCGATATCAAATATTTACGTCCTGATGCAAAATCGCAGGTAACGTTAGAATATGATGATAACAACCAGCCTACCCGTATCGATGCTATCGTAATATCAACCCAACATGATGACTTTGATGATGAGCAAGCCATGCTTGATAAGATCAGCAAAGACATCATTGGTATTTTGATCCCCCGCGTAAAAGCTAAATATCCTAAATACGCGCATTTCTTTAACAACGATATTAAATACCATATTAACCCTACCGGCAAGTTCGTTATCGGCGGCCCCCATGGCGATACCGGCTTAACCGGCCGCAAGATCATTGTAGATACCTACGGTGGTAAAGGCGCGCATGGTGGTGGTGCTTTCTCTGGTAAAGACCCTTCAAAGGTTGACCGCTCTGCGGCTTATGCTACCCGCCACATCGCTAAAAACCTGGTAGCAGCCGGTGTTTGCAGCGAGGTATTGGTACAGGTATCGTACGCTATTGGTGTTGCGCAACCAATGGGTATTTACGTAAACACTTACGGAACAGGTAAAGTTGGTTTAAATGATGGCGAAATAGCCGCGAAAGTAGAGTCGGTATTTAACATGACCCCTTACGCTATCGAAACCCGTTTTAAACTGCGTAACCCTATATATAGCGAAACTGCTGCTTACGGCCACTTCGGCAGGCCGAACGAAACCGTTACCAAAACGTTCACGCATCATGATGGCAGTACAGTAACTAAACAGGTTGAACTATTTACCTGGGAAAAACTGGACTACGTTGATAAAGTAAAAGCTGCTTTTGGTTTATAACACCGGCAAGCGATAAAAGTAAAATAGCGATGGGTTTATCACTCATCGCTATTTTTTTTGTTAGGCCATTTTTCTCATCGTCCTGATCAGTTTACGATGGCGCCTGGCCTCGTAATAATCATTAGTAACCAATATGGCGTGCAATACACCCGGTATCCAGAAACAAATGGTGAGTATAATGTTTAATATAAATGCACCAATGCGCCCGGTTGTTAAAACCGCGGCCGGTGGAAAAATAATACATAAAAAATAACGCATAGCACTATTTAGAGTGTTAATGATTGTGTATGTTACAGCCCCTAATATTTTATGTAATTTAAACAGAGTTTGATACAAATGCAACACCCTGAAAACAACCCCTGGCAGATAACGGCCGAAAAAACAGTTTATGATAACCCCTGGATCAACCTGACGGAGTACCAGGTGATCAACCCGTCTGGCAATCCCGGTATTTATGGGAAGGTACACTTTAAAAACCGGGCCATTGGTGTTGTTCCGCTGGATGCGGATATGAATACCTATTTGGTGGGCCAGTACCGTTTTGTGCTTAACGCTTACAGCTGGGAAATACCCGAAGGCGGCGGCCCGATGGCCAATGACCCGCTGGATGCCGCAAAGCGTGAACTCTTGGAAGAAACCGGCCTTAAAGCCAGCCGCTGGGATGAGATACAGCGTATGCACCTCAGCAATTCGGTAAGCGACGAATTAAGTATCATTTATCTGGCGCGTAATCTGGAGCAATTTGAACCTGAGCCAGAGGATACCGAACAGCTGGTAGTACATAAAGTGCCTTTTGATGAGGTGTACCGCATGGTATGCGACGGCGAAATAACCGACTCGGTTACCGTGGCAGCAATTTTGAAGGTAAAGTTGATGCTGGTTGAAAACAGGCTGCCACTGTAATTGTAAAATATTTTTATTTTCGTGGCAATAATTAACGCATGAAAAAGGTATTAGGCTTTATTTTATCGCCGGTTACAATTGTAGCCTTTTTTCTGGTCCTTTGTATTTTTCAGCCGATACAGTGGATCTGCTACCGTTTTTTTGGTTACAGCGCCCATAAACGAGCGGTAGATATACTGAACTGGTGCCTTACCAGTACGGTTTATTTTTTGGGTGATACGGTTACCTTTATTAATAAACAAAATTTACCAACCGGCAGGCCCATGATATTTTTATCGAATCATCAAAGCCTGCTGGATATACCCCCATTAATATGGCACCTGCGTAAATACCACGCCAAATTTATTTCGAAAATTGAGCTTACCAAAGGGATACCATCTATTTCCTATAATTTAAAACATGGCGGTGGTGCTAATATTGACCGTAAGGACGCCCGCCAGTCGCTAATGGAAATGGGCAAACTGGGTACCCGTATGAAAGAGAATAACTGGTCGGCAGTGATATTCCCTGAAGGAACCCGCTCAAAAACCGGGCAGGTAAAAACTTTCCAGGCCGGTGGCATTGCTATCATCCTGAAAAAGTGTCCCGATGCGCTGCTGGTGCCTATCGCCATTAATAACTCGTGGAAGATTGTGCGTTACGGCCTGTATCCACTGAATACTTTTGTGCCGATGACCCTGGAAGTGCTTGAACCCATAGAGCCGGGAAAAGCAAGTGTTGATGAATTAGTTAACGAAGCAGAGAACAGGATCAGGAAAGCTTTAGGGCAGAGCCCCCCAGCCCCCTGAAGAGGGAGTTTTTTGAAGTAGCAGTTCAACGGCTTTTTTTATTAGCTGTCATCTCGACCAAAGGGAGAGATCTATACATAGTAAATTCACTTATTTAATGATGTATAAGATTTCTCGCTATCGCTCGAAATGACAAGAATTTATAGAAAAAGTGTTTCATTTTGTTTTACCCGTTTTTGCAATCAATTAATTATCAATTAATTAGGTAAAAATAGTGTTTCACGTGTTTCATCTGTTTCACCTTTTTGTGAAACACTACACGCTTGATCACTATCTTCTAGGGGAGTGGGTTACTTTCCGTCAATCACCTTAAAAAACTCTTCGCGGTAAGTA
>DATJJI010000083.1:0-2704 GCA_035492275.1 Mucilaginibacter sp.
TCGGCGCTCATTTCGCCGTTGAGATAGCGTTCTATCACTTCTAAAAGTTGCTCGTCTCTCATGTCTTTGCTCCTATTTCTGCTGAAAAAACAATTTCTTCAGTCTTTGCAGGCATTTATACTTTTGGGTTTTGGCATTATCTGCATTAGTATAACCAAAGCGCTCGCAGATCTCCTGCATTGATCTGTTGTGTATATAAAAGTCCTCCATAATGGTTTTGCAAGGCTCGCCCAATAATTTGAGCGCACTTTCCATTTTGGCGAATTGTATATTACGGTCATTATGTTGCTCCACCTCTTCCTCATCAATCGGCAAAAATTCCTGAAAATCTCGGATATCGCCGCCGTAGCGATTAATCTGGGTTAGCCGTTTTAACCAAAGCCTGCGGCAAATTGAATAAATGTAAGTTTTTAACTTACTGCTTAACTCAAAATCGCCGGCTTTTACCTTATTATAAAGAACTATTATTGCCTCCTGATAAATGTCCTTGGCATCGTCTGCATCGCCATTATTATTAATAATGAGTTGCAGCACCATCGGAAAGTAGGCTGTATATAATTTCTTAAGTGCCGTTTCCGAATTGTTTAAAATGCCAAGAATAACTTCGCTATCTGTTGGCGTTGAATCTTTTAGCTGTTTGCCCACTCTATATATACATTACTTAATACCATTATAATTAAATAGTAACCCATTTGGGATAAGAAAATCTAAAAATAAATAATAATATGATTAGCCCTTTATTATTTGATGCTTAATTAGTGGTTAAATTATTAATCTTTTCATTAGCAGCATGTTAAATATGAAGCAAAAGTAATTTGGCATACTTAATGCTTGGTATCAAACCAGATATTTATATCAGACACTTATAAAAATTACAAAATCATGAAAGACGCATTAAAAAATGGGTTATTTGCTTTAGCCATAGCGGCATCATTTGCTGCCTGCAAGGGCAAAGGTTCGGCTAATATTGATTCGGTTAAAACCGATTCATCAATTAATACCACAGTAACCGACACCACTATGAAGGACACTAATTCGATGACACCCGATTCTTTAAAAAAGGATACCAACGTACAAACTACCACTACTACAATTAAAACCCGGTCTACCGAGACACATAAAAAGTAATACGTTAGTACATGAACAAAAAAGGGATGCGCCAAACCGCCATCCCTTTTGCTGGCCGGCAAGCGCGAATTACCTTTTTAAAAATATCTGTTAATTAATACATCGTTAAGATAAGGACACCGTAAAAAATATTTTTTTTAATTTTTATAGCTGATTATTAGTTTTTTATCAAAAGATGATTGATTATTTTACAAATACCGGGTTACCTTTTGATGTTTATTGTATTAATAGAAAAACTATATAGTCACTTTTTAAAAATTAAACATGAAAAATTCAATCAAATTCGCAGCTATCGCTTTAGTTATGGCTTCTTTCGTTGCTTGTAAAGGTTCAAGCTCAGCTACTACAGACACAGTTAAAACTGACACTACTGTACAAACTGATACTGCTGCTGCTGACACTGCTGCTGCTGATACTGCTAAAGTTGACACTTCTAAAAAAATGTAATCATTTTTTTAATGAACAAAAAAGCCTCCCGATTTATCGCGGAGGCTTTTTTGTTTAACAGGATTGTTAAAACCTGATCAATGTTGCTCTACAGAGTCGCGCAAAGCTTTGATCTCATCGTGCGACTGATCGATAATAGCTTTCTGATCATTCAGTATATCGCGGATATACGCTGGCAGCCTTTCTTCGTCTAAAGCAGATTGATATGCTTTTTTAATGGCATCTTCGCCAAATTCGCATTCTTCCAGAATACTTTTTTCGCTATGTCCCGTAAATGTGGCTTTAACCTGAAGCCAGGTACGATGAATGGTACCGCTTACCGAGGTATCGGTAGCAGCATCGCCGCCCAATACCTGAACTTCTTGTGTAAGGGTTGATTTTAGTTGCTGGCTTTCTAATATCTTGTTATTGAAAACCGCTATCAGCTCCTGGTCATTATTTGCCTCGGTGGTTTCTTTGATGGCTTTTTCAAAACCTTTAATACGGTCGTTGTTGATTTGAACCAGGTCATTCAATGTCTCGATGGTTGCTTTATTATTTTCCATGTTTGTCGGTATTTGTTTTGTTATTACATAGCCAAAAACGGGCCAAAAGTTAATCGTAGCGTAATAAGATATTAAAAAAAGAAAATTATTTACCGCCACCCATAAACATCGAAAACAGCCATATAATTATACCCACCACTACAACAACAGCCAGTATACCAATAAATACGCCGGCTTTAAAAATGCCGCTAATTACAGAACATCCGCTTAAAGCAATCATGGCCAGCAGGATAAGCGAAATATTTAATTTTTTCATAGGTTAAATGTTTGTAAATTAATATACAATGATGCAGTGCTTTTAGTTTGTTTCGAGGCGATTAAAGATTGTATCAACATTGATTTTATCGGATATAAAATGTTTTATTAATTGCCCTTGTTAATGCGGATGGCTAATTTTACCGGCCATGACATCACCTATATATTCCGCAGAAAACGTTACCGTAAGGTTTTTGAATAACGTTTTGTTTAGCGACCTGAACTTTACTGTGAGCAAAGGGCAACACTGGGCCCTGGTAGGCGAAAGCGGATCGGGCAAAAGCGCCTTGCTGCAAACCATTGCGGGCAACCTGAACGCTACCGGCGGG
>DATJJI010000084.1:0-5574 GCA_035492275.1 Mucilaginibacter sp.
ATTCAGCGACTCCAGCCACTGGGCTTATCCTGCATAAAAATTTTATCTACTCTGGTAGCTATGCCAACCATTTTCGGATATCAAAACTGGAAGACCTTACCCCTGTCATGATCAGGTATATCAGAGAATCCTACGAATTATTGTAGCGTATATTTACATTGTTGCGGAAATAATATTTCACCTATTGTTAAAATCATATTATCAATATTAAATAATGGTTCAATTATTGTTATGTGATTATTTATCAAATACTTATTGTGCGTAATTAACAGTTATGGAATGGTATAATATTTTGATGAGTTTTTTTGCAGGAGCGGTTTTAACCAACGCGGTTCCGCACTTTGTTCATGGAGTATCTGGCGATAAATTCCCTACCCCCTTTTCAAATCCTCCCGGACGCGGCCTTTCATCACCAACAATAAATGTGCTTTGGGCATTTTTTAACCTGATAGTTGGTTATCTGTTGTTTATTACCGGCGAGATTAGCGACAGGCGGCCTTGGTTGGTGGTGCTGTTTTTTGCAGGCGCAGGCGGCATGGCCATCATGTTAAGTATTAATTTTCAGAAAAAGAACAAAAGTTGATTTAAGTATTGCCCGGAATCAATTTTAATTTTCCATCTATTTTATATATTTGAGAACCAATATATAAACCTCTTTAAACCAATTAACAAGATGAACAAAATTAAAGCGCTGCTTTTTGTTGCATGCTTTGTATCACAATCGATTGCCTTTTGCCAGGCGCCTGCCCAGAAATATCCGGTTGATTCAGCTTCGGTTGAACACCCAGGCGTGCCAAAGGGTGAAATTATTCAGTTAAAGTTTGCGAATTCAAAAATATTTCCGGGCACTACCCGTAATTATTGGATATATGTGCCTGCCGAATATGATGGCAAAAAACCGGCTTGTTTATACGTAAACCAGGATGGCATTCAATTTAAAGCTCCGGTTGTATTTGATAACCTGATCTATAAAAAAGAAATGCCGGTAACTATTGCGGTATTTGTTCAGCCGGGCACTGTAGTTGCCGAAGATAAAAACACAGCCATAAATCGTAATAATCGCAGCTATGAATATGATGGCATTGGTGATACTTACGCCAAATTTTTATTGCAAGAGCTGTTACCCGAAGTTGAAAAACAAAAAACCAAAGATGGGAAACCTATCCTGATCTCAAAGAATGCGAACGATCGAGCTATTGGTGGTTCAAGTAGTGGCGCGGTTTGCGCCTTTACTGCTGCCTGGGAACGTCCCGATCAGTTTACAAGGGTATTTAGCTCGATTGGCACCTATGTTGGTTTTCGCGGCGCCGAGCGTTACCCCACCCTTATCCGCAAGTATGAGCCTAAACCGTTGCGCATTTTTTTACAGGATGGAGAGCATGACCTGAATAATTATGTAGGTGATTGGTGGATAACAGCACAGTTAATGGAGCGAGCTTTGCAATATGCAGGCTATGAGGTTGAACACGCCTGGGGCCAGGGCGGTCATGATGGCATACAGGCTACGGCTATATTTCCTGATGCGATGCGCTTTTTATGGAAAGATTATCCAAAACCTGTTGCTAAAGGTATCTCAAAAAATGCGTTTACTCATACCATCACCATCCCCGGCGAAGGTTGGGAACTGGTTGGCGAAGGCTATGGTTTTGCCGAGGGAACCGGCGTAAATGCAGCTGGCGAGGTGTTTTACCAGGATATACCGAATGGGAAAACCTATAAGGTTGATGTTAATGGCAAACTTACCCAACTAAACATCGATTCGAAAAAGGCGGGCGGTACTGCTTTTGGCCCTGATGGTAAGCGTTATACTGCGGCTACGGCTACTAACCAGGTTTTAAGCTATGATAAAGATGGCAAGGAAACAGTAGTGGCAAGTGACATTACCTGCAATGACCTTACTGTTGCCAACAACGGCAATATTTATGTGACTGCTCCCAATGGTATGGAAAAACCAAGCGAGATATACCTGATAAGGCCAAATGGCGAAAAAGTTGTTGTTGATAAGGGCCTTAAATATTCGAACGGCTTAGCGTTAAGTGCCGATCAAACCCAGCTATATGTGAACGAAACCGGTACCCACTGGGTTTGGGTTTACCAGGTTAAAGCCGATGGTACGCTTATCAATAAACAAAAATTCGGCTGGCTGCACGTTCCTGATAATGCGGATAACGCAGGTGGCGACGGTATGAAATGCGATCAGAACAACCGTGTATATTCAGTTACCCGTTTAGGTATACAGGTAATGGACGAAATTGGCCGCGTGATCTCTATCATACCTGTACCAATTGGTAACGGACCGGCCAATATATGTTTTGGCGGGCCGAATTTTGATGAATTGTATGTTACCTGTAAGGATAAAGTTTATCGCCGTAAAGTTGGTGTAAAGGGCGCCAATGCGTTTGATAAGCCATTTAAGCCTTACATCCCAAGCCTTGACAAATAAGATTGGCTAACTTTAATAAAATATTATAAATATAAAAGCATTACAATTTTAGCTGTAATGCTTTTATATTTATATCAAAAAGTTAATTTAATTATTTCTTTTCGCCGGCTAATGGCAGGCTTGATATATAAAGTACAATGCCAATACCAAATGTAATAAAGCCAGCATAAGTTAAGCCTGCAGAAGCGTTTATACCACTTATCGAGTCGGCCGGGTTAAGGGCATGAGGAGGAGTTAATGTAAATGCGCCAGCCACTATTAATATCCCAACTGCTGTAATAATAAGTCCTAAGGTCTTTTTCATGTTTTTTATTCAATACTGTAATGGCACAAATATATAAACTTTGTGTTTTAATTAATAGCCCAAAGCAATTCTTTTACTTAGATACTTTCTACAGGTAATCCTTATAAACGAGTTTATAACTTGATGGTGTAACTGCAATAGCTAATGCGGTTAAAAACTATCCTATCTGCGTTTATTGAGGCATTACACCGTAAAATTCAATAATTAAATCCCGCTGATTTTTCTAAAAGTATACTATAAATTGCCGTTCAAATGCTGATAAAATGCGATTTATTTATTTGATAATCAATAATTTGGTTTTTAAATAGTGCTTGGAATTAATTTAATCGTAAATAAATTTCTATATTCAGTCGATTTTCCATGTCACAAAGAAATAACTTTATCGGGTACGCAATATGTGTTTTAGGGTTAACTATGGCCTTTTCGACAAGTTATGCTCAACCTGGCCCACCATCAACAGCTTCCCTCCTTCTTCGTTTAAAACAATCGCCGGCTGATACAAGCCGGATACAAATTATTAAAGCGATAGTTAATAAATACCGTAATAATAAGCCCGATTCGGGTTTGTTCTATACACAGCAGGGTTTAGCATTAGCCAAAGAGCTTAATTATCCTTTAGGTATCGGGATAATGCAGGGCCAGATCGGTGCTATCGATATCGCTATCGGTAAAATGAGTGAAGCCAAAAGTAACTTAACAGCGGCGTTGGTTATTTTTAAAGAATTAAAATATGAGACTGGGTTAGTAACGGCACATAACTCGTTAGGTATATGCCTTGCAAAAATGGGGTCGTACCCGGATGCAGCCGAGAATTTTATGGCGGCGCTCAAAATAAACCAGGCAAAAAATGATACACACGGTTTGGTACAATCGTACCTTAAAATGGGGGTACTTAATGAGCAGATCAATAATGAAGACAAAGCACTGGATTATTATAAGAAAGCGCTTGAATTAAATAAAAAACTCCCACCCTCCAACGCCGAATCAAGTATATTGAACAGTATCGGGATCGTTTACGGAAAAAAAGGACAGCTGAATATTGCTCTTCAATATTTTTTGGATGGCATCAGGAAAATAGATGACCATGAGCCCGAACTAACGGCTTTATTATTAGGGAATGCCGGTAATGCTTACCAACAGTTAGGCAATATTAAAAAGGCTTATGAGTTGCAATTAGAGGCTTTAGCCTTAGCCCGAAAAGCAAACCTGCCCGAAGCCGAAGCTACAACCCTGGTTAATTTAGCCTCATTAAAAATAAAAGTAAAACCCGATACCAGCCTTATTTTACTTAAACAGTCATTAGCTATTACAAAAATGCTGCATCAAAGCCACCTGCAGCTTGATGTTTATGACGGTTTGATTGAGGTGTATAAACAAAAGGGAAATTTTAAAGAAGCCCTGGCTACTTTAGAAACAAAAAATACTTTAAAGGATAGCTTATTTACCCTTAAAAGCGCTAAAGAAATAGCCGGATTGCAAGCCAACAACGATCTCGCTAATTCTAAGATCAAGGTACAACAGTTAAAGCTAACTAATCAGCAAAGTAAGTTTCAAACCCTGGTCAACTTATCAGTAGCTGTTTGCGCTTTGGTAATTCTGGCTATTGTTTTCCTGTTTTATGCGAAAACGCGTAAACTTAACAAGCAACTGATGCAGCAGCAGAGCGAGCTGAAAGATCTGAATAGCTTTAAAGATAAGTTGTTCTCTATCATTAGCCATGACTTACGGTCGCCGGTAGCTACCATAGTTAATTTGTTGAGCGTTTTTGATGGTGAAGAAGATGCTGCCGAGGTTCGGTCTTATATCCCCCGTTTAAAGGAGCATAGCGCATCGACCCTTGATGTAATGGATAAATTGCTGCTATGGGGGCAAACCCAATTAAAGGGTATTTCAAGCAATAAAACCTATTTTAACGCTAAAGAAATAATTGTACAAAGCCTGAACCTGCATAAAGAAACAGCCGATCAAAAAAATATTAAGCTGATTGACAGTACACCCAATGATGTCCGCATTTTTGCAGAGCGCAGTAATGTTGATTTTATTATCAGGAATTTATTGGCCAACGCCGTAAAATACACCCGAAATGGTGGTACCGTTGAAGTTGAGGCTGTTATTAATGAACCTAAGGGTTATAATACCATTGCCGTTAAGGATAATGGCATCGGCATTGCCCAATCATTACAACACCGCATATTTGAGCCCGATAACCAAAGCATGCGCGGCACTGAAAGCGAAAAAGGAAATAGCATTGGGCTTATGCTTTGTAAAGAGTTCGTAGAAATTAACGGCGGAAAAATATGGGTGGAAAGCGAATTGGATAAAGGCACCAATTTTTATGTTTCTTTTAAACAATAAATTTCAGCTATTTTTAGCTTTATAAACCAATAATATTCCTGTAATGAAAATACTGTTTGCCATTTTTACAATGGTTTTCTCATCGTATGCCATTGCGCAAACCGGTACTTTGCATGCGGGGGTATACAACTGGAGCAGTAGTGAAATAAAAAAAACTGCTGGTGTTGAAAAACGACAGGTGTTAGCCGGTAAAACCCTCGATCTGAAAACATTCGAAATTTATACGCTAACTCTTCCTGCCGGAAAAACTTTTATCCCTCCTGCTACTGACGATAAGTTTGAACGGTTGATCGTTGTAAAAAGTGGCACGGTTAAACTGTCACTTAAAGATACTGCTCAAATAGTTGGCTTCGGTAGTTTGGCGCTGGTGCTGGCCGGTGATAAAATTAGTTTTCAAAATACATCAAATCAACCTGCAGCCTGGTACGTGATCAGGTATGAATCAGTAAATCCACCGGATATAAAACGTGGG
>DATJJI010000085.1:0-24962 GCA_035492275.1 Mucilaginibacter sp.
GTCGGCGCGGCGGCATCGCAGTCATGGCAATCTTTTATATGAGCATTAAACGGATTTGCCGGGAACTGGCTTGTATCTGCCTTTTGCATTATTTCTAAAGCTTTATCAATATCCTCTTTATAAGTTAACAACGTTGCCTGATGATAATATAACTCTTTTACCGTATGCGGATAATACCTTAACATGGTTTGTTCAAAGGCGCTTTTGTTGGGTTTGTTCATCAAATCTATGAGCTTTTGTACCCGTGTATTATTTGCGTAAAAGGTAATGGTATCGTTAAAGCAGTTTGCTTTTACCACGTCGCCCTGTTTTCGGTATAAGTGGGCTATTATATTGGCACAACTTGCAAACCTTAGCTTTTCTATATGTATTTTTTCCTGCTCCAGGTCCTTTAACCAGTTTAGGGGTTCAACCAATTTAGCTTCGGTGTTTGCATCAATGTGTTTTAACTGTACCAGATCAAGAAATATAATAAGCAATTTGTATTGAGCAGCTATTAATTTATCATTGGCAGGAAATTGTTTTTTAGCTATTGCATAAAATTTAGCGGCCTGTGCATAGTCGTAATGCATATAATGCAAATACCCGGCGGCAATATTCCAGTAATAAGGTTTATTCGTATTGTTTTTTCTGGCGATAGAATCGACCACCCTTATTTCATTTACCTCGATTTTTTTTGTCTCATTATTGGATATTTCCTGGTTGGGTTTGTTTAGAATATATGAACTGTTATCATTAGCCTCTCTGCAATTAATGAGCCGGCTCAACAGTACGTCTAATTTATCCGACTTAGGGTTTAAAGCGGCGATTTCTTTTATAGCTCTTACCGGCTCATACTCCATACCCAGTATGTGCCATAATGTGATCTTTTCTTCTTTGTTTTTTGCCAGCTT
Organism: Mucilaginibacter sp.; assembly: GCA_035492275.1. Taxonomy (GTDB): domain Bacteria; phylum Bacteroidota; class Bacteroidia; order Sphingobacteriales; family Sphingobacteriaceae; genus Mucilaginibacter. The sequence goes on from DATJJI010000085.1 coordinate 894, forward strand.
AAGCGTTTGCTGCCAATCAGATTCCTGCTGGGCATGAAAACTAAATTTGCTTGATGTCTCCATTACAGGTGCAAAGTCATAGCACTTACTATACAAGTAATTGGCCATAGCATAATTACCCCTGTGCGTATAAAAACCGGCCACATACCCTAATGTGCGGTAATAGGTAAGATTTTGCGGAAAAGCAGATTTGTATTTGTTGAACAAAGTCAAAATCCTGGCACTAGTATTTACGGTTTTACGTTTAATTGCAGCGGTGTCGTCATAAAAAAAGTAGTAACGTGTTAGCTGAAATAATAGCCTTTGCTTTATAAACAGGTCGGTTGAGTTATTGAATGAGGTTAATAATGATTTTTCAAGTGAGGGTGATACTTTAACGGGTTTCTTAGGCTCATCGCTCCAGGATGTGTAGTCAGCTATCGAAAATTTTTCACACTGTTTAGCTAATTTTAAATAGGCCAGGAAATTAACGGTTTTAACCTTGTTTAATTGGCTGATTTGTGTTGCTATCGGATCAGGTTTTTTAAACTTAATCTTTCCCTGTAAATAACCGGTCAATGAGTCAATATACCCACTCGTGCTTTTGGTCAATAATGTTTCTATCGCGTTGCCGGTGCGGTTATTAAGGTAATTGTTCCATTCGCCTGTTATCTGGGTATTAAATTTACTATTGATGTAGTCGCTGTCTTCATTGCCGGTATAAAACCAACTGGTTGTGGTATAAAAAAAGGGAGAGTATTTTTCTGCTACGAATGCCTGGGGGCTAAACATAGAAAAACTGTCCTCTTCTTCGTAACCACACGCCCAAACTACTCCCGCCACTACAAAACTGCAAACACTAAAAAACAGCAGAAACTTTGTTGAAGGTTTTTGTATTAAATTCCTCAAGGTTAATATTAGCCAGCTCATAATAAATTATAGTTCTGTTTTTGTTTTTGGGCATATAGGGGGCAAGTTGTTTTGCTGCCAGTTTTAAAGAATTATTATTTGTTTCTTCCAATTTAAAAGTATCATTTTCCCGGATGTAAATCCCATTTAAAAAGAAACTTTTTTTTGACACGTACAGGCCGTTAACTGCTTCAAAGTTTAATGGATCGTTAAGCTCTTTACTACCCAGGTTGCCATATACCTGTATTATTTTTCCTTCGCGTATTTGAACCGCCCATGAAAACATGCCCAAAGCTACATCAAGTGGCAATGGGTATTGTGGTATAAACTGGATGTATTTTGCAGCATCATTTTCATTGTATATCGAATTAGTTTGTTTTATGCCGGCATTTAATTTACCCATATTATAAAACATAAGTATGCCTTTGTCTACGGGCGGCACCCCGGTGCGTTCTTTGTATTTAACCTGGTGCAGTCTTATGGTCGCCTCTATTTGATGGTGGGTCACCAGTTTTAATTTGGTTAGGAAATTGAAATATTTTTCGCGTGTACCTATTGTCCAGTCACAATCAATCTGGATGGTTTTATAGCTTATCTTTTCCCTTTTTGCTATAACGCCTGTAAATGCGCTGCAGTGTATAGCCAAACTATCAATACCGTTGGCATTTATATTTTCAAACGTTTTGTTAGTTATATAAATAACCGGAGTGATATTCAGGCTATCAGGATGTTGATGAAATTTTATAATAGCGTCAGGATAAGCCGTTAGTCTGGTATCATCCCACTTAATATCAAAAAAATGCAGATATAAGTTATTGCTGGCTTGCTCCTTTAAAATTTTGCTTTGCTGAGCATTTAAATTGAATGTGGTTTTCCAATAATAAAATGCAGTATTAACTGTATTGGATTTTTTGCATGATATAAATATACACGTAACAGCAATAAATAAGCCGCAGTATAGGCGGCAAAAATAATTAAGCCTCATCCTTATATTTAGATGAAACCTTAGGCGAGGCTCCCGCCACACATAGCACAAACTCTCCCTTCACCGGGTGTGTTTCAAAATAGGTTTTCACCTCGTTTACCGTGCCCCGAACCGTTTCTTCGAATATCTTGGTGAGCTCGCGCGATACGGAGATCTGCCTATCCGCGCCAAAATAGGTGGCCATTTCATCCAGTGTTTTTAATAATCGGTGCGGCGACTCGTACAGTATAATGGTGCGCTCTTCGTCAGCCAAAAATTTGTAACGGGTTTGCCGGCCTTTTTTTAAAGGTAAAAATCCTTCAAAACAAAATTTATCGGTAGGGAAACCCGAGTTAACCAATGCGGGCACAAAGGCCGTAGCGCCGGGCAGGCATTCTACTTCTATTTCATTCTTCAAAGCCTCGCGCACCAGGTAAAATCCCGGGTCGGATATGGCGGGCGTTCCGGCATCAGATATCAGGGCAATGTTCTTTCCTTCCAGCAAAAACTTCACAATTTCGTTTGAGGATTGATGCTCATTATGCTGATGATGCGAAAATACCCGCTGATGGATATCAAAATGCTTGAGCATAGGCGCCGAGGTGCGTGTATCTTCGGCCAGTATCAGGTCGGCTTCCTTTAAAACACGTATGGCCCTGAAGGTCATGTCCTCCAGGTTGCCTATAGGCGTGGGTACTAAGTAGAGTTTACCGGGCATTCAGTTTACAGTTTACAGTGTGCAGTTTACAGTATAGCTGCCAGTTAAAAAAAACTGCCAACTGCACACCGCAAACCGCCAACTGATTATATCTTTGTCGAAAAAATAAAATCAATGCTGCAAGTTAGTTATATCCGCGATAACAGGGAACAGGTTTTAGAGCGTTTGGCTGTAAAAAATTTTAAACAGCCTGATCTGGTTGATGAGATCATTCAATTAGATGATACTCGCCGCCAAACCCAGGCCAAACTGGATAACACTTCGGCCGAGGCCAACGCCGCTGCAAAACAGATAGGCGAGCTGATGCGTACCGGCAAAAAAGACGAAGCCGAAAGCCTGAAATCAAAAACCGGTGCCTGGAAAGAAGACATCAAAAAATATAACGAACAATTAGCAGCTGTTGAAGAAGACCTTTATCAAAAGCTGGTTTTATTACCAAACCTGCCGCATTCATCGGTACCCAAAGGCTTAACACCCGAAGAAAATGAAGTGGTTTTGCAGCATGGCGATATGCCCGAACTGCCTAACACGGCCTTAGCGCATTGGGAACTGGCAGCCAAATATAAACTGATAGACTTTGAACTGGGCGTTAAAATAACCGGCGCGGGTTTCCCGGTTTATACCAACAAAGGCGCAAAACTGCAACGCGCGCTCATCAATTTTTTTATTGACGAGGCCGAAAAAGCGGGCTATAAAGAAGTAAGCGTTCCGCTGATGGTGAACGAAGCATCAGGCTTTGGCACCAGTCAGCTGCCGGATAAGGAAGGGCAAATGTATTTTGTGAACGAAGATAACCTGTATCTTATACCCACTGCCGAAGTACCTATTACCAACCTGTACCGCGATGTGATATTAAAGGCTGATGATCTGCCGGTTAGAAATTGCGGGCATACGCCTTGTTTTCGCCGCGAAGCGGGATCATATGGCGCGCATGTGCGTGGACTGAATCGCCTGCACCAATTTGATAAGGTAGAGATAGTACAGGTGGTTAACCCGGATACGTCATATGATGTGCTGGAGCAAATGAGCGAACATGTGCAGGGATTATTAAAAAAATTAGGATTGCCTTATCGCGTATTGCGCCTTTGCGGCGGCGATATGGGTTTTGGCTCGGCACTTACTTATGATATGGAAACCTGGAGCGCGGCACAACAGCGCTGGCTGGAGGTATCGTCTGTATCAAATTTTGAAACTTTTCAGAGTAATCGTTTAAAGTTACGTTTCCGTAATGCGGAGGGGAAAACACAATTGGCACATACGTTGAATGGCAGCGCGTTGGCTTTGCCACGTATTGTAGCTACGTTGTTAGAGAATAACCAAACCGACAGGGGAATAAAAATACCCGAGATATTGGTGCCTTATACCCGCTTTGAGTGGATTGATTAGTAGCTGGCTTCGGCTAATTGAGGGGTAACGGTTCTGGTTGCTGTACCTTCCAGTATGGTATTTAACAGCTTGGTGGTATTGCTGGTCTTGGTCTGTTTATTATCATCGGCATACATAAAATATTGTACACCCAATACCTTTAAAAAGCTATCAACCTTGCTGTGCGAACGTGACTTATAGCAGTAAATTTTCAGGTTATTATAAAATGGATTTGAGCGGATACGGCGCAATATTTTTTCGGTATCGGCTCCTATATAATCATAATCTAAAACTATCCCGCTCGGTTTCATCTCAAATATAGCCGGGAATAAACGGTTAATACCGGTTACAAGTACAACATTTTTAGCGGGAATATTAATACTTGTTGCGGCATCGGTCACTACAAGTAAGGGTTTACTTTTTAGGCGCATTGGCTACATAATTGTGATTCGTATATTGTTATACGAAAGCTACAACAATAAGTTGTATTTCTTTTAAAGAAATGTTAATATTTTTTTAAAGTTAAAAATGCAGGCAAAAACAGGCATTTGCCCATGTGTTATTTAGGTTATCTTTGTGACGTAGGAATAGCAATAAATTAAACCATATGGAAACCATTACCTGGGGCGATTTTGAAAAAGTGCAACTGCGCACCGGCACCGTGCTTGAGGTAGCCGATTTTCCTGAAGCACGTAAATCTGCCTATAAGATCAGGGTTGATTTTGGTGAGTATGGCATCAGGTGGTCGAGCGCGCAGATCACTAAACATTATACGAAGGAAGAATTGGTAGGCCGGCAAATTGTGGGAGTGATCAACTTCCCTAAAAAGCAGATCGCCAATTTTATGTCCGAGTTTCTGGTCACCGGCTTTGCCGATGAGCATGGCGACATTGTGTTAACTGCCATCGATAAAAAAGTGCCCAACGGCAGTAAACTGATATAATGGGTATTGCAAGCTGGATATTCGGGCCGCAGTTAATGGGGATATTGCTTTTTACGCTCGGGCTTATCACCTTATGGTTTCCACCCAAACATATTAACAAGTATTACGGTTACCGTTTACCATTGGCCATGAAAAACCAGCAAACCTGGAATGCGGCAAACCGTTACGCTACCCGGTATATGCTTAAAAGTGGATTGTGGTTGTTTTTTATCGGGATGGCAATTACGTTGCTTTTAAGGATATTGCCTATGCCTTACAGAATTGAGGAGGGCATGACCATACTTTTATTTATATTTTCGGGGACGATACCGATGATACTCTCGATTGTTGCTACAGAGCGATATCTGAGTAAAACTTTTGACAATAAACAATGAGATATGTTACTTTCGGCGATGAACCCGCGGTTTCGCCTGATGATTTTTTTATGAACGAGGCGCTCAAGGAAGCCAGGCTTGCCTTAGCCGAAGATGAGATCCCTATTGGCGCCATAGTTACCTGCCAGGGAAAGATCATTGGCCGCGGTCATAATTTGACCGAACGCCTTAATGATGTATCGGCACATGCCGAAATGCAGGCACTAACTGCTGCCGCGAATTTTATAGGCGGCAAATATTTAAAAGATTGTACCCTGTATGTAACGCTCGAGCCCTGCGTTATGTGCGCGGGCGCATCCTATTGGTTCCAGGTAGGCAAAATAGTTTTTGGCGCTTATGATACCAAACTGGGCTTTGGCAGGCTTAACCAAAAAATAACCCACCCCAAAACTATCATTACCGGCGGCATCCGTGAAAATGAATGTGCCGAGCTGGTGCGCAATTTTTTTAAGAGTAAACGGTAGTGTTTAATGCTATCAGTCCATGGTCCATAGTCGATAGTCCATAGATGATGGTGAATTATAAAAAACGAACTATGGTCCATTGACTATGGACCATGGTCTGATAAAAAACTTGACATTCAGTTAGAACAAAAATCATATTAGCGCATTATATTTGTTGACAATCTTTAAACTTTAAAATATCAAATTATGGCATTTACACTACCGGCGTTATCTTATGCTACCGATGCATTAGAACCGCACATTGATAAACTTACCATGGAAATTCACCACGGTAAACACCACCAGGCTTATGTTACCAACCTGAACAAAGCGCTTGAAGGCAAACCAGAAGCTGATGGTGATATTGACGATATCATTAAAAATATTTCAAAATTCCCGCCTGCGGTACGTAACAATGGCGGTGGCCACTATAACCACTCCCTGTTCTGGACGCTGCTTTCACCAAACGGTGGTGGTGAGCCAACAGGGGCTTTGGCCGATGCTATAAAAAGCACTTTCGGATCGTTTGACGAATTTAAAACTAAAGTATCTGAAGCAGGTGCTACCCGTTTTGGCTCAGGCTGGGCCTGGTTAATTGTTACTGCCGATAAAAAACTGGCCGTAACTTCAACCCCTAATCAGGATAACCCTTTAATGGATATTGCCGAAGTAAAAGGCACGCCAATTTTAGGTATCGACGTTTGGGAGCATGCTTATTACCTTAAATACCAAAACCGTCGCCCTGATTATTTAGCGGCTATCTGGAGCGTGATCAACTGGAACCACGTTGCTGAATTGTACGCTAAAGCGATAGCATAAAGTATTTCGGAATTCGGATTTTCGATTTCGGATTTAGAAAACTAATTTAGAAAGGGTAGCAATCAACTTGCTGCCTTTTTTGTTTATTATAGTGCCGTCATTGCGAGCGAGGAACGAGCGTGGCAATCTCTGCACGATAGATTAACGGTTTACCTGTCATGTAGAGATTGCCACGCTATCGCTCGCAATGACGAATTAAATAATGTGAATATGAAAGCCATCGTCCTTGAAGCACCTGATAAGCCCCTTGCTTGGAAAGAAGTTGAAAAACCAACCCTTGCGCCCGGCGAAGTATTGGTAAAAATAAAAGCCGCGGCCCTTAACCGCCGCGATTACTGGATAACTATTGGCAAATACGCCAGTTTACAATATCCAACCATATTAGGATCAGACGGTGCAGGCGTAGTAGCCGAAGTAGGCAGCGCTACCGATGAGCATTGGCTGAATAAAGAAGTGATCATCAACCCAAGTAACAACTGGGGCGATCATGACGAGTTTCAATCAAAAGATTTTAAAATACTGGGCCTGCCGGATGATGGTACCTTCGCCGAATATGTTAAAACCCGGGCCGAATATTTATATGATAAACCCGCCTATTTAACCTGGGAACAGGCAGCTGCCTTTCCGCTGGCTGGTTTAACCTCATTCCGTGCGCTTTTTACCAAAGGCAAAGCTAAAAAAGGCGATACGGTGTTAATAAGCGGTGTAGGTGGCGGTACCGGCGCGTTTGCCTTACAATGGGCTGTTGCCGCGGGCTGCCGGGTGTTTGTAACATCAGGAACGGGCGAGAAGCTGGAGCAGGCAAGGCAGTTGAGTGCATCGGCAGGCGTCAACTATAAATCGCAGGATTGGGCCGAACAACTGCACCAATTGGCCGGAGGCTTTGATGTAATTATTGATAGCGCCTTGGGCGAAGGCTTTGCCAAATTCCCTGACCTGTGTAATCCCGGCGCGCGTATGGTGTATTTTGGAGCTACAGCCGGCGATATGCCCGCCATTAATGGGCGTAAAGTTTACTGGAAACAGTTGCAGATATTTGGCACAACTATGGGCACCGCTCATGATTTTAAGGCGATGCTCGATTTTATGAACCACCATCAAATTATACCGGTTATTGATGAGGTATTCCCCCTAGCTGATGCCGCTAAGGCGATAGAAAAAATGGGCAGATCGTCGCAGTTTGGTAAGCTGGTGCTTAAAGCCTGATCATATGCTCAGGTTAAGAGTTGAAGCTATTAAATGGGAAACTGCCGATACAGCCACGTTTTACCTGACCGAAGAAAGCGGTAAAAAGATAAGCTACGCAGCCGGGCAATTCATCACCTTGATATTTACACATCACGATGAAGAGATCAGGCGATCATATTCCCTGAGTTCTTCGCCCGATGAGGATTTGCTTACCATAACCGTGAAGCGTATTGCCAACGGCGAGATATCCCGTTTCCTGCTCACCAAAGTAAAACCCGGTGATATTTTAAATGCTGTTGAACCTGCGGGCCGTTTTGTTATAAGCGATTATATATCACCTAAAGATATCCTATTGTTCGCCGCGGGTAGTGGCGTAGTGCCGGTATTCTCTCAACTAAAATATATCCTTAACCGTGATGGCGATAGTCGGGTTACGCTCATTTACAGCAGCCAGGCTGCCGCTTCTGTTTTATTTGCTGATAAGCTGAATGACCTGCAAACCCAACACCCCGACAGATTAAAACTGGTTCACCTGCTAAGCAGTGAGGGTAATCGGCTCAATAATATTTCGGTTGAGCAACTGGTAAATCAAAACATTTATTATGGCTTGGAAACCGCTGAGTTTTATCTGTGCGGACCATTTGCCTATATGCGCATGGTACGACTAACATTGCTTTATATGGGCTTGGATGCCAAACAGATCCGCAAGGAAAACTTTGTGCTGGAAACTGTTGCGGTGAGTGGTATAGTTACCAATTATCCGCCCAGAACCATCCGCATAAAATTTGATCATGAGCTGCATGACCTGGTAGTAGGCGAAAATCAATCGATACTGCAAGCAGCGCTTCAAAATAATATCTCCTTACCCTACAGCTGCCGTGCCGGTATTTGCTCGGCCTGTACTGCAAAATGTACCAGTGGTAAAGTAGAAATGGCTGTAAATGATGTGCTGACCGATCTTGACCTCTCGCACGGTTTCATCCTCACCTGCACCGGGCACGCGGTTAGTGATGATGTGGTGATTGAGTTTATTTAATCTACAAGTTTGGAAGGCGTCATGCTTCCCGAAACTTCGGGATCGAAGCATGAGGGCAGGCCTTCGCTCATACTTCGACGGAGCTCAGTATAACACCCGTTTAGAATCGTTTCACCGTTTCCGTAATATGCCCCAAATGGTGCTTGCCATGCCAGGAGTACATAGCCAGGTTACGCTTTAACGAAACTTCGGCGCCGGTTTCGGGGTGAATAAAATAGCGGTTCCAGTCGTCTTCGCTAAAACTTTCAAATAAAGCTACCAGGTGCAGGTGTATACCTTCCAGCATTTTTAATGATGCCTCGACCGGCAGGCGATAATCAGCCAGCAAGGCCCAGTCAGATTGTCTATAAGCTTTTATAGTAGGCTGCTCTTCGGTCATGGCCCATTTAAAACGTATGATGGAGTTCATATGACTATCGGCCAAATGATGAACTACCTGCCTTAACGTCCAGCCGCCCGGGCGGTAAGGGGTATCCAATTGTGTTTCGCTTAGCTTCATGATAGCGTGGCGCACTTTGCCGGGCAGTACTTTAATATCGTTTATCCAGCCACGTATATCACTATCAGTATAAGTAACCGGTACACTAAATTTGCCGATGGGGTATTTAAGCTGCTCGTCTGTCATGGTAATTATTTGTTTTTGGAGGATATTATTTCGGCTTTATATAAGCTTTGCGCTAAATTAGCGTTTTGTATGTTTATTTAACAAATGGTGAAAAAGTTATTGTTATTACCCCTGTTGCTGTATTGTTTTTTCACCTATGCCGAAACCATTAAAACCGATGTACTGGTTATAGGTAACGGCCCTGGCGCGGTAGCCGCCGCCCTGCAGAGCGCTCATAGCAGGCTGAAAACGGTGTTGGTTGTTAAAGGAGAGTGGCTTCAAGACATGCAAGCTAAAAGCATGACCACTGTTAACTCGGGCCGTAACCTGCCATCAGGTATTTGGGGTTTGTTTCGCAAGGAGATTAGGACCTTTTATAAAACCACAGCCGGATACGATACCGCTTACAACGCTCCGCTCAAATTTGAACCTTATACCGGCGCGTCCATCCTGAAGAAAATAGCTGATACGACCAAGAACCTCACCATAAAACTAAACGCGCCTTACACCTCCATTAAAAAAGATGGCACTGGCTGGGAAGTAAACGTTACCATTAACGGCAAGGCCGATGTGATTAAAGCCAAGGTAGTGATTGATGCTACCGAGGATGGCGAAGTGGTTAATAAAGCGGGCATTAAGTTCTTGCCCACATCAAGTTATGGTAGCAACGCCTACCGCACATCGATAGCGATGGGCGATGATCATAAAGGATTAGCAAAAGCCAGCTATCCCTCGGCCCCCGCTTATTATGTGCCGATAGATGCCCTGGTGATTAAAGATGCCGATAACTTACTGGTTACCGATAAGCTGCTGCAAGGCAAAACCGACCTGCAGAACCTGCCTGCCCAAATGAACTTAGGTCAGGGCGCAGGCACCATAGCAGCCTACTGTGCCTTTTTCAAAACAACGACCAGGAACCTGCGGGTACGCATTATACAGGGTGAGCTGCTTGATTTTAGGGGCTACCTGTTACCCTTTGATGATGTAAACCCTACCGACCGCTATTTCAGGGCGATACAGCAGATTGGCGCGACCGGGCTGCTTAGAGGAGCACAAAGGGACGACCAGTTTTTGTTTATGCCTGATGCGCCGGTTACCACCGCTGAGGTAAAGCCTGTGCTGACCGAAATATATAGCCGCGCGTTTTTATGGTTCAACAAAGTTAAGCCCGGCGAGCAGTTCACCGTTGGCGATCTGTTATCCTTTATCAGCGAGATCACATTGACCGAACCAAAGCTGTTTCAAACCACCATGCAAAAGGAGTGGGCCACTAAATACAAGTTTACATCCACATTCGATGTTAACCACCCTGTAACCCGCCGCGAGTTTGGCATATTGGCCAACCAGTTTTTAAACCCTTTTGCAAGGGCTGTTGATTTGAGTGGCAGGATGGTGAATTAAGGTGTAGTGTTTCACGAAAAGGTGAATCAGATGAAACATCTGAAACACTTTTTTTGATTAATGAGTTGATAATTAGTTAATTGACAGAATAGGGTGAAACAGAATGAAACAGTTTTTGTCGGTTTTTAATCTCTATCTGTCATCCTCACCATCACGTCATTGCGAGCGATATTCTCCCGTACGTCATTGCGAGCGATAGCGTGGCAATCTCTGCACGTTCCGGGCCCTTCACGCACGAAGCTAAGCCCCGCTATGGCCGCGGAGGCCTTTTACTTTTTCCTTGATGAAAAAGTAACAAAAAATCAAGTCAGCCAAAATGCTTCTTTGCCGCACAAGGCCTTTGCCCTGCAAAGCAGTTAAAACCACGGGCTACGGCCTTTTGCGGCTGCGCACTTTGCCACCACTGCAAAATTCCTGATGCCCCTACAACCGCACAAGGCCATCAATTTTACCTGCTTTCACCCGAAGCTGTTCGGCTGACACTTTGGGACAGAACCAACATTTTACTAAAAACAAGAAAAATCAAAAAAGAAAAAGAAGCGCAGTGGCCAGTCAGGGTGCGCGGCCGGGTGTTTTGCCTGTGTAGTGGCAGCGATCAGCCTGACTTGATCTTTTTGGTTACTTTTTCTATCAAGAGAAAAAGTAACAGCCATCCCGCGGCAATTGAGCGGGGGCAAGGTAAGTGCGTGAAGGGCCCGGAACGCGTGCAATCACAGATGAATTATATGGAGAAGTTGATTAGCATGTGTAGAGATTGCCACGCTATCGCTCGCAATGACGTATGAGGATAGTTAGAAATTGCCACGCTATTACTCTCAATAACGCGGCAATTCAAAATTTTACTTACACATTCACCGCATCAGTAACCACAACCTTTTCGCAAAGCGGACCCACATAGTTTTTTATAAAAATATCATGTGTGGGGTCTATCTGGTAGGCGTCGTGGTCGGCCTGGTTATCAAAAAAGGTGAGCAGTGAGGCATCGTACGAGCGCTCAACCACGCTGCGGTGCGTATCGGCAGGTACGCCTATATGTATGCTGCGCACCAGATCTATTTGTGCTAAAATGTTTAATCCTTCAATAAGTTTGGGCAGGTCGGCTTTATCTTTCAGCCAAAAATGTACGTGGTGAACAAAGGTGTTTTTAAGTTGCATGGGTTGTTTTATTTGGTAGGCTAATATATTGAAATATTAATTATTGTCCAGCTCAAAATGTTCAACTACGTGCGGCTTGTAGGTGTCGGTTTTTACCTGGGCCTTTAGCTCGTGCAGTATATTGTATAGCCCAAAGTTGGTGCGGTTCACATAAATAAAATGCTTCACGCCGCGCGCCTGTTTAAACTCGGGCATCTTCGATACCTTTTCGCCAAAGCCAAATAGTTCCTCAAAAAATTCCGGACGGCCAAAATCAAAATCGGGCGAGATGTAAGGCTTGGCAAACAGGCCGATCATCTGTTTATACATCCCATAATAAAACTCAACTTGTTCAGGTGTATCATTAGGCAGTATCATTTCCAGCTTGCGGAAGGCGTTGATGGTTTCTTCTTTATTATCCATCAGGTTGCTTGCCGTAAGCGAGAAGAAGGGATAATAAAAATCGTCCGGCATTTCTTTAATGCAGCCAAAATCTATCACGCCCAGCTTATCATCCGCAGTGATCATAAAATTGCCGGGGTGCGGGTCGGCATGTACGGCGCGCAGTTCATGTTGCTGAAAATTGTAAAAATCCCACAAAGCCTGGCCTATTTTATTACGCAATTGCTGTGATGGGTTGGTGGCTAAAAACTCGCGCAGGTGCTTGCCTTCCAGCCAATCCATCGTGATAATGCGCCTGCCCGAAAGCTCAGGGTAATATTCGGGGAATACAATGTTATTCAAATTGGCGCAAGCCTGCGAAAATTGGATAGACCTGCGAACTTCAAGCTCATAATCTGTTTCTTCCAACAGGCGCTCTTCAACCTCGCGCATATAAACATCCAGTTCCTTCTCGCTCATGCCCAGCAGGCGGAACGCGAAGGGTTTTACCAGTTTTAGGTCGGATGATATGGAATCGCCAACGCCCGGGTATTGAATTTTTACCGCCAGCTTTTTACCGTTCAGCCACGCCTCATGCACCTGGCCTATGGATGCCGCGTTACTTGATCTGATGTTAAATTTATCATAGATCTGCTCGGGCGATTTGCCAAAATATTTCTTAAAGGTTTGTACAATAAGCGGGCCCGAAAGCGGCGGCGCGTTATATTGCGATTGGGTGAATTTATCGACATAAGCCTGTGGCAGCAGGTTTTTATCCATGCTCAGCATTTGAGCTACTTTCAGGGCGCTGCCCTTCAACTCACTTAACGATTGGTAAATATCGGCGGCATTATCCTCATTCAGTTCTGTTTTATCCAGCTCGGGATTAAAGAGTTTTTTTGAATAGTGTTTGATGTAATTGCCCCCAACCTTAATGCCGGTCTTCACAAACTTTGCCGACCGTTGTACTTTCGAGGTAGGTATGCTGTTTTGTTCTTTTTGTTCGCTCATCACGCATCTTGTTCAAATAATGCCGCTAATTTCTGCGGACTTAATTCTGTAAAATCGCTGGCGGTAAGGTTTGTTGGCTGCAGTTTTTCTGCCGGGTTCGCGGTAGTGATACCAACAACTTTCATGCCCGCGGCGTTGGCTGCTATTATGCCGGCTATTGAGTCTTCAAAAACCAGGCAATTCTCCGGTTCAACATCCAGATCGGCAGCCGCTTTTAAAAATATCTGGGGGTTTGGCTTGCCCTTGCTAACGCGATTACCGTCAACGATCACATCAAAATATTTACCTACCTGCACATGGCCCAGCACAAAATCAATATCATCAACCGTTGCCGATGATGCAATGGCCAGTTTAAATCCGGCATCTTTAAGCTCGATCAATAAATTTTCGAGCCCGTTTACCGGGGATATATAAGGTGTATAAAACTCCCGGTAAAAGGCTTCCTTTTCGTGCCTTAAAGTTTGCAGGGTATCCTCATCGGCATCGCTGAATAAATTTCGCAGCGTATCAATAATGGGTACACCACTAAATTCGGCTTTATAGGTTTCATGGCTAATATGGCCCAGGTTATGCTTTTTAAAAAGCGCCTGCCAGGCTTTAAAATGATAAGGAGTATTGTCAACCATGGTGCCATCCATGTCGAAAATCGCGGCGTAGACCCCCTCTAAATCTCCCCCGGTAGGGGAGACTTTATTTTTTTTGATTGTAGTATTATCCTCCAAAGCCCATCGTTTCTTTTAGTCCGCTGTTTTGGGCCAAAAATTTGCCGTACTCGAACAGGTTATCAATAGGTGAGCGCTGAAACAGGTCGAACGTTACATTTACCCCTTTTTCAATGGCCTCGTCTGTTTTTTCAAATCCGGCCGAGTTATCGTTTATCCAAAAATGCAGCACAAAACCCAACTGCACCCATAAGGCATCCTTATAACGTTTCGAAAAGAATTTACGATCGGATAGCTCGGTCGATTCAATACCTTCCTTCAAAATATTATCGGCAAAGTTTTCAAAAACGTTTTTCAGTTCAGTAAAAACAGCAGGCGTGGTCAATCCTTTCGGTTGTTTTTTAACGCTGTAAACAGCAAAACTGCGGCTGCTTTTCAGCAGCTCGAAAAAGCTGTAAAAAAAGGATAGCGCTTTTTCGCGGGCCGAGTACTGCGGCCAAACTTCCTGGGCGTGTATTTCGGTCAGGGTTTTGCGGGCAAGGTCGGCCCAAATATGCTGCTCAATCGCGTCGAACGATCCAAAGTGGCGGTAAAATTCCTCCTCGGGCATTTTGTTCTTTTTTGCAAAAACATATACCGATTTTGGCTGCTGCCCCTCTGTGAGCACATAATCAATATATGCTTTTTTTATGCTTTCTGTAGTTGCCATAACTGCTTTAATTACAGGATAAATTTAGTGCTAATAAGCCTAAGCAATGTCATGCTTATCTATAATTTATGAACGCTAAAAACGGGGGTATGTTTTACTCAAAAAGGGGGTAAAAATGTTAGGTTGATGTCAAATATTGGTTATAAAACATAGTTTAAACCAAATAAATTGCAAATTTGTGAATTGGCTATGAGTGAAAAAACGATTTTGGTTTGGTTTAGGAATGATCTTCGTATTCATGATAACGAGATATTGTTAGAAGCGGTACGCAAGGCAGATAAAGTATTACCAGTATATTGTTTTGATCCGTATTACTTCCAAAAATCAGCCGACGGTACTCCTAAAACGGGTGCTTTACGTGCACGTTTTTTGCTCGAATCGGTCGCCGATCTTCGTAAAAACCTGCGGTCATTAGGCAGCGAGCTCATCATTCGCATAGGTAACCCAGCCGAAATTTTACCCCAACTGGCCGAAGCGTACCAGGTGAACGAAGTATACCATCACCGCGAGGTAGCCCACGAAGAAACCGATATATCTGAACAGGTAGAAACTGCTTTATGGAAGATACGGCTTAACCTGAAACATTTTATTGGGCACACTTTATATCATAAAGAGGATCTGCCTTTTCCCATAAAAGATATCCCGGATAGTTTTGCCACCTTCAAAAAAAAGGTGGAGCGCGACAGCGATGTGCGTCCCTGCATAGCTACCCCCGAAAGCATCAGCACGCCTGCCGTAACCGAGGCAGGCGAACTGCCCACGCTGGAACAATTAGGTTTAAACGAACCTGTTGACGACCCGCGGGCCATCATCAAATTTAAAGGCGGCGAAACCGAAGCGCTGAACCGCTTACAGGAATATTTTGCAGCCAGCGCCCCAATTACCGGCAAGGGCCGTAACGGTGCCGATCATTCATCAAAGCTTTCGCCCTGGTTATCATTAGGCTGCGTATCCATGCGGCAGGTGTACTGGGAAGTGAAAAAACATGAACAGGAAACCCATAGCCACACCGGCATGCTGATACTGGAGCTTTTATGGCGCGATTATTTCAGGTTCATGTTTAAAAAGCATGGCAAAAAGTTTCTTACCAGCGATGAAGTGACCGTAGAAACGTCATCACCAAAACAGGACAAACTTTTTGAGGCCTGGAAACGCGGCGAAACCGGTGTGCCGTTTATTGATGCCAGTATGCACGAACTGAATGCCACAGGCTATATCAGCAACTTTAGCCGGCAAATGGTTGCGGGCTACCTGGTGCGCGATCTGGAAGTAGACTGGAAAAAAGGCGCCGCCTATTTTGAAGAAAAACTGATAGACTATTCGCCGGCAAGTAACTGGGGCAACTGGGCATTTGTTGCCGGCCTGGGCAATGACCCGCGCGATAACCGTTATTTTAATCTGACTAAACAAGCCAGCGAACTTGAAACCAATAGTGATTTTATTAGTACATGGTTACCAGCTGTGGCTGAGCCGGGTAAGGCGGGCGAGGCAATGGCCCTGTAAGTCATTCGTTTTTACTCACCCCGCGACGCTACGCGCGCGACCCTCTCTTCGCTGCGCGTAAAGAGGGTTGGGGGAACTCAAAAAAATTAAGAGAGAATATCGAACACCGAATGTTGAATTTTGAATGATGAAGTTTTACAGACTTACTTCATCATTCGAAATTGGAAATTCAATATTCGATATTCACAATCCCTCTTTTCCGCTTGCGGAAGAGAGGGTGGTCCAGCAAGCGCCGACCGGGTGAGTAATTGCCGCCCTGTAACTTTTTTCTTCCATCAGCGTCTTAAATAATATTATACTATTATGATACGGTGCGGCGTTGTTATAGCGTATATTTGATTATGAACTTGTTCGAAGAATTTACCGTCATTATTGGCCTGCTTGCCATAGCTTTTGAGGGCTTGTCGTACCTCGGTCCGTTTCTGAAAAAGATACTTCATTAATTTACTTTCAAAAAACCCAACCCAAAGGTCATTTTTTGTGTATAAGTTAATAAATCATTTACAATTAAATTTAAAGTTTGTAAGCCTTATGCTTACTTTTGTACTGTTTTAACATTGGTTTAACCATGGATAGCCTCAACTATATAAATAACAACAACGCCGCTTTTATTGATTCTTTATACGAAGCCTACAAACAAGACCCTGAATCGGTTGATTTTGGATGGCAAAAATTTTTTGAAGGGTTTGATTTTGGGCGAGGATCGCAGGCGCAGGCAGTAAGCGCAGAAACACCTGATCATTTTTTAAAAGAAATAAACGTTTTTAACCTTATTGACGGGTACCGTAACCGCGGGCACCTTTTTGCCAAGACCAACCCGGTGCGTGAGCGCCGTAAATATTTCCCGGGCAAAGAGCTGGAAACTTTCGGTTTAAGCAATGCCGATCTGGATACGGTATTTAACGCGGGTGTTGAAGTTGGCCTGGGCCCGGCAAAGCTGCGCGATATTTTACAAATGCTGGAAGAAACCTATTGCGGTGCGATAGGTTCTGAATATAAATACATCCGTAACCCTATAAAGGTTAAATGGTTCCAGGACCGTATAGAGAGCCAGCGCAACAGGCCGTCGTTCTCTGTGGATGAAAAGAAACTGATGTTCAGTAAATTGAGCGATGCTGTTATTTTCGAGAATTTTTTAGGTACCAAATTTTTGGGGCAGAAACGTTTCTCGTTAGAGGGAGCCGAGGCTTTGATCCCTGCGATGGATTCGGTTATCCAAAAAGGAGCAACCTTAGGGATCGAGGAGTTTGTGATTGGTATGGCGCACCGCGGTCGTTTAAACGTGCTGGCCAACATCATGAAAAAAACCTACAAAGAAATTTTCTTTGAGTTTGAAGGCAAAAATTATGACGAGGATTCACCGGCAGGCGGCGACGTAAAATACCACTTAGGTTTCTCGACCGATGTGGAGGCCGAGAACGGTAAAAAGGTTCACCTGAGCCTTTGCCCTAATCCATCGCACCTGGAGGCTGTCGACCCGGTTGTGGAAGGCTTGACCCGCTCAAAAATTGATTTCAAATATAATGGCGATCATACCAAGATCACGCCGATACTGATACATGGCGACGCTTCGGTAGCGGGCCAGGGTATCGTGTACGAAGTTTTACAGATGGAAAAACTGGATGGCTATCGCACAGGCGGTACCGTTCACCTGGTGATCAATAACCAGATAGGCTTTACCACCAATTTTATTGATGCCCGCTCAAGCACCTATTGTACTGATGTGGCAAAAACGGTTTTATCGCCGGTTTTCCATGTTAACGGCGATGATGTTGAAGCGCTGGCTTATGTGATCAATATGGCTATGGAGTACCGCCAGGTATTTCATGACGATGTATTTATCGACATATTGTGCTATCGTCGCTACGGCCATAACGAGGCAGATGAGCCACGTTTTACCCAGCCGGTATTATACAAAGCCATTGAGGCGCATCAAAACCCACGCGAAGTGTATATGGCCAAATTAATGGCCGAGGGTGTACTTGATGATGCTACAGTTAAACAAATGGAAAAGGATTTCCGCGCTACATTGCAGGAGGCCCTCAATGAATCGAAAGCTGAAGACAGGTTTACCGATTCGATACCGATGTTCGCTGGTGCCTGGGAGGGTTTACACCTGGCAACCGAAAGCGACTTTAACGCCCAGGTAAATACGGCGGTATCAAAAGAAGAACTATTGGCTATCGGTAAAAAACTGACTGACCTGCCTAAAGACAAGGATTTTTTAAAGAAAATAGAAAAGCTGTTTGAAGACCGTAGCAAAATGGTAAGCAGCACGCAAACTTTTGACTGGGCTATGGGCGAGTTAATGGCCTACGGTTCATTGTTAAAAGAGGGGCACCCGGTACGTTTAAGCGGCGAGGATGTAAAACGCGGCACGTTTTCGCACCGCCACGCGGTATTAACGCTGGCCGATTCGGAAGATGAATACACGCCGTTAGACACCCTGGGTGATGATGCGGAGAAATTCAGCATTTACAACTCCTTATTATCAGAATATGGTGTTTTAGGTTTTGAATACGGCTATGCTTTGGCAAACCCTAACGCCTTAACTATCTGGGAAGCTCAGTTTGGCGATTTCTTTAACGGAGCGCAAACCATAGTTGACCAATACATTGTAAGTGCCGAAACTAAATGGCAGCGCGGTAATGGTTTGGTCATGTTATTGCCTCACGGTTATGAAGGCCAGGGCCCTGAACACTCATCAGCACGTATTGAACGCTTTATGGAACTTTGTGCCGATAATAATATCCAGGTGGCTAATTGTACTACCCCGGCTAACTTTTTCCACATATTGCGTCGCCAAATGCATCGCGATTTCCGTAAGCCGCTGATCATATTTACACCAAAAAGCTTATTGCGTAACCCTAAATGCGTATCGCCGCTGGCTGATTTCACCGATGGTGTCTTCAAAGAAGTGATAGATGATGATTATGCTGACGCTAAAAAAGTTAAACGCGTATTATTTTGCTCAGGCAAAATATATTATGACCTGTTAGAAAAACAACAGGCCGATGAGCGCAAAGATGTAGCGATAGTAAGGTTAGAGCAATTGTACCCAACCCCAACCCAACAGCTGGCTAAGATACGTGCGAAATACAGCAAGGCTACCGAGTTTATCTGGGTACAGGAAGAGCCTGAAAACATGGGCGCCTGGCCATATCTGTATCGCAAATCGCGTACAGAGGATGCCTTGAAACTGGATATTATTTCACGTAATGAAAGCAGCAGTACGGCTACAGGTTATGCTAAACAGCATGCCGCCCAGCAGCTGTATATTATATCAAAAGCATTTGAATCGCCGGCAGGCAAAAAAATAAAGGAAACGGTTAATAAAACAACCGAGAAAATGGCGACAGCGGGAGCTGACTAAGCAGTTAACTCACTATTTACCACTCACAACTCACCATTCAATACTTATAAAATTTAAAACATGAGTTTAGAAATTAAAGTTCCGCCGGTAGGCGAATCAATTACCGAAGTAACCCTGGCAACCTGGCTTAAAAAAGACGGCGACACGGTTGAAATGGACGAAGCATTAGCCGAACTGGAATCAGACAAGGCTACCTTTGAACTGACCGCCGAAAAAGCAGGTGTTTTAAAAACGATAGCTAAAGAAGGTGATGTACTGGCAATTGGCGCTGTTGTTTGTACGATTGAAGAAGGTGGAGCCGCAGCAACCGCCGCCCCGGCAAAAACAGCCGAACCCACCAAGGCAGAAGCTCAGCAAAAAGAACAACTAGCACAAGCAAGTATAGCTAAAGAAACTACTTACGCATCGGGCACACCATCGCCTGCTGCTGCAAAAATATTAGCCGAAAAAGGCATCGACCCTAAGGCATTGACCGGAACCGGCGTTAATGGCCGCGTTACCAAACAGGATGCTTTATCAATTGATAATGTATCTGAAAACCCGCAGACTGAAAAAGCGGTAGCTGCTGCCACAACTGCGCCGGTATCAGCCCCAACACCTGCTTCGGCACCGGTAAAAGCTGATCAAAGAGGCGAGCGTCGCGAAAAAATGTCGCCGCTGCGCAAAACGGTTGCCAAACGTTTGGTTACTGTTAAAAATGAAACCGCCATGTTGACCACCTTTAACGAGGTAGATATGGCGCCGATCATGGAATTGCGCGGTAAATACAAAGACAAATTTAAAGAGAAACATGGCGTGGGTTTAGGCTTCATGTCGTTTTTTACCAAAGCGGTTTGCGAGGCTTTGAAGGACTGGCCTTCGGTTGGCGCACGTATTGAAGGTGAAGAAATTGTTTACAGTAACTTTACCGATATATCTATTGCCGTATCGGCACCCAAAGGTTTGGTGGTTCCCGTTATCCGCAACGCGGATGCCATGAGCCTGGCTGATATTGAAAAAGCGGTAGTTACCTTAGCCGGTAAAGCCCGCGACAATAAATTAAGCCTGGAAGAAATGACCGGCGGAACATTCACCATCACCAATGGCGGTGTGTTTGGCTCGATGCTGTCAACACCAATTATCAACTCGCCACAATCGGCTATATTGGGTATGCACAACATTATTGAGCGCCCGGTTGCTGTAAACGGCCAGGTAGTTATCCGCCCGATGATGTATGTAGCTTTATCATATGATCACCGTATCATTGACGGCCGCGAATCGGTAAGCTTTTTGGTAAGGGTTAAACAGTTGTTGGAAGATCCTGCGAGATTGCTATTAGGGGTGTAAGCTATTCATAAAATAAGAAAGGCCTGATTTATCAGGCCTTTCTTATTTAAAATCCCTGTCATTTCGAACGAGGAATGAGAGAGAAATCTTATACGCCATGTGCAATATGTGTGATGTATAAGATTTCTCCCGATGGTCGAAATGACAGGGGTATTTATTCGCAACGACGAGTTATTATTACGAAGCCAGCACAGCCCGCCTTAATGCAAAAATGTATCCCAAATGCAATCCTTCATGAAATGGCAAAAATTTGATTGCATCTTCAATTCCGTTTAATTCTACGCCATAGCGTGTGGTTACGGGCGTGTACTTTACAAATATATTGTTCTCCATATCCGCCTCAAGTTGGTCAAGCGTAGATGTAAATAACTCTTCGATATTTTTCAGATCATCGGCTGTGTAAAGCCGTTCGGGTTTGCTGCCTGATTTGAAGGTTTCAAAAAAATCCTCATTAATAATTGCAGGTAAGCCGGAGCGTTTATAACATATACCCTGTTGCGCCGATATCATGTGCCCTAAATTCCACATAATGTTATTCACAAATCCGTTAGGGATCATGTTTAATTGGTCAATGCTCAGGTCGTTTACAAATTTAAGCAGGTTAAGTCTTGGGTTCCTTATTATTTCAATTGATTTGTTCATCGGTTTTATAATTTATGGCTAAATTATATTTATCTGCGCAAATACATCCATTTTGGTGCGGCATATTTATCTACATTTGTGGTATTGATCTTTAATTGTTAATGGCATTGGTATCGTCACAAAAAAACACGCAGTCTGAAAAGCCCCTCTGGTATTTTTTGTTATGCTGGACCATACTGAACCTGATACAGGCCTACACGCTTGAACTGCATGCCGACGAAGCCTACTACTGGATATATTCACGTTTTTTAGACTGGGGCTATTTTGATCACCCGCCCATGGTGGCGCTGTTCATTCGCGTGGGCGATAGCCTGATGCATAATGAACTGGGGCTGCGGCTCATCACCGTATTAACCAGTACCGCATCCATTTACCTGCTGTGGCTCATCCTTAAAAAATACGCGGTTGATGTGTGGGCGTTTATACTGGTTACATCGGGCATACTCATTTTTCATATTTACGGGTTCACTACCACGCCCGATGCGCCGCTGTTTTTTTTCGCGGTGCTGTTTTACTATTGCTACCAAAAATATATTGATGAAGACAAATGGCCGCTTGCCCTTGCCCTGGGGGTAATTGTAGCCTGTATGCTTTACAGTAAATATCACGCGGTATTGCTTATTGCGTTTACGGTAATTTCAAATATTAAGCTGTTAAAGCGGCCATCGTTCTGGTTCATTGCCGTGTTGGCGGGGGTATTATATATCCCTCATATTTTATGGCAGGTAAATCACGGGTATCCCTCGGTAAATTATCATTTGTATGAACGGTCGGCAACGGTATACGATGCTACCAACAGCTACCTGTACATACCGGGTCAAATGCTGATGGCCGGGCCGCTTATCGGCTGGTTTTTACTGTATACCGCCTTTAGCATCAAAATAAAAGATGCATTTATTCGCTGCCTGCTGGTAAACTGTATCGGTACGTTGTTTTTCTTTTTTGTTGCCACTTTCAAGGGCGAAACACAACCGCATTGGACGCTGATCGCTTTTGCGCCGCTGGTCATGTTAGTGCTTATTCGCTTTAAACAAAAGGGCGGTAGCCCGCGCTGGTTTTACCGGCTGGCTATTGCCAACGTGTTTTTTATTGTTGCTTTCAGGATATGCATGATATTTGGGGCGGCTATTATTACCCGTATAGGGCAAATAAAAAGTTATTATGGTTTTAAAGATTGGGCTCATCATATAAAGCAAAAAGCAGGCGATGCCTATGTAATTGTGAACGATGGTTTCCAGGACCCATCCAAGTATGATTATTACAACAATACGCTAAAAGGTTTTTCGTACGATTCAAGGTATTATCGCCGCACACAATTTGACCTGTGGCCCATTGAAGAGCAAATGCAGCATAAACGGGTGTTTTATTTAACCGATTCACTGAAAAGTGTAACGGTTGACAGCATCAAAACAAAGAACGGCATCTGGTACGGTGAGTGGGTTGATGACTTGCGCACCTATCAGAAAGTGAAAATTGAGGTGCCGGGCTACAAGTTAAAATTACTTTCAGGAGAGAAAGGGGTTATTGATTTAACCATTACAAATCCATATCCTTACACCATTAATTTTAGTAATAAGGGGCAGCTTCACGAGGCGGTGCTGGGCGCCTGTTTTTTCAGGGAAGATGGGCTGATATTGGCGCAGCGCGCAAATGAGGGTTTTAATGATATCGTATTAAAACCCGGCGAGAGCACCCATTTTAAATTTAACCTGACCGGGCCCGCGCAAAAAGGGAAATACGCGTTAATATTTTCTATACGCACCCCCCCATTTAAGGGCAGTAAAAATAGTCGGATCATTGATCTGACGGTTCAATAAAAAAGATATCTATGTTTAAAAAAGTTTACCTGTTTATCCTGTTTTCAGTAATAACAACTACCGCGGCTATAGCGCAGCAAACCCTCGATGTTAATTTTAACGGCCTGGGCTTTTTAGATAACCGGGAATATAAGGCATTTGTGCCACGGTCACGTACCTACTCGGGCACACGCACTACGCTCGATTTTGGGCTGAATTTAGATAGCCTTAACCACTTTGTGGTAGGTGTGAACGCGCTGCATGAATTTGGGGCCATCCCGTTTTTTGGTAAGGTTGACCCGGTAGCTTATTATGAGTTTAAAAACAAAACCTGGTTATTTAACGCGGGCGAGTTTCCGCGCAAGGGGTTAACAACTGATTTCCCCAGGGCGTTGTTAAACGATACGCTTTTATACTACCGCCCCAATGTTCAGGGTTTGCTGGTACGTTACACCGGCGAGCATTTTACCGAAACCGGCTTTATCGACTGGCTGAGCAGGCAAACCGATACGCAGCGCGAACAATTTATTTTCGCCGCATCAGGAAAATACAAACCTAACCCGTACGGGCCATTTTATGTATCGCATTATTTTATGCTGATGCATGATGCCGGCGCGGCTATACTATTGCCGAATGATCATATTAATGATAATGGTGGTTTTGAAATTAAACTGGGCCTTGACCTTACCCATAAGCAAAGTACGTTTGATTCGCTGTCGTTCGAGGCCGGTACACTGGTATCCTTACAGCGCGAAAGGGGAGTAGATGGTTTTAAAACACCAAAAGGAG
>DATJJI010000086.1:0-34525 GCA_035492275.1 Mucilaginibacter sp.
ACATACCGGTTACCGATAATGTGCTAGAGTATGCTGTAAAACTGGTGGCAAAAACCCGCCCCGATACGGAGTTTGCCGCACCACAGGTTAAACGTTTGTTAAACTGGGGAGCAGGCCCGCGTGCATCGCAGTTTTTAATATTGGGAGCAAAATGTCACGCCGTAATTAACGGTAAATATTCGCCTGATATTGAAGATGTGCGTGCAGTAGCAAAACCTATTTTGAGCCACCGTATTGTACGCAGCTACCATGCCGAGGCCGAGGGCCTTTCAACAGATGATATTATTGAGCAGTTATTTTAAGGGAGTTCTGCTGTCATTTCGAACGAGGTACGATAGAGAATCTATATAGCTGCTAGGTCGCGCTGTGTAGATTTCTCCCGATGGTCGAAATGACATTCGTGTATAAATAAAAAAGGGCGAACTAAATAGTTCGCCCTTTTTATTCCTAATCACTAATCTCTGATCAACTAATCACTATCTATTATATCTCAATTGCCGAAAGTACTTCCAGCAGGATGTTCCATTTGTGGTTTACCGTATCCTGTTCCCATATACGTACATAATTGTAATTGCTTACAATGGTACCCTTGGTAATACGGGCGCGGCCATAAGTATAGGCCAGGTCATTGCTGTTTGAACGGCCACCGCCTACGTTTTCGGCAGTGATGCTGATGGCTTCGTTGTTCAAAAACTTTAATATTTTATCGGTACCTGTCATTGGCTCAAAACCCGGAAAGTAAAAACGCCCCTCCGGACTCAAAAACTCTTTATAAGCTGCCAATGATGACAATGGCAATGATTGATTCAAATACTTATCAGTAGCTATAATAATATTTTTACCATTAAAGGGGTCTTTATTTACCGTTGGTTTTTTAGAAGCATCGGGCTCTTTAAAATCAGTTAACACCTCCTGTTCGGCTTCGGGATGCTGTATAGCGGCATCAACTAATAATTTCAGTTTCCCATCCGGGTCAGCGCGCCATATAGAAACATAATCGCCATAAACTTTGTCGTCATCTGTTTTTCCGTTCTGATAAACGTATGGGCCGGCACTAAATGCCAGGTCGCCGTTGTAGGATATACGCGCAAATTTAGGCTGCCAATGTAAGGTGCCGGTTTGTGTGGCTATGCTGTTAAAAAAATCAGTGATCTTTACCAATTTGGGTTTAAACACAATCCCTTCCGGGTCGGCAACAGCCAGATAGGCATCTTTTATGCCCTTACGAGCAACCAGTTTATCAAAGCTATCTTCGGCCTCAATTACTTTGTTAACCTGTGCAGGTGCCTGCGCCACTGCTAACGAAGCAAAGCTGATCAATGTAACAGCAGCCAATAATATTTTTTTCATTTTTATAGATTAAGGTTAAGTATCTGCAATTATTTGAGATAACGTTAATTTATCAATTAAATTTTACTCCAGTTAGTCCCTTCCTTGCTATCCTTTAGCTGAAAGCCTATTTTTTGCAAACCGTCGCGAATTTTATCAGATGTGGCATAGTCCTGGTTGCGCTTGGCTTCATTGCGCAAAGTAACAACCAGGTTCAATACTTTAGGCAGATCATCATCGGCAGCCTGTTCGTTTTTTAAACCCAATATATCAAACACAAAAGTGTTCATCATGTTTTTTAATTGCTGCAGATTGGCGGCGTCTATCTTCATTTTGCCATCATGCACCGAGTTTATAATACGTACTGCCTCAAACAATTCGGCAATTAAAACCGGGCTGTTAAAGTCGTCGTTCATGGCATCATAGCAGTGTTGTGTTAACGCTGCTATCTCTACATCACTATTGCCTGATGCTTTTAATCCATCTAACAAAGTCATGGCGTTCATGAGTCGCTTAAAGCCTTTTTCTGATGCCTCCATAGGCTCATTACCAAAATCGAGCGTGCTACGGTAGTGAGCCTGAAGCATGAAAAACTTCACTGTCATGGGGCTATAGCCTTTATTCAGTATAGAGTGGTCGCCGGTAAAAAGTTCGTGCGGTAAAAAGCTGTTGCCTAATGATTTTGACATTTTTTGCCCGTTTACCGTAAGCATATTGGTATGCACCCAATAAGTAGCCGGATTTTTTCCGCAGCAGGCAACATTTTGTGCAATTTCATTGGTATGATGCGTAGGTGCCAGGTCAATGCCGCCACCATGAATATCAAATTGATCGCCCAGGTATTTGTGGCTCATGGCCGAGCACTCTAAATGCCAGCCCGGAAATCCAACGCTCCACGGCGATGGCCATTTCATTAAATGCTCGGGCTTGGCCTTTATCCACAGGGCAAAATCAAGCTTGCCATGCTTCTCGTCTTGGCCGCCAAGGGTACGGGTATTGTTTAACAGGTCTTCCAGGTTACGGCCGTTTAGTATACCATAATCCTGCGCCTGGTTATATTTTTCTACATCAAAATAAACCGAACCATTTACCTCGTAAGCATACCCTTTAGCTAAAATGGCTTTAACAAATTCTATTTGCTCAATAATATGGCCGGTAGCGGTAGGCTCAATGCTGGGCGGTAAGGTGTTAAATATTTGCAGCACATCATGAAAGCCAACGGTATACTTTTGTACAATTTCCATCGGCTCCAGCTGGCTCAGCTTTGCTTTTTTTGATATTTTATCTTCTCCCTGATCGCCGCCATCACCTTCCAGGTGGCCGGCGTCGGTAATATTGCGTACATAGCGTACCTTATACCCAATATGGGTAAGGTACCTGAATATCATATCGAACGAAATGTAGGTGCGGCAATTGCCCAGATGCACATCACTGTAAACAGTAGGGCCGCAAACATACATGCCTACATGCGGCGGGCTTAGCGGTTTAAATTCTTCTTTTTTGCGTGTTAATGTATTGTAAACAAACAAATTTTGTTTCATGGTGGCAAACTTACGATTTTTCGGTTTCAGTTGAGTGGTTGGATTGAGTTGATTATGTGAATGGTTAATTTTTACAAAAAGATAACTTAATCAACTACTCACCTAATCAACCATTCACCTATCTTAACACCAAATCAGCACAAACAGGATAATGATCTGATAATTTTTTCTCGGTTATAGTGTAGCTTTTGATATTAAACTGCGGGGTAGCCATAATGTAATCGATCTGGTAATTCGGGAAATCGCCATTGTAGGTGCGCCCCAGCCCGAATCCTTTTTCGCGGAAGGCATTTCTGAGCCCTTTAGCCATTTGATTAACGGCAAATGAGGTGGGCGTATCGTTAAAATCGCCCGAAATGATGTAAGGGTACGGGCATTGCCGGGCATGGGCCTTAATTTTTGCTACCTGCTCGCTACGTTTCATGAAAGCATTTTTTAATTTGCCTCCCAAACGGCGGGTAGAGTGCACATCGCCAATACCGCTTTTTGATACTTCATCCAGATACCGGTAATCTTCCGGCTCAAAATGGATCGATTGCAGGTGCACGCTGTAGACCCTGAATGGACGCTCGTTTTTTTTTACATCAATATAAATACATTGATTGCCATTACTATGATCAGGCGATAGCTGGATAAAGCCTGTGCCAATAATAGGGAACTTAGAAAAAATCACCATCCCCATGCTTTCATCAAAATTTCCCTGCAGTTTTTCAAAATAACAATTATCAGTCCCTGTAATTTTTTTTATCGAGTCGATCATATCATACTCGCCACGCTTACGGGTATAAAACTCCTGTATACCGATAATGTCGGGTTGCTGATCGCTAATAAGGGCCAATATTTCATGTTTGGTAGGGATATCTTTGCGCGCGCCAAATTTTTTAAAGCTATGCACATTATAGGTAAGCACGCGTATATTATTACCTGTTTGGGGCTTGGCTACATTACTGTGGCCGGGATGAAAACCTATGTTATTGGTTAATACATCGATCCCGCAAAATATGCTCAGTAAAGATATTAACACGAACCAGCTTTTGCGAAACAGCCAATAAACGATCAGAAGCGCATTACCCAGTAATAGCATAGGATAGGCTAAACCAAAAAAGGCAACATACCAGTGTTTTTGAGGGTCGGTTACCGGAGCGAGATAACTAATAAACAGGGCAATGCATAAAACCGCGTTTATCCATAAAAAGATCTTATCAATAAGGGGTGATCCTTTTTTTTTTGCCTTCATTTTTTGCTGGCGCGAAATAATATCTCTTTTTCCTGCTTGCTCAGGTTATCATATCCTGTTGTTGAAATTTTATCTAATATACGGTCAACTTCTTCCTGGCGCGGCGCGTCCGAAGTACTGCTTCGGCCGGTATTGGTTGATGCCACTTTAAGTTTTGACCTGGATTTAAATAACCGGCTGATGGCTCCTATCATATCGCGACCATTTTGCAGCTGTTTTACATAAATAAAACCAAACAACGCCCCGCCAATATGCGCGATCTCGCCGCCGGCGTTAGGGCCCGATATACCCAGAAAACCTGTAGCCACATAAAATATGGCTATCCATTTTAATTTGGCCGGCAATATGCCGAACAGCATGATAGTGTAGTTTGGTGCAATAGTGGCTGCACCTGCAATGACTGCCATAACCGCTGCCGAAGCGCCGATAGCCGAACTGGTTAACAATGCGCCGCTTTGTGTAAACAACGGGAAGATGTTGTAGCTGGCAACATATAAAAAAGCGCCTGATAATCCACCCAATAAATAAAGGCCCAGCGTGCGCTTATCGCCCAAAAACTCCTCGAAAATTTGCCCCAGCCAGTACAGCCAAAGCATATTGAACAGGATATGAAAAAAACCCGCATGCATAAACATGTAGGTAAGCGGTGTCCAGAAACGGGTAAGTAGTTTGGGCAGGTATGATGGCAGTGCCAGGTATTCATAACTAAAATCAATAATAGATTGATGACCAAAAAGACCTTGAATTACTGCCGCGACATTAATGAGCAAAAAAACCGCGACATTAATACCAATAAGCAGATACAGTTTACTGCCCGACCGGAACATTTTATAACTTATATTTTGCCAGAACGTCATGGTTAAATTTACCTGTAATTTTTTGTTATTGAAAATACTTAGGCCCCTGCAAATGCCATGCTTTTACCATAATAAAACCCAGTAAGGCACCGCCCAAATGGGCAAAGTGCGCTACATCATCGCCGCTAAACTGGCCAATGCCTAATGATAGCTCTATCAGTACATACACGGGGATAATATATTTAGCCTTAATCGGTACCGGTATTAACAACACCATCAATTCGGCATTAGGGTATATCATCCCAAAAGCTATCAGCAAACCAAATATGGCGCCTGATGCGCCTACCATGTCAGCATGATAAATGCCGTATAGTTTTCGGGCCTGATCGCCGTAGGCTAAATAGGATGAATCAAGCTCGGGCGCGCCAATATTAAAGTGACCGGTTATGGCATGCACCTCGTAAGCCTGCACCGCCATTTGTAATACAATGGCACCAATGCCGCAAATAAAATAAAACGCCAGGAAGCGTTTCGACCCCATTACATACTCCACCAGGTTACCGAATGAAAACAACGCAAACATGTTAAATATAATGTGCAGCCAGCCGCCATGTAAAAACATGTAGGTTATTATTTGCCACGGGCGAAACAAAGGCGAATTAAAATAATATACACCAAAGTGTTCGGCTACCGGGTCAAAATTAGGATCGGCAAAATTGTGGCTATAATATAATGAGGGTATAAAGCAGATGAGGTTAATGATGAGCAGGTTTTTTACAACCGGCGACAGGTTAGCGAAAGGTGATTGCATATATTTTTATTTGTTGCGGTTATTTTTCAAACCGTTCTAATAGTTCATTTAATGTAAAGGTACTAATTACCGGCTTGCCGTTAAGGGCAATATTGGGCATCTGGCAGGCAAAAAGCTGGTCGGTAAGCAAATTCATTTCTTCGGATGATAGCTTGGTACCCGCTTTAATAGCCGCGTTTCGCGCCAGCGAGCGGGCCAAGTTATCGCGTTTATCAAGCTTTAAAATGGCCAGGTTATTTTTAAAGCCTTCCAGCAAATGCTCCAGTAGCTCGTGCTCGCCTACATTATTCAGATCAGCCGGGATACCCTCAACCACTACCGTATTTTTGCCAAACTCGCGTATATCAAAACCCAGCGCACGTATATCAGGTAATAGCTCCCTTAATAACTCAAAATCGCTGCCGTTTAGTGTGAGCGACTGCGGGAATAAACTTTGCTGGCTTACGCCCGAGTGGCTTTGCAACTGCTGCAAAAAGCGCTCATACAAAATACGCTCGTGTGCCGCCTGCTGATTGATCAGCATAAAACCCGATTTTATTTGCGACATAATAAACCGGTTATGAATCTGAAAAAATTGCCGCTCGCTTGATTTGCTGATCTCCTGCTCTTCAATAGCGATGATTTTTTCGGTATGTATTTCCTGCTGCTGGCTTTCTTCTTTTTTACTGATCTCGTACAGCGTATCCCAGTTTTGAGGGATAGGATCGATGCGGTGACTATTTGTATCACGTAGCGGTGTAGCACGGTCGTTCCTTTTATCGGTAAACGGATTAAAATCCGGGTTAAAAGCAATGACCGGCGCTACAATTTGCTCGAATGGTTTTTGAGTGATGAGGTGCTCAATGCTGTTTTCCTGGTCAAAATCCAAACTCGGCGTAATATTATACCGCCCTAATGACCGCTTAACCGCCGAGCGGATAATGGCATAAATAGCTTTTTCGTCCTGGTATTTAATTTCTGTTTTTGTAGGATGTACATTGATATCAATTTTTGACGGATCAATATCAATAAACAACACATACAGCGGGTAAGTGTCATCAGGCAATAGTTCTTCGAACGCCGTTAACACCGCGTGATTCAAATAAGGATCTTTTATAAAGCGGTTGTTTACAAAAAAGAACTGCTCGCCGCGGGTACGTTTGGCAAACTCGGGTTTGCCCACAAAACCATGCAGCTTAATAATAGTAGTATCTTCCTCAACCGGCACCAGGCGCTGGTTATAGTTGTTACCGAATAAATGGATAACACGTTGCTTTAAAGTGGTGGCCGGTAAATGATATACCTCCTGCCCGTCATGATGCAGTGTAAAAAACACCTCCGGATGCGCCAGTGCTACCCGTTGAAATTCGTCGATGATATGACGCATCTCTACCGGGTTGCTTTTTAAAAAGTTGCGGCGGGCCGGAATATTATAAAACAGGTTTTTTACCGAAATGGATGTACCCGCGTTGGCCGAGCAGGCTTCCTGCTTCAACACTTCCGATCCTTCGATAAATATTTGTGTGCCCAGTTCGTCCTCATGGCGGCGGGTTTTTAATTCTACCTGGGCAATAGCGGCGATAGAAGCCATCGCCTCGCCACGAAAGCCCATCGTACGGATAGCGAACAGATCCTCGGCTTTTTTAATTTTGGATGTGGCATGGCGCTCAAAACTCATGCGCGCGTCAGTAAGGCTCATGCCGCAGCCATTATCAATAACCTGTATCAATGATTTACCGGCATCCTTTATAATGAGCTGTATTTTATCGGCCCCGGCATCAATCGCGTTCTCCACTAATTCTTTCACTGCTGATGCGGGTCGTTGCACCACCTCGCCGGCGGCGATCTGGTTAGCAACAGAGTCCGGTAAAAGCTGAATTATATCTGACATTAATAAATTTCCCTTCTCCCGAAACTTCGGGATCGTTTTCGATGCTAAATTAATTATTTGACGGCATAAGTCGGGCCTTTTTTTGACTGCCTGCCCTCTTCTTTACAAAGGACAGCGAAAGGCTTTTTTATAATTCGCCTAACTTTATGATTTGATAGTTGTATATATTTTTAAGTGTAATATATTTACAACCTTAATACCTGTATGAAAAAATTATGGCCGATACTGCTGCTTTTGGTAGCAGCCTGTAAACAAAAAGAATACAACGCCGACCTCTTAGTTAAAAACGCGGTAGTTTATACCGTCGACAGTAGTTTTACCACCGCACAGGCATTTGTTGTAAAGGCCGGAAAGATCATAGCCGTAGGCAATACCGATACATTAGAAGAAAAATATAAGGCCCGCGAGGTGATAGATGCGGGAGGCAAATCCGTTTATCCGGGGTTTATTGATGCCCATGCGCATTTTTATGAATATGGCATGGCCCTGCAACAGGTAAACCTGAAAAATTTAAAAAGCTGGGCAACAGTAGTCGACACCGTAAAAGCCTTTGCCGACAGCAATACCGATGGCTGGATAATTGGCAACGGCTGGGATCAGAATTTATGGGCCGGTAAAAAATTCCCGAATAAAGCTAAGCTGGATTCCTTGTTCCCGGTGAGGCCCGTGATATTAACCCGAATTGACGGGCATGCCATTATTGCCAACCAGGCGGCTTTAAATATTGCAGGCATCAAACCTAAACAAACCATAGCAGGCGGCGAAATTGAGACCATTGACGGTAAACTCACCGGTGTATTAATTGATAATGCCAAAAACCTGGTGTTAAGTAAAATACCCGACCCTACCGACGAAGTTATACAAAACGCCTTTTTAGATGCGCAACGTAATTGTTTTGCCGTGGGCCTTACTACTGTTGATGATTGCGGCCTGCCCTACACCATGGTAAATACCATTGCCGAACTGCAGCACAAAGGCTCACTAAAAATGCGGCTATATGTAATGCTGTCAGACAAACCCGAGAATTATGACTACCTGTTTAAACACGGCGCATTTAAAACACCGGGCTTAAACGTACGGGCCATAAAAGTTTATGCCGATGGAGCTTTAGGCTCACGAGGGGCCTGCCTGCTAAAACCTTACAGCGATCAAAAAAACTGGAACGGCTTTTTGCTGAGCAATCAAAAACATTTTCAGGATGTAGCCGCACAATTAGCTACCAGGGGATTCCAGATGTGCACCCATGCTATTGGCGACTCGGCCAACCGGGTAATGCTTAAAATTTACGCTGCTGCTTTAAAAGGAAAGAATGATAAGCGCTGGCGCATAGAGCATGCGCAGGTTTTATCGCCTGATGATATCAGTTATTTCGGCAATTACAACATTATCCCATCGGTGCAGCCTACGCATGCTACATCGGATATGTATTGGGCCGGGCAACGTTTGGGCAATCAACGCTTAAAAACAGCCTATGCTTACAAACAATTACTGCAGCAAAACGGCTGGGAGCCTTTGGGCACTGATTTCCCGGTGGAGAATATTAGTCCGTTTTATACTTTTTATGCTGCCGTAGTACGTAAGGATCTGAAAGGCTTCCCGGCAAATGGTTTCCAGATGGAAAATGCCTTAAGCCGCACCGAAGCACTGAAAGGCATGACCATCTGGGCGGCAAAAGCCAATTTCGAAGAAAAAGAAAAGGGCAGCATTGAACCCGGCAAGTACGCCGATTTTGTAATAACCGACCAGGACCTGATGAAAGCCGATGCCCGCGCATTGCCAAAAGTTAATGTTTTAAAAACCTATGTAAACGGAGAAAAGGTGTATGAAAAGAAATAGGTATCCTCTTTTTTCAGTCCTGTTAGCGTTTATTTTATTTCATTCTGCCTGTGCGCAAAATTCGGGGGTAGCTTATCTTAAAGAGGAAAAAAAGGTGGAGCAATCTACCGTCCTGTTAAATAACGGCGACTACCTGGTACCGCTGCGTAATATTGGTAATTTAAAAATTGCCAGTATTCATTTCTCAAATATTTACGCTGCCGGATTCGACAGCCTGCTAAATAAATACGCCAAAGTGCAATTATTCAATGGCTCCAATAACCCGGATGCAAAAAAGATCAATAGCCTTTCGGCTGATCTGAAACTATTTAATACGCTCATCATCCAAACTACTGAGGCCGATCTGAATAATCCACAAGTAATAAAACTGATCACCGATAATCAGCA
This sequence comes from Mucilaginibacter sp., assembly GCA_035492275.1. Taxonomy (GTDB): domain Bacteria; phylum Bacteroidota; class Bacteroidia; order Sphingobacteriales; family Sphingobacteriaceae; genus Mucilaginibacter. The sequence continues at coordinate 9,809 of DATJJI010000086.1, forward strand.
TATCAAAAATGTGGTGGTGGCCTATTTTGGTAAGAGTAATGCCAAATTAAATGAAGTAACCGCGCCTATCATTTATTCAGAAAACTCATCGTCGGTTAGCGCGTTTTTTAGCGCGCAGGCCATTTTTGGCGGGGTGGCCATCACTCAAAAACTGACGGGCAATATCTCATCACGCTACCGTAACGGCATGGGCTTTTTAACCGAAAAGATACGCCTTCAATATACCGTACCCGAAGCGGTGGGCATTAACGCGGCTAACCTGCAGGATATCGACAAAATAGCCCGCGAAGCCATGCAAGCGCATGCCACCCCCGGATGTGTGGTATTAGTAGCCAAGGATGGCAAAGTGATATTTAATAAAGCATACGGTTACCATACTTACGGCTCTGATCAGTCTGATAAAATTACTGATATATTCGATATTGCCTCGATGACCAAAATATCGGCAACCACCATTGAGGCTATGCAGCTAAAGGACCAGGGCAAATTAAATGTTGACTCGACCATTGGGCATTACCTGCCTGTAACAAGGTTAACCAACAAAAATGATCTCCGCGTACGCGAATTGCTAACGCACTCGGCCGGACTAATTGCTGATATTCCGGGCTTCGAGAAGGTACGCCCGGCTGATCATAGTGCCGATTCATCAGCTGCATACCCCACAAAAGTGAACAATGGCTATTTTCTGCGGAAAGATTATTTCAAAGATGTGATGTGGCCTACTATGCTTAATTCGCCGCTTAAAAACCGGGGGCAATATCTGTACAGCGATCTGAGCATGTGCTTCATGCAGCAGATTCTAGAAACCATTACCGGCACTCCCGAAAATACGTATGTGCAGCAGCAGTTTTATAACCCGCTGGGTATGCAAACCGCCGGCTTTTTACCGCTCTACCGTTTTTCGCCAACCCAGATCGTACCTTCAGAGGATGAGCAGGAGTTTCGCCATTCGTTACTGGATGGTTATGTGAACGACCCAACCGCGGCCCTTATGGGCGGTGTTGCGGGCCATGCCGGGGTTTTTGCCAGCGCTAATGATGTTGCCATATTATACCAGATGCTGCTGAACCGGGGCACTTACGGCGGCGATCAATACATTCGTCCGGAAACGGTTGACCTGTTCACCGCCAAACAATCTGACATGAGCCGCCGGGGATTAGGCTTCGACCGTTGGGACCCAATTACTACGCATCATTATCCGTCTGAGCTGGCATCACCCGATAGTTACGGACATACAGGCTATACCGGTACTTGTGTTTGGGTTGACCCCAAATATAACCTGGTGTATGTATTCCTCTCAAACAGAACCTATCCAAAGGTAAGCTCCAAACTATCCAGCCTGAATATAAGGCCGCGTATACAGGATGTGGTTTATAAAGCCATACAAAAAGGGTTGTAGATATCGAATTTCGGATGTTCGATTTCGGATTTATAGAGAAGTCTGTTAAGAAATTGCATTTTCGCGGTGCGAATTAATATTACATCCGCTTAACACTATTCCCATAAATTGCTGTTAAACTTGCATAATTAATTATCACAGTCCCGTTTATGGGAGCATATCTGCGTGAATGAAAATAGGAATAGTTTGTTATCCAACCTTTGGCGGTAGCGGGGTTGTAGCCACCGAACTGGGCAAGGCCCTTGCTGATAATGGCCACCAGGTTCATTTTATAACCTATAATCAACCTGCAAGGCTTGATTTCTTTTCCGAAAATTTATTTTATCACGAGGTTTCCGTATCCAAATATCCATTATTTGATTATCCTCCGTATGAACTTGCGTTAGCAAGCCGCCTGGTGGATGTGGTAAGGTTTGAGAATCTTGATATCCTGCACGTACATTATGCTATTCCGCATGCTTCGGCAGCGTTCATGGCTAAACAGATATTGCTTACCTATGGTATTTATATCCCGGTAGTAACCACCCTGCACGGTACAGATATTACTCTGGTTGGTAAAGATCGTACCTATAAACCGGTGGTAACTTTTTCTATCAATAAATCAGACGGCGTTACCGCGGTTTCTGAAAACCTGAGGCATGATACTTATGAGTTTTTCGAGATAGAGAATGATATTAAGGTAATCCCTAACTTCATCGATCTTAAACGTTTTAATCTGCAGGCGAAAGACCATTTTAAAAAGGCCATCGCCCCCGCGGGCGAAAAAATACTGATCCATACTTCTAACTTCCGCAAGGTTAAACGCACTAAGGATGTGGTAAAGATATTTGCCAAAGTGCGCGAAAAGATCCCATCGAAACTACTCATGGTAGGCGATGGCGGCGAACGTACCGACTGCGAGCAGCTATGCCGCGACCTGGGTGTTGACGACGATGTGCGTTTTTTAGGTAAACAAGATGCTATTGAAGAAATACTATCCGTATCCGACCTGTTTTTGATGCCTTCACAATCAGAAAGTTTTGGTTTGGCGGCTTTAGAGGCTATGGCCTGCAAAGTACCGGTAATAAGCACAAACGCCGGTGGCTTGCCCGAACTTAACGTTGACGGCGTAACCGGATTTTTAAAAGATATAGGCGACATTGACGGCATGGCCGACAGCGCCATTTATATATTAGAAGACGAAGAACGCTTAGCCACCTTCAAAGAAAACTCCCTTGCCCGCGCAAGGGAGTTTGACCTGGCCCGCATATTACCGCTGTACGAAAATTATTATGTTGAGGTAATTGAAAAGAGCCGGAACTTACAAGCATAGATTCATATCGCTAACGCGATTAGTAATAAAGCTATTTAGTTAACTTACGTATTTTATTGACAAGTTTGGCCGGCTCAAAAGGCTTTTCAATAAAATCGTCAACTCCGGCGTCCTTTGCCTCATTGCGTTCAATTTCAATTACCGATGCTGAAAAAGATATTATTGGTATATCTTTTTTTTCATCAGGCATTTCATTGCGTATCTTTTTTGTGGTTTCGTTGCCATTCATAACCGGCATGTGGGTATCCATCAATATTAAGCTATAGTGGTTATGTTTTAGTTTTTCAAATGCTTCTACGCCATTGTCGGCTACATCAACAATAATATTCCATTCTTTTAGCATTTCTACTACAATGTACTGGTTAACCGGATTGTCCTCAACCAATAAAATCGACATGTTATTAAAGTCAACGTTGTTAAGTTTGTTTTCATCAGCATCGGGCAAGTCTTTTTTATCAACAAGTGTAAACCAGTTACTAAATGTAAAAGTTGTACCAACACCCAATTCGCTTTCTATGTTTAATTTGCCGCCTTTTAGGTATATCAGTTTTTTAACGATTGACAAACCCAAGCCGGTGCCGCCAAATTTTTGCCAGGTTTTATCTTCAACCTGCTCAAACCGTGTAAATATCTTATCAATGGATGATTTAGGTATACCCACCCCCGAGTCTTTTACACTAAACTCAAGCAATGCCCGTTCATCATCGCGTTCAAGTAATTTCAGGCCAATTTGTATGCTGCCATGGCTGGTAAATTTTATGGCATTATTTATTAAATTCATCAGTATTTGGTTAATACGTAATGCGTCAGCCATTATTACCGGCGGTACATCTTTACTAATGTCGCATCTCAAAGCCAGCCCCTTTTCGTTGGCCATAGGGCCGGTAAGCTCGCAGATAGTTTTTAAAAGTTTAATGATATCCGTTTCCTTTCGCACTATCGTCACTTTACCTGCATCAATTTTGGCACTTTCCAAAATATCATTGACTATACCCAGCAACGCTTTTGACGAAAACCCCATCAAATTAATCATTTCGCGTTGCTTGTTATCAACCTGTGAATCCTTTAACAGGTGTGTTAAACCTATTATTGCATTGAGGGGGGTACGTATTTCATGACTCATGTTGGCCAGAAAATTCTCTTTTGTTATTTTACTTTTTTCCGATTCCTCCAACACCTTAAATAGCTCCTGCTGGTAGCTTTCTAATTGTTTGTTTTTTCTTTGTATATCTTTTTGTTGATTAACCAGCGTAATGAGTGAATTGACTTTAGCATTGGTAATGTACAGATCAAGCGGTTTAAACAAGTAATCAACGGCGCCTTTGCCCAGGCCCTTTATTACCTCGTCTGTTCCCATGGAGAAGCCGGTTATCAAAATAACCATTATATGCGAGGTAAGTGGGTTTTTTTTTATCCGGTCTAACAGTTCATACCCATTTATTTCGGGCATCATTACATCAATAAGCGCTATTGAAATATCATTATCAATACACATTTGCTCTACTTTTTTGGGGGAAGTTGTAGTAAATATGTTTAATCCTTCACGTTCGAGTGTCGACTCGATTACCATTATATTATCAGCTTTATCATCTACAATAAGCAGATTGATTGTTTCGGCAACAGATGTGTTCATGTTTTCTAATTAATTATTTTTCTTTTTTGTTAATAAAACTGAAGATTCTGTAGAAAATTTGAAGTTATTTGCCGTCAAATTTTCAAAATGCGCAATTTTATTTCCATTAACTACAATTAAATAAAACTATAGTTTGATTAATTTATTATGAAGTTTTACACTTATGGCTATTTAATACCGGCTGATGTACAGTGAGAATTAGAATTTACAAATAATTAAAATTATTGTAACTAGTAGTGATTAATTGCCAATAGCCGCCAACGCAGGTTTTTCGGCTTTCTCTTTCAGCGGCATTTTTACTTTTGAGCGGGTAATGTAATCCATAGCTTGCTGAAAGGTGGCGATCCATATTTCTTTATGGTGAGTTTTCAGGTAATCCACTAATTGCTGATGATCTTCGGGTGAAGTTTTGATCCAGTCGCCGCCAATGCCATGAAACATGATGATGCCCATCCCCCCAACCTGTTGTACGTGCTTCACATAATCTATCAGTGCCGAGGCTGGCGTATCCTTATCTAATCCGTACGAAGGCACCAGCAGTGGGTCGAGGTGATCAAAGTCGGTTACAATGGCTGTTGCATCGCCGCCCAGGCGGCCGTATTTAATCAATCCCGCTTGTTTAAGCGCGCTGATGTAGCTTTTGCCACCAGCCAGCGTATCGGTGCAGGGATAAGAGAAAGTGCGTGTAGTGTGCCCGTCAATAGCAAACAGTAAGGTATTCATAACCTGTATTTCGCGGCACATCTGGTAAGTGGTATAAGTTGCAGATGAGGTGGGGTTATCATTCTCGGGAGTGCAGGGATGGTAAATAGTGTGGTTACCCAATTCAAAACCGGCTTTGGCTACTTCGCGCCATTGGGTAATGCTTTTGTCAACGCTGGCACCTGTCAAAAAAAAGGTGGCCGTTAAGTTTGCCTTCTCTAACTGCGGCACGGCTGTTTTTAATTGCGATGGCAGCGCGTCGTCATAAGTAAGAATAATAACAGATTTTTTGTGGTGAGGCCATACCATTTTTTGCTGCGCATGCGCAGTTATGCTAATGAGGGTAAGCAAAAAGATAAGCCGCTTCATCTTGTAGCTATTAACTTTAATTTTAAAGTTACAACTAATGTACCAACATTACAATTGCCGTGCAATAATGACTTTGAGCTATAAACACAAAAAAGCCTTCCAGATAAGTGGAAGGCTTTTTAATATGCTTACGTCCTTTTAAAAAAGGATAATTACACTCTTTTTGATTTGATACGGGCAGCTTTACCGGTAAGTGCACGCAGGTAGTATAGTTTAGAGCGACGTACTTTACCGTGGCTGTTTACTTCTACCTTGTCAATATTTGGTGAGTTGGCAGGAAAAATACGCTCAACGCCTATTCCGTTTGAAATTTTACGTACGGTGAATGTTTCAGACACACCTGCACTGTTGCGTTGGATAACCACACCCTGGTAAACCTGGATACGCTCTTTGTTTCCTTCTCTAATTTTATAATGTACGCTTACAGTATCACCCGCTTTAAAGTCGGGAAACTTGTTAACTGTTACTGTTTGCTCTTCTACAAATTTTACTAAATCCATGATTTTAAGCTCTAAATGCGATTTTTAACCCGTAAAAATCGGATTGCAATTATAGGGATTATTTTTTAGAATAAAAAGCCGATTTTAAAAAAATCAACAAATTGTTTGTGCCTGATAAAAACAAGCCGAAACAACCACAATTCCGTAGCGGCACAAAACCTTGTGTCTCGGTTTTGCTGAGCCCGTAAACGCAAAGTTTTGCGACTTTACTCTAATAGATCGGGTCGCCTGGTTTTTGTCCGCTCAACTGCCTGGTCAAAACGCCATTTTTCAATTTCGCCGGTGTTGCCGCTTAATAATATATCGGGTACTTTATGGCCGTTCCAGTCGGCAGGGCGGGTATAAACCGGGGCATCCAGGAGGCCGTCCTGAAAGGAATCAGACAGGGCCGAAGTTTCATCAGATAACACACCAGGGATCAGCCTCACCACCGCATCCACCACAATAGCCGCAGGCAGTTCACCGCCCGATAGCACATAATCGCCTACCGAAATTTCGCGGGTAACAAATATATCGCGGATGCGCTGGTCAATACCTTTATAATGGCCGCAAAGTATAATGATATTTTGTTTGATGGAAAGCTGGTTAGCCATAGCCTGGTTAAGTGTTTCTCCATCCGGCGACATGAATATGATCTCATCATAATCGCGCTCGGCTTTCAGTTTTCCAATACAGGCCGCGAAAGGTTCAATGGTCATGACCATGCCGCTGCCACCGCCGTAGGGGTAATCGTCTACACTTTTTTGCTTGTTGGTGGCGTAGTCGCGCAGGTTATGTACATGTATTTCGGCGATGCCCTTTTTTTGCGCCCGCAGCAAAATAGAATGAGCAAAAGGGCTTTCCAGCAAACCCGGCAATACGGTAATAATATCAAAACGCATGGCGCAAAGGTAGATATTAGTGCTTAGAGATCAGTGATTAGTTTTAATGCTCCGTTATCCACTCCTCTGATGCGGGGATCCGGCATTCGATAACCCATTTATGGCCGAACGGGTCAATAAACTCGCCCTGACGATAGCCATATTCAAAATCGGTTACCGGCATGTTTTGTTTGGCACCTGCAGCAATGGCCCGGTTAAACACGGAATGCACATCATCAACAAATAAACCAATGTTAACGGTACCTGCTTTAATACTGAGCGGGGTTACGGTACTGCTTGATTTAGTTAACTCATGCACATGAAATAATGCCCCGTCAATAACCAGTTCGGCTACGTGGATGCTGCCATCATCATTGCGCAGGCAAAAATTCTCGACGGCGTTAAATGCTTTTTTATAAAAATCAATATTGGTAGTGCCGTTGGCTATAGCGAGCACCGGCGCGAAAGATGTTGCCATTTTTAATCTCCTTCTTCTAAAATAAATATTTCTTCGACAGGTTTATCAAAAACACGGGCAATTTTTAATGCCAGCACGGTTGAAGGTACATATCGGTTACTCTCGATAGTATTGATGGTTTGACGCGATACCCCGATCAATGCCGCGAGGTCGGCCTGGGTGATATTTTTTATGGCGCGCGCTACGCGGATATCATTTTTCATATCGCATCCTCATTAGTTAAACGACTATTGCGGAACATTTTCCACCTAAACAAAATAATAAATAATACCAGCGGTACCCAAACATTTAAATGGATAAGGTTTTTAGCATCTTGCCTATTGGTGGTAAATGCCAGGGCAAGGATAAGCAATATATAACTAAGATACATTGTCCATTGTAGCGAATTGAGCCGCAACTGTGCTATTTGCTCATCTTCAATCTTTTCTTTCGAGAAAGCGAACAGTACCAGGCCGATAAGCATGAGCAAGGTGGTGGCCACATAAAAAATATGTTGACTGCTAAACAAACTATCGTTAACAGGGTTGCCTTTATTGAAGCCAAGCACTTTATTGAATAGTACAAATGGAATATGTGCACAAAAGCAAATAATGCCCAAATACTTGCACCAATAAGGAAAAAGAAAACGTGTTTTCATTTTGTAAAGTTTAATTTACCAAATGTAAAATAAACTTTACAAAAGTCAAATAAATTTGACAAAATTAATTTTCACAAATCCTGAAAAATATGAGTAGCTTCGGTATAAATGACCAGGATCATCTGTCCCAAATGCAAAAGCATTAATATAAGAACTTACAGTCGAAAGAAATACGTTCGCTGGCTTGCCATTTGTGTGGTATTAACCGGATTTTTTTATTGGTGGATAAGTGACTTAATAGCTAAACACGATTTAAATTTCATTGTATTTTTTGGTTTAGTTATCGCCGGTATCGGTATTTCTTCGGCTTTAATAACGGGGCTATATGCTTCAACAAAGCTTTTGCTGATTAAACAAACCAGTTATAAATGTCAGCATTGTAAAAGCAAGTTTGCCGAAGGCTTGCAGGTTGAGTACACCTCTCCCAATATAGAGGATCATTAAACAGGATAAAAAAAACATAATTCACCCAAGAGTAAACGCTCTTAGTCCAAATAAATATCCAGCAAGCCTTCCGGTAAATCAACCGTTAAAATTTCTTTAACCACATCAATGCTTATAATAATTTCTTCATTGAGCGGGAAAAGAACTTCGCAGTTTTTATAGGTAACCGCGGCTATCAATTGCTGCGGATATTCATGTATGGCGGTTATTTTACCCAGTTCGCCTTCGTTCTCGTCAACAGCGGTAAAATCTATCAGGTCTTTGAGGGTAAATTCGGCTTTTTTCTTTTTGGGTTTTAATTTGTTTGGCAGGTATATGTCTTTCTTTACCAATACCGATGCTTTTTCGATCGTATCTACATCCTCCAAATAAAGGTAAGCCGAGTTTTTTTGATTGTATTTAACTGATTCAACAAAATAGGGAGCCAGTTTGCCGCCTATCTCAATAAATAAGGCCTCGAAGCTGATATCAGCCAGGTTATCAAAATCAACATACAGCTGCATTTCGCCTTTAAGGCCCTTGGTCTTTAATATGCTGCCAACGCGGAAACAGTCTTCAATTTTCATAATGCCCTAAAATAACAAATGGCGAAGAACCTATTGGTAACTTCGCCATTTTATGTGTCTTAAATCTTTATTCTAACTTCTTGATTCTATAAAGAATTACTCAGCACTGTCAGCTTCTGCTGCAGGAGTTTCTTCTGCTTCAGCTGCAGGAGCTTCTTCGGCAGCAGCTTCAGCAACTGGTGCTTCTTCTTCTGTTTCAGTAATCGGAGCTTCTTCTGCTTCTACTTCCTCAACTGCTGGTGTGTTTTTAGCAGCAATAGCGGCAGCTTTTTCTTCTTTTTTCTTAGCTTCTGCAGCTAAAGCAGCTTTGCGGGCAGCATCTTTTGCAGATACCAGGTCAGTTTTCTTTCCGGTTATTTTACCTTCTTTTTTGTCTAACCACTCAGCAAATTTGGCTTCTACCTGCTCTTCAGTTAAAGCACCTTTTTTAAGGCCACCTTGTAAGTGTTTTTTGTATAATACGCCTTTGTATGAAAGGATAGCACGACAAGTATCCGTTGGTTGTGCGCCATCATTTACCCAATTTAAGGTTTTGTCGAAGTTAATGTCAATAGTTGCAGGGTTGGTGTTTGGGTTGTATGAACCTAAACGCTCAATAAAGCGTCCGTCACGCGGAGCACGGGCGTCTGCCACTACAATGTAGTAAAAAGGCTTTCCTTTTTTACCATGTCTTTGCAATCTGATCTTAGTTGCCATGTTTGTTTTTAATTTATGTGTTCAACATTCCCCCGGAGTTTCTTTCAGCGGGGACGCAAAGGTAGCAATATTATTTAAAATAAAAAATTCAAAACTGAAAAGGCTTTTACGGTTTAAATGTGTGAACTTTACACTATGAATAAACAGACTATCGCTATTGATATGGATGAGGTTATAGCCGACCCCATCGCCAAATTTATAGACATTTACCAGCGCGAGCATGGCTTTAACTTTACGCTCGACCAAATGCACGGCAAAGAGTTCCGTGAACTGCTGCCCCCCGAACTGAATCATACCCTGCGCGAATACATAAACCGCAAAGGCTTTTTCAGAGACCTAAAGCTGATAGGCAACTGCCGTGAGGTGATCGAGGAACTGAATAAAAAGTACGAAGTATTTATTGTATCGGCCGCTACCGAGTTTCCTAACTCACTTGAAGATAAACAGCAATGGCTGGGCGATCATTTCCCTTTTATATCATGGACCAATATCATGTTTTGCGGCTACAAAATTGTGAATACGGATATGATGATCGATGACCGGATAAAAAACTTTGCCCGCTTTAATGGGCGCAAGCTACTATTTTCATCGCCGCATAATTTGCTGCTTACCGGGTATGAGCGGGTAAACAGCTGGGATGAAGTAGCCGAAAAGCTGTTATAACGATAATATTTCTACGATCTTTAAAAAGTCGGAGTTCAGATCGACCAGGTGCTTAACCGAGCGCTCGAACGAGGTATAGATCACGTCATTATGTATCAGGCCCACCATTTCGTTACGGTGGCCGTTTCGCAATATCTCAACTGCCGATACGCCTAAACGGCTGGCCAGCACCCTATCCATACAGGTGGGCTTGCCGCCGCGCTGTATGTGGCCCAGTATGGAAACACGGGTATCATAATGCGGATATTTTTCTTGTATAATGCGGCCTATCTCGAAAGCGTTACCGGGCTCATCGCCTTCGGCCACCATAACAATTTTTGATGCTTTGTCTTTACGGCCGGTCTCTAATCTTTCAAAAAGCGCCTGCAGGTCTGATTTTGTTTCGGGTATCAATATTGCTTCGGCGCCAATGCCTATGCCCGAGCGTAAAGCAATCATGCCCGAATCGCGCCCCATCACCTCAACAATAAACAGCCTGTCATGCGATTCGGCTGTATCCCTGATCTTATCAACCGCTTCAATTACAGTATTAATAGCGGTATCGTAACCAATAGTAAAATCGGTGCCCAGCAAATCATTATCAATAGTACAAGGCAAACCTATAATAGGGATATCGCCGTATTCTGCCCCAAATTCTTTCGCGCCTATAAAAGTTCCGTTACCGCCAAGCGCAATAAGGCCGTCAATATTATTTTTTTTAAGTTGCTCATAGGCCAGCTTACGGCCTTCGGGAGTTTTAAACTGCTCGCTGCGGCCGCTTTTTAAAATGGTACCGCCGCGTTGTATAATGTTCGAAACCGATTTGCGGTTCATCGGCATAAATTCGCCGTTTATCATACCTTCATAGCCATGCAGTATACCATCAACCTCAAGGTTATAGTATATAGCAGTACGTACTACCGCGCGTATAGCGGCATTCATTCCGGGCGAGTCACTGCCCGATGTAAAAAGTCCTATTTTCTTTATTTGAGCCATTGTAAATTCTGATAGATGGTTACTCACCCCGACATCGCGTTGCTCGTCGACCCTCTCTTCGCAGCGCGGAAAGAGAGTTAGGCTTTTTCCCTCTTTCCGCCAAAGGCGAAGAGAGGGTGATCCAGCGAAGCGCAGATCGGGTGAGTTAACGCGACAGGCTTACCCGCCATGCTTCACCATTCTCTTTGTCGCGGCGAATTTACATTATTTTTTGCCTTGTTGTGCCAGGTAAGCCGAAATTCCGCTGTCCAAATAGGCTTTAAATTTCTCCACATTAAAAATTGCGCCTTGCGGGGGTACCAGGGGCTGCCCACTCTCATCTATCATTACATAATAAGGCTGGGCGTTCGAGTTGTATTTAGCTATTTCTTTATCCAGCCACTTACCGCCAAGGGTAGTGATATTTTTGCCGGTAACTTCCGATTTATATTGTTCGGCGGCAGGCAGTTCTGTTTTATCGTCAATAACCAGCTGCAACACTACAAAATCGTTTTGTAATCGCTTTAAAATTTCAGGATCAGGCAAAATAGTTTGCTCCATTGATCGGCAGTTAACACAGTTCCAGCCGGTAAAATCTATCAATACAGGCCGGTGCAGTTGTTTGGCAACCTCAATGGCCTGGTCATAATCATACCAATCATCAACGCCTTTCACTTTTGGCAGGCGTTTAAAAAGCTCTTCGTATTTTTTTGTTTTGATGGTTGATGTATTCACCGGCGTGGCGGCGGCCCCCCCCCCACCCGATAGATCAAAATCCTGCGTACTTAACGGCGGTAAAAACGCGCTGATTGATTTTAGCGGCGCACCCCACAGTCCCGGCATCATATATACGACAAACGCGAAAACAATGATGGCTATAAATGTACGTGGTATAGACAAATATGGCAGATCACTGTCATGCGCGAATTTTATCTTACCGATAAGATATAAGCCCATTAATATGCCGATAGCTATCCAAAGCGATAAAAATATTTCGCGGTCGAACCAGTTCCAGTGGTAGGCCAGGTCAACATTCGATAGAAATTTCAGCGCGAAGGCGATCTCAATAAAACCCAGTATCACCTTAACACTATTGAGCCATCCGCCAGATTTTGGCAGGCTTTTTAATGCCGACGGGAACAAAGCGAACAGCGTAAACGGCAGCGCCAGCGCCAGCGAGAACCCAAACATACCTATGGCGGGACCCAAACGCTCGCCTTTAGTAGCAGCCTCAACCAGTACCGAGCCTATAATGGGCCCTGTACATGAAAAAGATACTACGGCCAGCGTGGCAGCCATAAAAAATATACCGGCTACACCACCTTTGTCCGAGTTTTCATCCAACTTATTACCTAACGCACTGGGCAAAGTAATTTCAAAGGCTCCCAAAAACGATATGCCAAAAAACACCAGCAGTAAAAAGAAGAAGAAATTAAATATGCCATTCGTAGCCAGCGCGTTCAATGCCGAAGGCCCAAATAACAGGGTGATAATAAAACCCAGCGCCACATAAATAACAATGATAGACAGGCCATAAAGCAGCGATTGCAAAATGGCCCGGCTGCGCGTGCCCCCTTTTTTTGTAAAAAAACTTACCGTTAATGGCAGCATAGGGTAAATGCAGGGCATCAAAAAAGCGGCAAATCCGCCTAAAAAACCGGCTATAAATATTTGCCATAATGATTGTGGTTTGCCTTCACTATCGGCTTTTGCTTTAGTTACCGTGACTTGCGCGTGTACCAATGCTTCCTTTGTTTTTGCAAGGGTAGCTTGCTTTTGCATAGCTATGCTATCTGCCGCGGTAGGTATACTGGTAAAAACCACCCCACTGGTATCGCTGCCTGATTGCGCGCGCGCTATATTTAAACCTGCAAAGCCTATCGCCATAAAGGCAATAAGCGTGCATACTATAAGTTTAACCGATCTTTTTTTACCCAACATCCCCTTAAAATTATTTACCTAACGGGATAGTGAAGTTCACGTCATCTGGTGGCAGGCATTTCTGGTCGTTACAGGTCATGAACTCTAATGTGCCCTTAACCGCAGCTGCCTTTGGTGAGGTTAATTTTATTCTTTGCTGAAAAACAACTTCCTTTTCAAAAAAGCTTACATCCATGCTAAACGCTTTTTCGAAACGGGTTATCGGTTTGGGCTCGGTGGTTTTACCTGCTAAAGCATACTCTTTTGAAGGTGTAAATTTAAACGAGGTTTTTATAGGGCCGCCGTCTTTAACATTTTGTGAATAGATATGCCATCCATTATCAATAATAGCTTTTAAAAACACAACCGCCTCGGTAGCGCTTACCTTTTTTGCCGCGTACGACCATTTTACATGCGACTCCACCTGTGCTTTTGCGCCAATTGCCATCATTAATACTATAGCTATCGCTAATACTTTTTTCATGTTATTGCTTGTTTAAAAATTCTATTTCTTTAAGGTTATATGTTTTTTCTTCGTTATTGCTTTTTACTAACAGTAAGCCGTTATCCTTCACTGCGGTAATAGTACCATTAAATTCTGTTCCGGCGGCTTTAAAACGACGGCTTTGGTTAAACCAATATAGTCGGTTTAAATATTGTTTCCTTACAAAATCAATTTTACCTGCTTTTAAATGCAGGTAGTAAGCCTCAATATGACCGCAAATTTCCGACAATAAAACCCGTAAATCGTAATCTCTCTGTAATATCTGTTTTACCGATGTAGCATTGGCAGCATCGGCAGGGAAAATTTCCTGGTTAATATTGAGCCCTATGCCAATAATGGCATTTTTTATTTTCTCGCCCTGCAGTATATTTTCAATGAGCATGCCACCCAGTTTTTTATCGCCATAATAAATATCATTGGGCCATTTTATTTTGAGTTCATTACCCAAATGTGGCTGCAAAGCATCAAATACACCCAAACTCATAGCACGGGTAAGGTCGAACTGGTTAGCAACTGATAAAAAAGTGGGATTAAGAAGAATGCTAAATGTGAGGTTTTTGCCCGGCTCGCTGTGCCATTTGTTTTGCTGCTGCCCTCGACCCGCAAATTGCGTTTCTGCCATAATGACCGTACCTTCGGGTACTGGCTTGGAATTTGACAATAGGTTTTTAAGGAAATTGTTGGTCGAGTCAACTTCTTTTAATGTCAGTAAATTTTGTCCAACAAATAATCCTGAAAATATGTTATTTTGCAATGTTATAATAATGCTAAACTCAAGAACGTTCAAAACTAATTCTTTTTGATGGTAAAAAATAAAGCGATAAATGAATCCGCTTATATTTCTGAATTAGCCATACATGGCATACAGGAAAAAAAAGGGAACGATATTGTCAGGTTAGACCTCCGTAATATACACAGTTCAGTAACCGACTACTTTGTAGTATGTCATGCTGATTCAGCCACACAAGTTAAAGCCATTGCCAACAGTATTGAAGACGAGATATTTAAAGCCCTGCAACAGGAACCCTGGCGCAAGGAAGGCCTTGAATATGGCGAATGGATACTGCTTGATTATATTAATGTGGTGATACACGTTTTCCGTACAGACAAACGTGAATATTATGGTGTTGAGGAACTTTGGGGCGATGCCGAAATAAAAAGCTATAAAAGCGCTTAGTACCGCAATAGCTTATAAATGTTGATCAATGTGATTTAAAGAAAAATGAAAGATAATAAACAGGATAAACCAAAACCAATACGTAAAATACCAAATAAACGAATAGCCCCTAAACCCCCTAAATTCAATTTTATGTGGCTTTATGCTATCGCGATAGCCACTTTTCTTGGTGTAGCCTATTTTTCGGGCAATAACGGCGGCGCGCTGATAGATTTTAAACGTTTTGAAAATGAAATGCTTAAACGCGGCGACGTTGATTATGTTGACGCTTACAAAAGCGGCGATTTTGTTGTTGCCGAGGTTCATATAAAGAAAGATAGCCTTAAAAAAGCGCAATATGCCGATGTAAATAAAGCGCAGCGTTCATTCGGTACTTCTGATACCGACCCGCAGTATACCTTTACCGATGCATCGTACGAAAGCTTAAAGCAATCTATAAATAACGCGCAAAAGGATGTACCCGACGCGCAAAAAGTGGCCATAAAATATGTACCGCATGACAGTCTTTTATCAAACGGACTGGTACAAAGCGTGATCATGATCGTGCTGTTTGCAGCGGTTTTGATGTTTATTATGCGCCGCATGTCGGGCGGATCAGGCGGTGGGCCGGGTGGCCAGATATTCAATATCGGCAAATCAAAAGCCACGCTGTTTGATAAGGAGGCACAGGTATCTGTTACCTTTAATGATGTTGCCGGCTTAGAAGAAGCCAAGCAGGAAGTAATGGAGATTGTTGACTTTTTGCGTAACCCTAAAAAATACACCAACCTGGGTGGTAAAATACCTAAGGGCGCGCTGTTAGTAGGCTCGCCAGGCACAGGTAAAACCTTATTAGCCAAAGCAGTTGCCGGCGAGGCACAGGTGCCTTTCTTCTCATTGTCAGGTTCTGATTTTGTGGAGATGTTTGTGGGTGTGGGCGCGTCACGTGTACGTGATCTGTTCCGCCAGGCAAAAGACAAAGCACCATGTATCATTTTTATTGATGAGATAGACGCTATTGGCCGTGCACGCGGTAAAAACAATATAGTAGGCGGTAATGACGAGCGCGAAAACACACTGAACCAATTATTGGTTGAGATGGATGGTTTTGGTACCGATTCAGGTATCATTATCCTTGCTGCAACCAACCGCCCTGATGTACTGGATTCGGCTTTATTGCGCCCGGGCCGTTTTGACCGCCAGGTATCTATTGATAAGCCCGATCTGATCGGTCGTGAGCAGATATTTAAAGTACACTTAAAACCGGTTAAACTGGCCGAAGGTGTTGATGCTAAAAAATTATCGGCACAAACCCCTGGTTTTGCCGGTGCCGAAATAGCTAACGTTTGTAACGAAGCGGCCCTGATAGCCGCCCGTAAAAACAAGGAAGCTGTTGATATGCAGGATTTTCAAGATGCTATTGACCGTGTGATCGGTGGTTTGGAGAAAAAGAACAAGATCATATCGCCCGAAGAAAAACGCATTGTGGCTTACCACGAAGCAGGCCACGCTATTGCGGGCTGGTTCCTGGAACATGCCGATCCGTTGGTGAAGGTATCCATAGTGCCACGTGGTGTTGCCGCGTTGGGTTATGCCCAGTATCTGCCAAAAGAACAGTTTTTGTACACTATTGAGCAGTTAGAGGATGGCATGTGTATGACCATGGGCGGCCGTGTTGCCGAAGATATCACGTTCGGTAAAATATCAACCGGTGCGCAAAATGACCTGGAGCGTATCACCAAACTATCATACGCCATGGTTACCATTTATGGTATGAATGATAAGGTGGGCAACGTATCTTTTAACGATACGCAAGGCGAATACCAGTTTAATAAACCATATTCAGAAAAAACATCTGAACTGATTGATACCGAGGTTCGCAGCCAGATCAATGCAGTGTACGAACGTACCAAACAATTGCTGATAGATAAGCGTGAAGGCCTGATAAAACTGGCTGAAAAGTTGTTGGAAAAAGAAATTCTGTTCCAGTCTGACCTGGAAGAGATATTAGGTAAACGACCTTTCGAAACCCGTACCACTTATGATGAGTTTGTGAACGGTAGCGACGAGTCGAACCAGGAACCTGCCGCGCAGGCCCTGTCGCACGAAGGCGTTGCCGACCATTCAGGAACATTTGAAAGAAATCCTGAAGAAAAAGACGCTAACGCGAGTTAATCAGTGATTAGAGATTAGTTGATTAGGTTTGTAGATGCAATAACTGATTAACTAATCTCTAATTAACTAATCACCACCTCATGCGCGATAACACCACATCAAAAGAAAAGCTGCTTAAAAAGATACGCCAGGCATTGCTGGAAAAAAGGGACAACCCTTACCCCAACCTGGAGAATATGCCGCTTTATCCGCCTTTTGATGACTCGCTCGATATACAGTTTGCCGAACAATTTACCGCCGTATCCGGTCAGTTCGCGTTTTGTGAGGATGAGGTACAATTTATTGAAACCCTGCTCACACTAGCCGAAGAGCGCAACTGGCACAAAATTTACTGCTGGGAGCCCGACCTGCAAGCTATATTGGCCCGTTACGAATACCCTTACTTTGAAACTGATAAAGATTTTGAGCTGGCCGAAGTGGGTTTTACGCTTTGCGAAGCTTTGGTGGCACGTAATGGCAGCATCCTGTTATCAAACGCAAACGGTGCCGGCAGGCGCTTAAGCATTTACCCGCCTGTGCATATTGTGCTGGCCTACACCTCGCAACTGGTGCCTGACCTGAAAGATGCCTTTGCCCTTATCAAACAAAAATACGGTAACAACATGCCATCCATGATCAGCACCGTTACCGGCCCAAGCCGCACTGCCGATATTGAAAAAACGCTGGTTTTAGGTGCCCACGGCCCTAAAGAGGTGTTTGTGTTTTTGCTGGATGAGTAAACAAACATAGAAAGCAGGGACATGCGCGATTCCTTCCCCCTGCGAAGGTGAAGGGAGAGGTTTAATAAACATGCAAATCGTCTAAACCCCTCCCTGCCACTACACAATCGTACGCACCCCTCCCCAAGGAGGGAATTCGCTTTGAAATAATGGGAATTGAATAATTTAAAATCCGAAATCGAAAATCCGCCCTCCGAAATCCGCTACTGTCGTCCTTTTGTACGTGCTTTAAAAGTTTTTATAGCATTGAGGATGCATTGTACAATTTCGTCCTGGCCGTCATCTGATGTCAGGTAATCTTCATCGTCGGGGTTATTAATAAAGCCGGTCTCAACCATTACGGCAGGCATGGCGCTGTGCGCCAAAACCAGCACGCCCTGCTCTTTTACGCCCAGCGTTGTACGGTTATTGCTTTTAAACTCATCATTCAGCAGGTCGCCAAAAAGGATGCTTTGCTTGCGGTATTTTTGCATGTAGGCATTAATGAGGATACGGTTCACAGGATCGTCCTCGTCATAATGCTGGTACTTTGTTTTATAATCTTTTTCTATGTAGATGGATGAGTTTTCGCGAATGGCCTCCAATTGCTCTTTAACCCTGTGCAATCCGTATATCAGCATCATGGTGCCTTTTTGTTTATGGGCGCTGTAGCCCGTGCCCTCGGGCGATGAGTTGCAGTGTATCGAAATAAATAAGTTACCCTTATGCGAATTCGCTATTTCCGAGCGCTCGTTCAGCGGAATAAAAGTATCGTCGGTACGTGTCATTACCACGTTTACACTGCTCATGTGTTCTTGCAGTGCCCGGCGCAGTTTTTTGGCGATAGACAAAGCCACCGTTTTTTCGTTAGCGTGCCGCCCGTGTGTGCCGGGGTCCTTGCCGCCATGGCCGGCATCAATTACTATAGTTCTTATCCTGAAGGTATGATTTTCGGTAGTATCCTGCTTATCGGTAAACGAGCATAAGGGGACAAACAATAACAAACTAAGATTAAACAATATTATTCGTAAACTTTGGGTGGATTTGTTCATTGAACAGGCTTGTATAAGGTTTAGTTATGCCCTTCTTCTTTGGCGAGGGATTGGTGTGAGGCTTTACTGCATTTGGGGCATAAACCGGTAGCGCTGTAACTAAAGCCTTCCAATTTAAATCCGGCAGGTAATGTTAAATGCGGCAGGTCAAGATCATCCAAACAATACACATTGTGGCAAACGGTACAGTTAAAATGCAGGTGTTCGTCATGATGATCATGCTCTTCGCAGTTTGATGAGCACAGGGCGTAATTGGCAGTACCGTTAAGGTCAAAAACCTTGTGAATAATACCTTTTTCTTCAAAAGCGCTGAGTATGCGGTATAGCGTAACCCGGTCAACATCGCCAATAACACTTTCCAAATCGGGCTGCGATGTAGCCACGTTTTTAGCAGACAATAACGACAATACCCTAAGCCTCGGCTCCGTGCGTTTTAGCTGGTGCCGCTTTAATAAATGCTCAAAATGCTGGTTATTGTTCATGTTTATAATTCGCTTGCAAAATTACTAAGAATTTATGTATTGCGATAGGATATGTTATTAACGCTTTGGATGGTGCGTATGTTTCAATTGAAAAAATTGCCGGTCGGTATTACAAACGCCCACATATTTAAAGTTGATAAAATGAGCAAACGCAATGGTTAAGCCACCCGCCGGTACAACTAGCGCCTCGACCCAGCCACGTAGATAAATATGCCCGGTAATGATGATCACAAAACCTGTCAATAATAACAATAATGGCAGCGGCCGGTGGTGCGTACGCAGGTACGACAAAAAAATTGACGACACGCCAAGTAACAATGCTAATACAATCATACCCCATTCAAAAAACGGATTGGCTAAAAACCCTAATCCGGCAAGCGGCAAAAAAGTTAGCAATACGGGCACTATGGCGCAATGGATTGCACACAATGTTGATGCAGTCATTCCTATACTATCTAATTTTGAGCTTATTTTTGGTTGCAGCATGTACAAATGTAAACAAATGCAACAATATTGCATTTTTAGTTTTAATAAAATTATATTAATTTGACAGTATATTTTTCTGCTTAAATAATAATAATCATATTTTTTAGTAGTAAGTTTAGGTGTTTATTGTTTGAAAAACCATATTAATAAAAACCTTTGTTTTTTATACCCCGTATAAATCGGGTATAACCTTTCAAAAACTATTCCGTATAAGAATAATGTATATAATGGATATTGAGAACAAACCGGTAAGTATTTTATTAATTGATGACGATGAAATAAACAATTTCATCTCGATCAAATTGATAAAGAAAGCTATTGAGAATACGTCTATATCCTCATGTCTGAACGGAAGATTTGCGATTGAGGAGTTGGTAGAGATACAGAAGAAAGACCCGGCTAAACTGCCTGATTTTATTCTGCTGGATATCAACATGCCTATTATGAACGGTTGGGAGTTTCTGGAAGAATACAAACGCCTTAACCTTGACCCCCTGGGCAAAAGCAAAATATTTATTATCTCATCATCAGTATTCAGTAACGATATCAACAAAGCACGCTCTTACCCGCTGGTAAAAAACTTTATATCAAAGCCCCTGAGCGTTGATAAGATCAAAGAGCTTTTTAACGCTAACTAAACAGGTGTAATGCTAAAATGATCGCCATTATAAGCGATATTGCCTACCGGCGTTGATTTAGCATGATAAAATAAACAGGTCCATCCTTCCGCGGCCGCTTTCTTCCCATAAATTTCACGTAGTTCCATTGCCTTTTGCGCGTCAAAATCATATTTGGCTTTAAACCGGCGTATCAGTTGTTCGGGCTCGGGCAGTTCATCGCCGCCAAAAAAACATTTCCCGCCTTCGTCCCCGATCCAAAAAACCTGGTGAAACTCGCAGTGCCCCCCTGATAGTTCGTAGTTTATCCCCGGCTTAAACTCGCCCGTGCCTTCAACATAAGTAATATTGGCTGATCGTTGCAGCGCCTCAAATATTTCTTTATGGTAGGATGATGATTTTCCGCTAAAGGCAGTCTCCCACTCGCCACGTTGTATTACATGCTCGGCAGCGGGGAAGCTTGGCTCCAGTTTGCCGTTACGCTCAACTACTAAACCACCCGAGTGATCATAGTGCAAATGCGACATCAGCACCAGCGTTACATCATCCGGCTCAAAACCCGCGTTGCGGATGTGCTGATGTAAAAAAAGCTCGTCGCGGGTATCCTTATAACCCAGGCCGCAATCAAATAATATCAGGTCGTGCGCGGTTTGTACCAAAAACGGGTTTACATGTATAAACAGTGAGCCGGGACGGTCACGGAAATTATCTGTCTGCGGATTAAAAGGAATAAATTTTTTAGAAGCATCTACCGAATAAGAGCCTTCACCAAGTGCGAAAATTTTCATATTTGTATTAATGTGTGGATATGCAAATGTGCAGATGTGCAAATACCCGGCAGGTTTAAAAGCCGTGTATTAACATTTTCATATTTAAAATCTGCACATCCGCACATTTGCATATCTGCATATTTATTACTGCACATTTAATATCTTTACCTTTTCAAGTTACAAAGATATGAATAAACGGTGGGCCATCAGAGAAGTACCGGCTAATGATGCGATAAGCGCTTTAGCGGGCGAACTGAACATTGCTCCCGTTTTAAGTACGCTGCTGCTGCAAAGGGGCATAAACAATTACGAAGAGGCTCGCTATTTTTTCAGGCCAGATCAGCGCCACCTGCATGATCCTTTCCTGATGGCGGATATGGAACAAGCTATTGAGCGTATTGAAGTTGCCATCGCCGCAGGCGAAAAGGTAATGATATACGGTGATTATGATGTGGACGGCACCACTGCCGTTGCCCTGGTTTACAGCTTTTTTAAAAATCATCATACCAACATTGAGTATTATATACCCGACAGGTATAAAGAAGGCTACGGCATATCAACCCAGGGAATTGATTACGCTGCCGGGCATGGCTTTACACTGATCATCGCGCTGGACTGCGGTATCAAGTCGGTTGATAAAATTGCGTATGCCAATGAGCGCGGCATAGATTTTATTATTTGCGACCACCATACACCCGGCGATGAATTGCCTGACGCTGTAGCAGTCCTTGACCCAAAACGTACCGACTGTTCTTATCCGTTTAAAGAACTGTCGGGCTGCGGCATCGGCTTTAAGCTGATACAGGCCTATGCTGAAAAGAATGGTTTACCTTTTGAAGATGTAAGCCGTTATTTCGACCTGGTAGCCGTTAGCATTGCCTGCGATATTGTACCCATTGTTGATGAGAACCGGGTGCTGGCTTATTTTGGCTTATTAAAACTAAACAACGACCCGTGCATGGGACTTAAAACGTTAATGGGTGTTGCCGGCAAAAGCATCAGCTATACCATAGCTGATATTGTTTTTCTGCTCGGTCCGCGTATTAATGCCGCCGGGCGCATTGATGATGCCAAACACGCAGTCGAGTTGTTAATTTCATGTGACGAAGATGCCGCCAAAGAAAAAGGTGAGCTCATCAACATAAAAAATACCGAACGCAAGAGCCACGACCTGCAAATTACCGACGAGGCGATGGAGATGATAGGAAGCGACCAGCTATTGATCAACCGAAAATCGACCGTGGTGTTTAATGAGAACTGGCACAAGGGCGTTATAGGTATTGTAGCCTCGAGGCTTACCGAAAAATATTACCGCCCTACAGTGGTATTAACCCGCTCTAATGGCCATGTGGCCGGTTCGGCACGCTCGGTGCTGGGGTATGACCTGTATGAGGCTTTGTGCGGTTGCAGTGATTTGCTGATCCAATTTGGCGGGCACAAATACGCGGCCGGATTAACCATGCATCCCGAAAATATTGACGCGTTTATTGATAAGTTTGAAGAGGTAGTAAGCAATACCATAACCGACGAACAATTAATACAGCAAATACAAATTGATACCGAATTACGTTTAACAGACATCGATGCTAAATTTTTCAGGATACTGAACCAGTTCGCGCCCTTCGGGCCGGAAAATATGGCGCCGGTGTTCCTAACCAAAAATGTGTATGTTAGCGGCAACCCGGTGTTGGTAGGTGCAAATCATATAAAAATGACGGTGATGCAGGAAGGTTCGGCATTGTTTGATTGCATTGCCTTTAACCAGGGCGAACAGCTTGCACAAATAAAAAAAGACGTACCTTTTGATATTTGTTATGCTATTGAAGAAAACGTTTGGCGCGATAAGCGCAGCATACAGTTAAATGTAAAGGGAATTAAGTGGTGAATGGTCAGTAGTGATTGGTGAGTAGTTATTTTTTTAACTGCGCGGTCCACTCACTATTCACTACTCACTACTCACAACTAAAAATATGATATTACGTGCAGAAAACTTAGTCAAAAAATATAAGCAGCGTGCTGTAGTTAGCGACGTATCGTTTAACGTGGCGCAGGGCGAGATAGTAGGTTTGCTGGGGCCTAACGGCGCGGGGAAAACCACTTCGTTTTATATGATCGTAGGTTTGATAAAACCTAACGAGGGTACTATTTATTTAGATGACGAGAACATTACCGGCGACCCGATGTACCGCCGTGCGCAAAAAGGCATAGGCTACCTGGCGCAGGAAGCATCTGTGTTCAGAAAACTGACTGTTGAGGATAATATAAAGGCGGTACTGGAGATGGGCAATATGCCTAAAGACAAGCAGCAGGAAAAACTGGAAACCCTGATAGACGAATTTAGCCTGCACAAAGTGCGCCGTAACCGCGGCGACCTGCTATCGGGCGGTGAGCGCCGGCGTACCGAGATAGCCCGTGCCCTGGCTGCCGAGCCTAACTTTATTTTGCTGGATGAGCCCTTTGCCGGGGTTGACCCCATAGCGGTAGAGGAAATACAGGCCATGGTAGCCAAATTGCGCCATCGCAACATCGGCATATTAATAACCGATCACAACGTGCAGGAAACATTATCAATAACCGACCGTGCATACCTGTTGTTTGAAGGCAAGATATTAGAATATGGTGTACCCGAAGTATTAGCCGAAAACGAGCTGGTACGAAAAGTATATTTAGGTGCTAACTTCGTACTGAAAAGAAAAACGTTCGCCCCGTAAAACCTGATCGCGTATGACAATTTTTAACTCTGTTTTTACCTGGTTCATGAAGAAGCGTATCCACCAGATAGAGCTTTTTATGAAATACCCCAATGAGGTACAGGAAGAATGGTTTGAACAATTGATAACACGGGCAGAAAATACCGAGTGGGGCAAAAAATACCAATACAAGAGCATCAGCAACCTGGCCGAGTTTAAGCAGCGCGTACCCATACAAACTTACGACACGCTGAAGCCCTACATTGAGCGCATGCTTAAAGGCGAGCAAAATGTATTGTGGCCCTCAGAGATACGATGGTTCGCCAAATCATCAGGCACAACCAGCGACCGGAGTAAGTTCATCCCCGTTAGCGAGGAATCGTTAGAGGAGTGTCACTTTAAAGGTGGTAAAGATCTGTTGACCATCTATTTCAATAATCGCCCTAATGCCAAAATGTTTACAGGTAAGATACTAACGCTGGGGGGCAGCCACCAGGTGAGCCAACTAAGCCCCGATACCTCTTTTGGTGATCTATCGGCGGTGATCATGAAAAACCTGCCCCTGTGGGCCGAGTTTCACCGAACCCCGCATTTAGATATCGCTTTGCTGGAAGATTTTGAGGAAAAGATAGAGAAAATGGCCCACGCCACCCGCGATGTTAATGTAACCAGTTTGAGCGGCGTACCAACCTGGAACCTGTTGCTTTGCAAACGTATTTTAGAGATCACCGGCAAGAAGAACCTGCTCGAAGTTTGGCCCAACCTCGAAATGTATTTTCATGGCGCGGTTAACTTTACGCCCTATCGCGAGCAGTTCAAGAAACTGATACCGAGCGATGACATGTATTACCTGGAAAACTACAACGCCTCTGAAGGCTTTTTCGGGATACAGGACCAGCGCGAAGGCGGCGAAATGTTATTGATGCTTGACTATGGCATCTTTTACGAATTTT
>DATJJI010000087.1:0-11168 GCA_035492275.1 Mucilaginibacter sp.
GCGCTCTATGCTGTCGATCTTGTTAAGCGCCACGATGTATGATTTGTGCACCCGGATAAAATGCTTCTCGGGCAACGTGTCCTCCATCTTCTTCATGTTTTGCAGGGTGATGATGCGCTCGGCAGTGGTGAATATGGAGATGTAGTCCTTTAATCCCTCGATGAATAATATCTGATGCAGGTATACCTTTTGTATCTTATGTTCGCTTTTAACAAAAATAAAATCGCTCATAAAATCGTGCTGGGGCTGCACTTGTGCAGGCTCGGCAACCGGTGCTTGTTTAGATGGCTGAATAATACCCTGCGCCTTTTGCGCCGACTTGAAAAAACGATCGAAAGCGATGGGTTTTAGCAGGTAATCGACCACATCAAGCTCATATCCTTCCAGCGCGTATTGTGGGTATGCGGTGGTTAATATTACTTTGGTTTTGCCATTGGCTATGCGCAGAAACTGTATGCCGGTCAGTTCAGGCATCTGCACGTCCAGAAACACCAGGTCGATGTTGCCTTCCTGCACCATAGTCAAGGCCTCGATAGGGTTGGTGGTCGATTTGATCAACTCCATAAAAGGCACTTTTGAAATATAATCTTCCAGTATATGCAGCGCCAAAGGCTCGTCATCAACTATCAGGCATCTGATCATGCTATAAAACTAAGGATAATTCGCAAGTGTAGGTATCAATTTCGTCGCGGATGTCTAAATTATATTTTCCATTATATAACAGATCGAGCCGGCGTTTCACATTGTTGAGGCCTATGCCGCCCATGGCATCTGTGTTATTTGAGTGCTTGCGGTTTTGTATAAAGAAATGTAAATACTGCTCATCAACAGTTATGACCATATTTATAGGCGAAAGCGAATCGTTAGCGACACCGTGCTTAAATGCGTTCTCAATAAAAGCGATTAATAATAAGGGAACTATTTGCTGGTTACCCACTTTGCCTTCCAGCTTAAAATCGATATAAGCCTTGTTGCCAAAACGTATTTTTTGCAGGTCGATGTAATTTTGCAGGTATTGTAGCTCTTTACTCAAATCAACCTTATTGTCATTACACTCATACAGCATGTACCGCATAATCTCTGACAGTTTTAAAATAGCGCCGGGCGTGTTTTCTGATTGCTGGTAAGCCAGCGAATAAATGCTGTTTAATGAGTTAAATAAAAAATGCGGATTGATCTGTGATTTTAAAAAAGCCAGTTCGGCACTCAAACGCTGATTTTCCAGATCGCGCTGTATGCGTTCGTTCAAAAACCAGTCGACACTGAATTTTAGCACTACGCTTAAAAACAGGAAGATGATACTGGTAAACAGTGTGCTTAAAAAATAGGACGCGAAGCCTATGGTATCGCCCTTCATGCGCTGTAACACATCAGCCGGGAATAATACGGCCACGCCATACTTACCTATGCCATAAAAAACAAGTGTTAGTACTATTACCAGCGCATACAGGCTATAGCGCTTCCGGTTTAAAAACCGGGGAATGAACAGCAGATAGTTCAAATAAAAAAGACTGATGTTAATACAGCCGTACAGCACAAATATTACCAGGGTACGGTGCAGGCTCATCTTTGTATTATTATGCACTATAAACACAAAGAAGGCAACCAACACAACCCAGATAAATATGTGCCAGAATATGGGCCAAATTTTTTTCATCGCACCAAAAATAGTATTTTGATTTACCGGCTGCTATTATTTATATGCAGCGATAGTTTTTATCGATGAACTGCCTTTTATTATCGATGAACAGCCCTGTACAACCACGGGGAGTTCATCTATAAATTACGGGCGTTGGTCTAAATGTTTTTAGCGTGTCAATTATTTGATATTTCTTTGTAGTATCAAAAATCACTCGCAATGAAAAAGCTGTTTACCAACACTAACCCGTTTATATTATTACTTGCACCCTTGTTGTTTGCAATAGTTATGGGCATCAGTTATCAGTTTGAACAAAAGAAATTAAACACCACATTGGCATCAACAGAGCATGCTACTTCGCTTTTTGTTAAAGGCGTTACTTTAGTAAAAGCAGTATGTTCGGTTGGTAAGGTTGATGATGTTTGGTAAAAAATAAAATGGCCGGTAAATTTTATCGGCCATTTACTATGCTTTAAGTTCCGGAGCTTACCTAACCGGCTTAGGATAAACAGGCAAGCTTTCATGCCCCTCCGCATCTACCGATTGCACGGCGAAAAAATAGTTATCTTTCGAATAATTCAAACTAGCGGAATTGCCGGTTACATAAATTTTCTTTTCCCAAAACGGGCTAATAGTTTCTCGCATCAACACATAATATCCAACTGGAGGCTTACCTTCTTTGGGGGCGTCCCATTTCAGGTCGGTACTGTTGGTAAGCTTTGTGGTTAATACACCCACATTTTGCGGTTCGGCAGGGGCAAGGGCCAGGTTGGCTAAAACAGAAAGATTCATGCGCCCAACCTTCTGCACATAATTATAATCAACAAAATCGGGCAGGTCGCCGTAGTCAACGCCTTTTTCGTTACGTACATACTGGTGCTGGCGATTAAAGTCTTCATTCATTTCGGTAAAGCGCACCGCGGTAAAACCTTGTAGCTGGAATGAGGTATGATCGCCGCCGCGCAAAAACCTGTCGCGACGATAAATAAGCTTTACATCCAATTGGTCAACATAACGCTCAGAAGTTTCCTTAATATAACGGGCCAATTCGCGTGAAGGGCTGTCGTTTTCGCCGCCGTTTGCGATAAGGCTGTTTATAGCACGCTCATTACCCCCGGCAATGGTGGGCACACCTTCGCTGAATACCCTAACGTGCATGTTGTCTTTCAGGTCATTGGTCATGCCGTGAGTGTTGCCAACAATATCATTGTTCAGCATAGCATCTATATTCCAATTTTCGGCTTTTGCACGTTTGGCTACGTGTGCTGATCCGTATAGTCCCTGCTCTTCGGCCACAACAGCCATAAAGATAATGGTAGCGGGGAATTTACGGGTCGACATGACGCGTGCCAGCTCTAACGAAACGGCCGTGCCCGAGGCATCATCATTAGCTCCCGGCTCAACAGCGTTCGGGTCCATAAAATCACCAACTATCGAATCGTAATGGCCCGATATAATATATATACGGGTGTCGTTCGGGTCGGTCCCTTTTAAAGTAGCTAAAACGTTTTTTAGCAGAACAGGGCCTGGGATACGGGGACTTTTTGGTTGGGTAAACGTATCAAACTTAACCGTCATCCTTCCGCCCGATGCCTGGGCATATTTTTCAAACTCACTTTTTATCCAGTTACGTGCCGCGCCACTGCCTTCGGTTTTACTGGTAGTATCGCTTAAAGTATGCCGGGTTTTAAAGCTCACCAGCTTACGTATAGTGGCTTCAATATTTTTTGAGGATACCTCGTCAACCATTTGTTTAATGGCGGAATCCTGCTTAATGGTGGTTTGGGCCAGGGCGGAGATAGAAATGAATAATAATAACGAGAGCTTTAGATATTTCATATGAAAAATAAAATGGGTGTCATGCTGAGGCACTCGAAGCATGAGCGAGGGCCTTATGAACTATTTCTTTGGGATAATTGAGGTAATAAATTCCAATCGCCCTTTATGATTGCTTCCTTTTTCTTTCTTCCCCATCCCTTTACCTGTTTCTCAAAAGCAATTGCCTGTGTAATATCGGGAAAACTTTCTGCAAATACCAATTTCAATGGTCGCCTTTTGCAAGTATATGAACCAGGGTTAATCCCATTATCATGTTCATACATATGTCTTTCCAGGTCGTTGGTTACGCCAGTGTAATAGGAGTTATCATTACAAAGTAATACGTAGACAAAGCATTGATTCATTACTTAACAGTAATCGCTGCCACTAAAAGACGCATAGTATAAGGCCTTTGCCCTCATGCTTCGAGTGCCTCAGCATGACAGCCACCGCTTTGATTTTTATTTATTATTCCCCTTCCTCATCCCCAACAATAGCCAGCATATCGTCAACCTGCTTAAAGTTGCTGCGTACAAAATGGCACCAGTCGCATTCTTTTTTACCGCAGCCGGTATTAAAATCGTGCGCCATTATTTTTTGGTATACGGTAGTTATCTGCTCAGTCACCACGTCAATATCCGCCGTACTTATCACAATTTTTTCTTTATGGTATTCACCTTCGTTTACCGGTTCCACAAAATCAAAAATGGTGGTGGTGGCTTCCCAATCGTTACTGCGGTCGTGGTCTATCAGTATCTTATAAAAAACGGCCTGGCGCCAGTAATCGCCGCCGGCAGGTTGCTCATCGGTTGGGCCAAGCAGTTTGGTTTTGGCATTTTTTAATTTACCGGTTTTGTAATCAACTATGGTAGCGTGCTTGCCTTCAAATTCTATTTTATCCAGGTTGCCTTTAATGGGCACGCCCTGTATCTCAATATTTTTAATAGCGCGCTCGGTTACGGCTATTTTGTTCCATTGGGTAATGTTTTGCTCGTAATATGGCGGCAGTATTTTATCACCATAATCAACACGATTTTTAAATTCATCTTTGGTAAATGAGTCGCGGTTGCGGTACATATACCATTTAAATTCTTTCATGAATTGCTCGGTAGATGGGAAATTATCGTCATCATCCTTTAGCCACCTAAAAGCTTTATTGAGCGCCCAGTGTACCGCCTGCCCAAATGTTGCCGATGGGCTTTTGCCCGATGGTACCCTGATCAAACACTGAAAATAGAATCGCAGCGGACAGTCTAAAAAATTATTAAGGTGCGTAACTGACAGGGTGTAATTTTGCAGCAGCTGACTAATGTAGTTATTGTCCAATAGCTCAACCTTTGGTTTATCAGTTTCGCTGAATTGGGTGGCGTAAAACTCCAGCATAGCGGCTTCTGTTACCTTTGGGTAGGTTACCTGCATTTCCGTTTCGGCCAATATCTCACCTATAAATTGCGACGCCTCCTGCTCTTTGCCCTTTTTATTTTTGTGTGCGTACGATATCATTAAACATTGCTTGGCCCGGGTTAGCGCAACATAAAACAAACGGCGCGATTCTTCCTTCTGCGCAATATCATCGTTAGCCGCCTGGGTAAGCGTATCCGGGTAACTGAAGCCGGTATTGCGCCCCTTGCTATCCCAGGTGTTTTTATCACAGCCTATAAAAAATACGTGTTCAAATTCCTGTCCCTTCGATCCATGTGCGGTGAAAAAATTAACACCGTTATCCGAGTAAATCACCTGGTTCAGGTCTAAACGGATATTATTTTTCTTCATCAGGTCGATAGTGGTCAACAGGTCGGCCAATTTTATTTCCGGTTTTTTGCGGCTTTCGTCCTTTAAAAAATCAAAAAAATTGGTGAGTATTTGCATATAGGTGCCCTTGTCGGCCTGGTGCATAATATAACGCAGTATGCCCATTTTGCCGATAACCTGCTGAAACAACTGCTGCAGCGTAACGCTCATGGCCTCGGTCAATAACAGGTCGATGTTGTTCATGAGATATTTCATCTCGGTATTCGGCTCGGCATCAAATAGATTGGGCTGTTTGGGCGCGCGCATTTCGCTGATATAACGGCGCAGCGAAGTTTTGGGCTGATTATTGGCCGAGGTAACAAAGTTTTCTTTTGATACCGCAATGCTTGCCTTGGCTATTTCGATAGGCGCTATGCTGAAGAAATCATAGTGCATGATCTCGAACAATAATTCATCACCGCTGTAAGGCGAATCAAGCTCCATGGCCAGGTAACGCAGTATGTTAATGATCTTTTCGCCGAAAGGGGTAGTCAATACATCAATTTTTCGGCGGGTGTTTACGGCTATTTTCTGCGCATCTAAAAAATGTATCAGGTCTTCAACCTGGCTATGGTTGCGGTAAATTACGGCTATCTCGCCGGGCGGAGTGCCGCTTTCAACCAGGTGTTTTATGCTGATGGCCACATCCACCATTTCCTGATCGGGGTTTTCGTACTCACGGATGACGGGCTTTACCGTTAATTCATTGAACCGCCTGTGTGACGATTGCAGGTTCTTATCCAATAATAACTGCTTGGTTAATCGTTCGTTATTATTGTCTATCAATACCCTTGATATATCCAATATATGCTGGTTAGAGCGGTAGTTATGTTTTAATACAATGGTTGATAGCGTGCTCACATAATCATTGGCAAAATCCAATATATTCTTCATGTTGGCACCCTGAAACTTAAATATCGACTGGTCATCATCGCCCACCACAAATACGTTGGGCGTTTCCCAGTAGTTTAGTAAAAATTTAAGCAGCTCATTTTGCGACCCGCTGGTATCCTGAAACTCATCCACCAAAATATAATGATAACGTTCCTGGTAACGGCGCAATATCTCCTCGTTTTCGCGGAAAGCCTTTAACACCCAAATAATCATATCATCATAATCATAGGTGTTGCGGGCCTTCATTTTAGCATCGTAGCGTTTATATTCGCCTACGGCGGCCAATAGCTTATCCATCGACTCTCGCGCCTTATCTATTTCTCTTTGATTAGGATCACCAGCCTTAATGCCTTTAGTCGCGTTGGCTCTTTTATAATAAAAGCCTTCTTTAAGGTGGATGTCTTCAAAATACTCATTAACCGCGTTGATAATAAACTCCTCGTTCCAGTTCTCCTTTTTCATAGTCGAGAACAACGACTTTAGGCGTGGCACATCATAGTAACGGTCGCCGGTAAATCGCTTCAGTAAATGATCGTTCCCAAAATCATCAACCAACTCTGTAAATAACATAGCCGATTCAAGGTCGGATAGGGGTTCGAGGTTCAACTTGCCGAAATACTCCAGGTTTTCCTGTATCACCTCGTTACAAAAAGCGTGGAACGTATATATATGTATGCGGTAAGCATCGGGGCCAATAAACTCGAATAAACGTTTGCGCATGGCTACAGCGCCGGCATCAGTATAGGTAAGGCACAGTATTTCGCCTGGCAGGGCATCGGTAGCGGTTAATATTTTACCGATGCGGGCTGCCAGTATCTGGGTTTTACCGGTTCCGGGGCCGGCTATTACCAGCACGGGGCCGTCCATTTTATTTACGGCCGCCAGTTGCTCGGGGTTTAACCCGGCCAAAGCTTCCTGGAATTTTTGGTTGTATTTGTTAGGATTGGATTGCATAAGCGATACGTAAAGATAGGCAAAACCAAACATACTTTACACCGGTACTCACCCCTGCAGGTATGCAAATTGTTATAGCAATGTTTTAAACCTGAAAAAATTATAATTTATTTTTATTATTGACTAAATTTTTAGTTAATATTGTATAAGCATAAATAAAGTATGTACAAATGCTTGGTTTTGTATATAAAGTTATTATTATTGCGCCACCAATTTTACCTGACAGCGACTAATTAGCATACAAATAACCCGCATTGGCTGGTTATTAATACTGTAAATGAGTTCTTTATATTTAATACAAATTGGCAGGTCGCTTTAAAACGGTAAATTATAGCAGTAAGGAGTGGCTTATTGTCTTTTTGATCTGCAGGGATGTTTTTTTTAAATTGGTAAATCAAAAAGGTTTAATTATAACAGTATAATTACATAAAATTTATAGCTAAGCGCTTGCTATTATAAAAAATAATAAGTTTTATTGTAAAAAATTGTTCAAACAGGTATTGATTTTTATTTCATAACGTTATAAAAATCAACGCTAATGATCCAACGTTAAATAATTATTAAAGAATAACAAAAGGGTTTTTTTATTTCATTTAAATTCTATTTTTGTTATCCGCTTAAAAAAACGCAATTAACAAACTAACTAAAATAAACAAAAACTAAAAACTAAAATTTAAAAGTAATGGCAAACGCACCAACAAAACCAACTACTACTGCTAAACAAGAGAAAAGCTCAAGTACATCGAGCATGTTTGCAACGCTTACTGTTCCTCTTTGTATTATTGTTTCAGCTTTAATATACTTTTTCATCCTGGGTGATGCAAGTCACTTTAAAGGCGGTGATAACCTTGGTGAACCAGCTGATGGCGACGTATTCGGTATCGTTTACAAAGGTGGAAAATTAGTACCATTGGTAATGTCATACATTTTAATGGTAATCGTATTCTCTATTGAAAGATTTATCGTTATCGGTAAAGCATCAGGTACAAGCAGTGTTGATTCTTTTGTGAGAAGGATACAAGGCTTATTAAGCTCAGGCAATATTGACGCGGCTGCTGCTGAGTGCGACAAACAAAAAGGTTCTGTAGCTAACGTGATCAAAGCCGGTTTGAAAAAATATAAAGAAGTTGAAAACGATTCAACTTTAGACGTTGATCAAAAAACATTGGCTATCCAAAAAGATATTGAAGAAGCAACCGCTTTAGAAATGCCGATGCTTGAGCAAAACCTGACCATCATTGCTACATTGGTAGCTATCGGTACACTAACAGGTCTGTTAGGTACGGTAATTGGTATGATCAAGGCCTTCGCCGAGTTATCAGGTGCAGCAACAAACACTGCAAAACTATCATCAGCTATTTCTGAAGCACTGGTTAATACCGCTATGGGTATCACCACTTCGGCTACATCAATTATCATGTACAACGTATTTACATCAAAAATTGACAGCCTTACTTATGCTATTGACGAAACAGGCTTTAGCATAGTGCAAACATTTGCTGCTTCACACAAGAACAAATAAATTTTAGTGTTAATAAGCCGGCCCTGATATTTTCAGGGCCGGAAGTTAATTCATTATATAACACAATAACACTAATAACGTAATTATGCCTAGAGTAAAAGTTGCAAGAAAGAGTACAGCAATTGACATGACCGCGATGTGCGACGTGGCCTTCCTGCTGCTGACTTTCTTTATATTATCGGCAAAGCCTAAAACACAGGATCCGATACATGCTGAAGTACCGGCCTCGACATCACAGATCGCTGTTGATGAAAATGATGTATCGACCGTACTTGTAGCTCAGCAAAAAGCCTTTTTTGGTATAGCAGGTGTTGATTTGCGTATACAAACACTTAAACAGATGGGTGATAAGTATAAAATACAGTTCACTCCTGAAGAGATAAAAGTGTTTTCAGGTACAGAATCATTTGGCGTTCCTATTCAATCAATGAAACAATTTTTGAGTATGAGCAGCGATGAAAGAACCGCTTTAAAACAGCCTGGTATCCCTGTTGATACAACCAGTAATAACGAATTGTACAATTGGGTACATGAGGCACGTGTGGCCGACAAACTTTTGCATAATCAGGAAATGAAGCTTGCTATAAAAGGCGACAGCCAGGAAGAATATCCTACTATAGCTAAAATCATCAAGACCCTGCAAAAGCAAAAAGTAAATAAATTTAGTTTAATCACCAGTTTAAGAACTGTAACGAAATAAAGATATGGCAGAATTAGACACCTCCGGCGGGGGTAAAAAAGGCGGTGGTAAGGTAAGAAGTAAAAAACAATCAACCCGCGTGGATTTAACCGCAATGGTGGATTTGGCTTTCCTTTTGATCACCTTTTTTATCTTTACCACTACGCTGCAAAAGCCGAAAGCCATGGATTTGACCATGCCGGATAAAGACGAAAAGCAGGATACCAGGTTGCCGGTTCCTGAGTCAAGAACAATGACCATCCTGTTAGGATCAAAAAACAAGGTTGAGTGGTATATAGGTTTGCCTACAAAGCCATTAACCGCTCCAATAGTTGAAGGTTTTGGAAAAAATGGTATCCGGAAATCATTAATGGAGCAAGGCGAACAGATCAAGCAAAAATCAGGCGGTAAAGAAATGATCGTGCTGATAAAACCGAGCGATAAATCAACCTACTCTGACATGGTATCAATTATGGACGAACTGAACATAATTGGCAACCAGCAACGCGCTATAGTTGATATTACACCGATAGAGATTGGCTTGCTGAAAACTAGTAATATTTATTAACCCTAAAATTAAAGCTTGAAATAATGCTGGGATCTAAATTAGACATATTAAAGCAGGAATGGATCGACGTTGTTTTTAGCGGACGAAATAAAACTTATGGTGCTTACGAATTAAGAAAAGGGAACCCGCGTAATACAAACCGCGCGTTTATATTCGGAGCCGCATTTTTTATATTTGTGATATCGCTGCCAACAATTATCAATAAAATTGAAGGATTCATACCTAAGGCTAAACCAAAAGTGAAGATCACGGATGTGGTACTTACACCACCGCCGATTGATAAGCAGAAGCTTCCGCCGCCGCCACCACCTGAACCACCTAAACCAAAAACGGACCAGGTGAAGTTCCCTCCGCCGATTGTAAAGCCGGATAACGAGGTTAAAGAAGAACCACCTACACAAAAGGAGCTGAAAGTTGCCGACCCGGGTCAAAAAGACCAAAAAGGTGACCCGAATGCTGATATTCGTATAGATGAGCCAGTTGGTAACAGCGAAACAAAACAAGTTACTGAAGACGTGAATAAAATATTTATGCAGGTTGAAAAACAACCCGAGTTTCCGGGAGGTTTGGAGGCTTTTGGTAGATATTTAACTAAAGCCATTCGCTATCCGGCTGTCGACAGAGAAAACAACGTACAGGGTAAAGTTATTTGCCAGTTTGTTGTTGAACGTGATGGCAGCTTAACTGACATCAAAGCGCTGCGCGGCCCAAGCCAGACAGAAATGGATGAGGCTGTAAGAGCGTTAAAGGCTTCACCTAAATGGAAGCCTGGTATACAAAATAACCGTCCGGTTCGTGTAATGTACACCGTACCGGTTAGCTTTACCTTAGGAGGCGATCAATAAAATGCCTTCAAGGTTTCACGATAAGCAGAAATCGCTCAAAAGGCGATTTCTGCTTATTTTAGGAGTAACGGCATTTATTTGCTTCCTTGCTCTGGGCCTCATGGTGATATTTTGGGATGGAATATTACCCGGATATGGCTACAAGAAAATACTGTTTGGATGTTTAATAATTATCTATGCCGTATTGCGCCTTTGGCGGGTGTTACGAAAAGATGCAGATGATGAAGAATAAAGGGGTTTATATTTTATCGGGACTTTTGTTGATGGCTGCGCTGCAGTCATGCAAACAAAAAACTAAACCGGCAGCACCCCTTGAAACCGATATTTCGGGTACCGCCAAATTTGTTATCGACGAGTCTTTTCAACCCATAGTAGATGAAGAGGCTACCGTTTTTAAAAACTTTTACCCCAAGGCCAAACCCGAGTTTATGTACAAACCGGAAAATAGTGCTTTAAGG
>DATJJI010000088.1:0-15149 GCA_035492275.1 Mucilaginibacter sp.
CGCAATGGCTGGCAGAAAGAATGGCTAAATTAGGCCTGGCCGTAGTTGAAACTATAGTTTTAGATTATGGTAAAGACGAAGTACTTCGTCGGCTGAGCGACCCATTCTGGTTCCAAAGCCTGGGGGCGGTTATGGGTATGGACTGGCATTCGTCGGGTATTACCACATCGGTTATGGGCGCTTTAAAACGGGCCGTGAATCCGCATAGTAAAGAACTGGGTATTTATATTTGCGGTGGTAAAGGCAAATATTCCAAACAAACACCCGACGAATTACTTCGGATAAGCGAACGTACCGGACTTGATGGTAATTACCTGGTTAAATGCAGCAAGTTAAGCGCTAAGGTTGATAATACCGCCATACAGGATGGCTTTCAACTATACACCCACAACTTTATTTTAAGCGATACCGGCAAATGGAGCGTAGTACAACAAGGTATGAGCGATGTGTCACGAACCGCACGCCGGTATCATTGGCATTCTGATCAGCTCACTTCATTTGTTAATGATCCGCATACTTCTATTTACGGCCAAAATCATGGTTATATTTTAAACATGGCCGATAGCGGGGCCTCGCCGTCACGGGCAGGTGTTATGCAAATAGCCGGTGAAAATCCGGATACTATGCTAAAAGAGATAGGTAAACTGGTGATGCCCTCGCACCATGATGTGCGTGCCGAAGATGTTGATTTGAAAAGATTGGGTTCGGTACTATGGCTCGCCCACGAAAAACGGCCCGAAGATTTTGAAGAGCTTTTATTGTTAAAAGGATTAGGGCCGAGAACCCTGCAATCATTAACCCTGGTAAGTGAAGTGATACACGGCACACCTTCCCGCTTTAAAGACCCGGCGCGGTTTTCATTTGCGCATGGCGGTAAAGACGGTCACCCCTTCCCTGTCCCTACCAAAGTTTATGATGAAACTATTGGCACGCTGCAAACCGCTATACACAAAACCAAATTAGGTAGCAGTGAAAAAAATGAAGCCATAAAACGACTGACCCAAATTGCTCAAAAAGCGGAGAAGGATTTTATACCCAATGCCAATTTTGAAAAAGTTATTGAAGAAGAAAGAAGTAACTCCTGGAAATACGGCGGTCGTACTGTTTTTGGCCGTGCCAAACCACCTGTTGAACAACAGCTAAAGTTATTTTAAGGATGCCGAAATGGCCTTTGCCGAATCAAGATGCATTTTTAAAGTCGGCAATGTTTTTTTGGCAAAATTTTGAATAGCTGTATTATTATTTTGTGCAGCGCCGTTAAACAGCTTTATAGCATCTTCATGGTCATTTACCATCATTTGCATATAGGCACCATCGAATATTACCCCTAATTTGGAGGAAAGACTTTTTATAATTTGTTGATGAGCTGCGCTAACGGTATCCCCTTCGGCTACGCGTTTACTGATCCCTATTTTCTCCAGTTCATCGCCTGACTTTGTATGATCGGATATCATCATTTTAGCAAAATTGATAACACGAGGATTCTTTGAGTTGGTCATGGCCAGTTTTGATGCTTTTATTTCAGCAAGGCCGGCTTCTAACCCTTTTTCAATAAATACCTTCCCCTGCTCATCAATTGCAGCTGTATAGTTGTTATAGTTTTTTGCTCGCTTATTATCCTCGCATGAAGTAATCACGCATACCAATATCACCCCCAACAGAGGGTAAATTAATTTTTTCATTTTTCGCCTTTAGGTTATATAGTGGTAAGACAAATATAATCCTATCTGGTTTAAAATATTTTAATTAATAGTATAATATATTTATAGGATTTAAAATTGTCATTTCGAACGAAGAGAGAAATCCTACACGCTTTGCATGTTGTATAAGATTTCTCTCTTCGTTCGAAATGACAGGCATATGAATGACTATGCCAAATTCCTGCCGGCATTTACAATGCCGTATACGGTACGTATAACCAGCTTATTGTAAATCTCTATCATATCTTTATCGGTTGTGTTGTTTAAGCACTGCAGGGCATAATGCTGTACAATTACCAATGGCAATACAATTTTTTCGCGTATAGCTATAGAATGCCTATCGACAGGCGAGTCCTGCATCAACACTTCGGTATCTGTCAATTCAAGCAATAGGCTTTTGGTTAGCTCAAATTCATCTTTTAATTGTTTCCAGAAAGCACCAAATTTCTCATCTTTCTCCAGGTAAGCCGTTACTCTAAAATCAGATTTAGACATTGACATGATACAGTTATCCAGCATAGTTTTAAAGAATCCGGATGTGTTGTATAAATGCTTGATCTCTTCCCATTTCCCGTCGGCCTTCATTTTCTTTAACGCGGTACCTACACCGTAAAAGCCGGGTATGCTTTGTTTCAATTGGCTCCATGCAGTTACAAAACTTATAGCACGCAGGTCTTCCAATCTTAGCGGAGCATTAGCGTTGCGTTTAGTTGGACGGCTGCTGATGTTGATTTTTGATAATAATTTTAAAGGGCTATATTTTTCAAGATAATCAACAAACAATGGGTTTTCGCGAAGGTCGAAAAACAGTTTGTAGCTTACATCGGCCATGTCAGTTATTAATGTTTTTTGTTCGGCACTTAATACATCATTTTTATTAGGATTTAACGAAGATATTACGCCGGCATTGATCAACTGCTCCATATTAAAGCGGGCCGTTTCTATCGAACCGTATTGCGAGCTCACGGTTTGACCCTGTATAGTTAACTGGATATGTTCATTGGCAATTTCATTACCCATTGATGCATAAAAACGATGTGTTTTACCACCACCACGGGCAGGCGGGCCTCCGCGTCCATCAAAAAACGCCAGGTCAATATCGTACTTGCGGGCCATAGCGGTCAACTCCACCTTAGCTTTATAAATAGACCAGTTAGCCATTAAATAACCACCATCTTTTGTACTATCCGAAAAACCAAGCATTATACTTTGTGAATTGCCGCGTTTTTTAAGGTGCTCTTTATAAAATGGATGCGTATATAGCTGCTCCATTACATCGGCAGCAACTTTAAGGTCATTTACCGTTTCAAACAGCGGCATAAAATCAACCGTCAGGCCATCAGCTTTCCAACCGCTCCATAAAAACAGGTCGATAAGCTGTAAAATATCTGATGCCTGCTGGCAATTACTGATAATAAAACGCTGGCACGCTTTCTCGCCATTGGTATGCTGAATATGCTTCATCAGCATAATGGTGTTCAGCGTATCTTTGGTCATATCGTCTGCATCTTCGGGGCATAAAAAGTTAAGCTCGTTAAAAGAGATACTTTTCAGTTTTTCTTTCTCGTTTAGCTTATCATAATTAGCGGGCAAACCGGTTGCAATACCTTTATCTGTACAATATTTAAAAACGTTACGCAGTATGCGGCTATCTTGTCTGATATCCAGCGTAGCGAAGAAACAGCCAAACAGACGCACCTTACGAATAAGATCATCAACAATGTTGACAAACAGGCTATCATGGCTGGTTACCAGCGTGTCGCGTACCGAACCCAACAGGTTCAACAATTCACCCTGCAGATCTTTAGCATTATGCTGATGCTTGTTAAATGCATTTTCATACAACATACCCTCTAAAGTAGCCATGGTTGTTTCAATGCCTCTAAAAGTAATCCGGCGTTTTAAAACACGAAAATCGCGGTAATAGCAGCGGAATATGATCTGCCTTAACAGGCAAGCGACATCGTAGGTAGTTTTAGTGTTAACATTAGGGTTACCGTCGCGGTCGCCGCCCGGCCAAAATCCAAGTTCAAGCAGTTGGTTGCTTCTGTTTTCATCAATATCAAACTCTTCTTCCAGTTTTGTTTGTATAGATGATATGGCATGATAAAATGTATTTTCAAGAAACCAAACCAAACTAACGGCTTCATCAACCGGTGTTGGCGAGGTTTTGTTAAAGAATGGTGTTTTACCCAATTGCTGCAATAAAACATCAATGCTTGAAATATCGTTGGTTTTTAATGCTTCGATCAAATCGTTCATAATACCCAAAACGGTGCTTGGGTAAAACTGTGTGGGGTGCGCGGTAAGTACCAGGCGCAATGAAAAGTCTTTCAGTTTTTCGCTGATATTATTACGCACCTCATCGCTGCTGGCAGCTGCCTGTAATAAACCCTGTAAAGTACCCACATCATCAGCCCTGCCTATTTTACTAAATGATGAATCCTCTATCGCGTCAAACAAAACTACCTGGCGTTCAATATATTGTATAAACCTAAACAGGCGATTTAGCTGCTCTTCATGGTCAATATCGGGTACATATTTTTTAAAGAACGACTCGATAATGTTTGTTGGTGATAGTTGCTTCGTAGCCCCCTTTTCGCAATGCGAACTAAAAAACGGCAATAAAATGCCTATTTCTTTTACCTGGTAAAAAGGTAGTGTCTGGAATAAACTGTTATATAACTCAAAACGGGTAACAACCTCGTTATTAAAGGCTGTTTCTCTTTGGCTGAGTTTTAAAGTTGAGGACATACTTAATGAAATAAATTAGTACAAAATTTGGCTTAGTTGTAAATCGCTGTGAATTTAAACTAAAATCATCAAAAATTGTTTAATTATTAAAAAAAAACCTAATTAATATTAATATTGATTATAAAATCATCACTGTACTAAAATAATTGCAAATTAAATTGTAAACCTTTTTTACGAGATTTACAGGGTGATAATACAAACCAAAGAAATAAAAAGCTTCTTTTTCAGCCAGTATTTTTCTGACGGGCTGCGCATGTCATTAGGTATTTTAGCACCTGCCCTTATCTTATTGCAATTCAATTTGTTTGATCTGGGTATAGCGTTATCATTAGGGGCGCTTTGTATTTGTGTTATTGATAATCCAGGCCCGGTACAGCATAAGCGTAATGCCATGGGTATTGGTAACCTGTGCCTGTTTGTTGTGGCGGTAACAACTGGTTTTGCCCGTCTGAATGTTTTTACGCTCGGCTTAGAGGTTACTCTTTTTTCTTTTCTCTTCTCCATGTTTATTGTGTATGGCAACCGCGCGGCATCTGTAGGTACATCATCATTACTGATTATGGTTTTCATGATCGATAAAGCGATGAAACCCAATGAGGTGTTGGGTTACAGTGCCGAAATACTGGCTGGCGGTGTATGGTATATGTTATTTAGCCTGGTGTTTTTTGGTATCCGCCCCTATCGGGCTACTCAACAAGCGCTGGGAGAGAACATTAATGACATTGTTAAATTTTTACGCATCAAGGCCGATTTTTATTTACCTGAAACCAATATTGACGACAACTATAAAAAACTGATATTACAACAAATACAGGTAAGCCAGCATCAGGATGCCGTACGCGAATTATTATTTAAAAGTCGGGTAATGGTGCGCGAGTCGACTAACGCTAACCGGATATTGGTGCTTACTTTTGTTGACCTGGTAGATATGTTTGAGCAGATCATGGCCACGCATTATGATTACGAACAGATACGCGAGAAGTTTAAAGATACCGGGATACTAACAGACATAGCGCACACCGTGCATAAAATGGCTGATGAACTGGAGAACATTGGTTATGCCGTACTATCAAACACCCGCTACAAGCACCTTACTAATTTTATGCCTGCTTTGGAGCAGCTGAAATCAAAAATAGACACCATTGGTACCGGGCAGGAAACCAGCAACCTGGTATTAAAAAAAATACTGATTAACCTGCGCGATCTGAATAAAGAGATAGAGAATATTTTTAACTATTATAATTCACGATCGTCAAAAATATTGATCGACAATACCGAAGATGTAGAGTTTTCAAAATTTGTAACACACCAGGATTACGAGCCACACGTTTTCTTTGATAATTTTTCATGGGATTCTGCTTCGTTTAAACACGCGTTAAGAGTTTCGCTGGTATGTTTAATAGGTTTTATAGCGGCTAAAACTTTTTCATTGGGGCACCATAGTTATTGGGTATTATTAACCATTATTGTAATACTTAAACCTGGCTTTAGCCTTTCGAAACAACGCAACTATCAGCGCCTAACCGGCACTATTATTGGCGGTATAGCTGGTGTGCTGATCCTGGTTTTCATCCCCAATAATAATGTACAGTTTGCTTTAATGCTGGTGTTTATGCTGGGCACCTATAGCTTTACGCGGCTAAATTATGTGGTAAGTGTCACTTTCATGACGCCTTATGTGCTCATCCTGTTTAAATTTTTAGGTGTAGGGCACATTAATATTGTTGAGGAGCGTGTAGTGGATACGATCATTGGATCGACCATCGCCTTTATAGCCAGTTATTTGATTTTCCCTACCTGGGAATTTGAAATGGTACGTACAAGCCTGGGCGAGGTAATAACCGCCAATGTAAATTACCTGGTAAAAATAGCCAAAAGCATTACCGGC
Source organism: Mucilaginibacter sp. (assembly GCA_035492275.1). Classification (GTDB taxonomy): domain Bacteria; phylum Bacteroidota; class Bacteroidia; order Sphingobacteriales; family Sphingobacteriaceae; genus Mucilaginibacter. The sequence goes on from DATJJI010000088.1 coordinate 6,343, forward strand.
AAAACCGTAAGCACTACAGAGTATAAACTGGCCCGGAAGGATGTGTATGTAAAATCGGCCAATTTATCGGCCGCTTTTGAGCGTATGACATCCGAACCTAAAAGCAAACAGCGTAATATTAAGCATATTCACAAATTTGTGGTGCTTAATCATATCTTGTCGTCATATACATCAACTGTCGCGTCAGAGATCACCGTAAAGGGAATGCATAAGGCTACGCCCGAAACTTTGAAGTTGGTAAAGAAAAGCATAGCTGTGCTGAATGAAGCCAATAAGAAATTAGGCGGCGAACGTGTGGAGTTTACAGGAGAAAAATCGGAAACAACAGAAGAAAGGCCCGTTACAGTAACCGATAATTTGCTGATAGAGCAACTGGGCTTTATCAATAAAATAAGCAATGATGTAGCGAAGGTAACTGATGATATTTTGAAATAGCTTTATGTGTGGCTAAAGCCATAGTTATTACGCAGTTAAAAATATCCCCTGCATCTTCATACAAACCACTTCGCCGGCGTTTAAATTAGCGGTTACCTGTATATCGTTTTCATTTAATTGGCAGGTAATTTCCAATTGTAATGATTGCGTAATTCCTGGATCAACCAGGGATAGGAATTTAATGTTATCTGCCTTTAACAAGCGTACAGGCTTGCCTAAAGTATCGGTTACAATATCTTTTACCAATTGCAGCATACAAGCCCCCGGCACTACCGGCTGGCCGGGAAAATGGCCCTCCAATATTGGATTATCCCGGTCAATCTCTAAAACAGCATAAATCGCACTATCCTGATGATCGATAGCTAATATTTTAAATAACGATTCTTTTATCATAATAGATTAACAGGCTGCAATTAACATTAATGAGTGGTAATTATTTTGATAATGATTATAAACCAATATTTTTTTAGGCGCTGTGTTTTTAATTTCATTTTCGGCCACAATAGCTGGCATCGTTCCGCGCTTAATTATATTAGCTGCTAACCATAATGCGAATGATGATACCGTAGGATATTCACCACTCAGGTGCTTAAAATTTGCGATAGCGCTTGATGAAAATATGGAATTGTTTAATTCATCATAAATGGCATCGTTTTTTAAATCGCCGTTACGACCGGTGATTACCAGATCAATATCATCTATACTTAAATCATTATCGGCTAAAAATGCGAAAATGCGTTTGTCAGTATCGTGTATAGTTTTAGGTTTATAAAACGTTCTGGTCGCAAGCAACTCGGCCATATTATCAGCAGATGGTTTAGAGGTTAGCAGGAAAAATGCTGTTCCCTCTGCCCCTATGCTCCCATTAGATTTTGTGCTCAATAACTCCAAATTGGAAAGCGGCCAGCGTTTGTATAAGCCCAAACGGCTTAAGATAGTAAAGCTGGCATCGGTCATTTCGTCGCAGCCACCAACCAATATATCATCGACCTCCTGCTCTTTTAACAACATCGTCGCGTCAAGCAAAGCGCTTTCAAACGAAATACCTTTGTGCACAAACGTGTTATTGTAGTTATGACATTTTAGCAATAAGGCTATTTGCGCTGCGACTGTATTATGGGTAGATTGTATAAATGCAGTTGGGGGCAGCATTTCTTCTTCCAGTTCAATAATTCGCGTTAAAAAAGTAACCGTATCTTCTAAACAGCCATAAGCGGTGCCGGTTATGATGGCTCCGGGCATAGCTACGTTAGCCTGGGCTAAACAATTATGCGCCGCCGCAACCCCCATTTTTATAATATGGCTCATTCGCCGTATTTGTTTGGGGTCGATGTATTCTTTATAATCGGGTTCAATAACTTTTAAACGGGTGCCCGTATATTCAACCGGATCGGTTAAAAAGGGTACATCACCAAAAGTTTTTTGTGCCGATATGCTGGCTGCCGAGCGGATATAGATCTTCATATTAAACAGCCGAAAATATTAAAGATGTACAATTCCCGCCAAAGCCAAATGAATTTGACAGCACGTGGTTTATTTTTTGATCTTTCAGATAATGAGTTTCGGGCTTAAAAGGCAATTCCTCCATCTGGGTTTTAAAACGGAGATTAGGGTAGATTAATCCGTGTTTTATAGCTAAAACCGAATATACCGCCTCGACCCCGCCGCTGGCACCCAAAGTATGCCCGGTGAACGATTTGGTCGAGCTCATTTTAGGATAATGTGGTTCAAACAAACGTTTTATCGCGGTACCTTCGGCACTATCGTTATTAGGTGTACCCGTACCGTGCAGGTTAATATAATCAATATCCCATGGCTGCAAGCCTGCCTTTGCCAAAGCCCCTTTCATCGCCAAATAAGAGCCTGTACCATCAGGTGATGACGCGGTTTGATGATAAGCATCATTGCTGTTATTATAGCCGCTTAGCTTGCAATACATAGGCTTGCCTAATGTTTTTGCAACCTTCTCTGATACCAACACCACATATCCTGCACCCTCACCCAGGTTCAAACCTTCACGGTTATCATCAAAGGGTTTACAGTATTCCTTATCCAATATCATAAGGGTGTTAAATCCGTTCAAGGTAAATTTAGCTAAGGCATCAGCGCCACCTGCTATAACCACATCCAGCAAATTGTTCTTTATCAAACGTGCCCCATAAAATATAGCATTGGCAGATGAAGAGCAGGCCGTGCTGATGGTAGTCATATAATCGGTAATTCCTAATTCGTCCGCTACAACTTCGGTCATGGCGCCACACTCGTGGTCAAATACATTACGAAGCTTGCCTTTGTTGTTATCTTCAACAAAGGGAACAAAGAAATCTTCACTTTTATCCATGCCGCCCACGGTATTGGCCGAAACAAAGCCCGTACGTAGTTCACCGAAATTATCGATAGCAGCATCGTTTATAGCTTCACGGGCAGCTATCAAACTCAACATTTTAGTACGGCTTAGTTTTGAGGAGATGCCGGCCAGTTCAGCTAAAGCTACATTATTTAGCTTCACTTCGGCAACAGGCAAAACACCACGGTGTATCGAATTTACTAAAGTGATATCGCCCATGCCGGCATGTTCCTGCTCAAATGCCGCCAGATTTTCGGCCACATTATTACCAATAGCCGAAATAACACCCACACCTGCAACGTAAACCGTCGAACTCATTTATTTTTTATCAATTACCAGGTTATCAAATATACCATCCAGGTTCTTTTTGTTGAACGGAATGGAATGATCTCTTTCTATCTTTTCAACCAAAAACAAAACTGCTTTGTACTGGTCGCCCAAGAGGTCAACCCAACCACAAATACATGTTTCTAAAATATTATTGCTGAGCAGATTATTTACATATAATTCTGTAAAACCTGCATCAAAATTTTCAAATATAAAAAACGCATCCTCTCCTTTAAAATTATTGCGGATACATATTTCGCCAATCATGATATTGGGCAGCGTATACACAAACAAGGCAGGGCTAGGCACGTCACTTACACTTTTAATATACTTTTGATCGCTATCTAAACTCGAATTGGCATTAGCTAATATCAGGCCCACATCTTCGGGTAAGTAATCTTTGATATTAGTATTCTTCAATAATACCTCAGCAGCCAGCCAACCCAGCTTACTCAAACTATCCATTTTATAAAACTTGGGGTAGTTCAATTCAAAATGCTGGTACGCCGATAATAAAAACGCGGCCGGATCAACTCCCCGGTTCTCAAAAACCGGCACCTCATTTTTATAAACCACATTATGGTTAATAGTACAATATGAATTGATGTAATTATTTATATTCAATTATTTATCAGGTTGATTATAAATTTATTATAAATTAAAATAACGAATTGACAGTATGATTATTACCTGCTAAAAATCACCGAAGCATTACATCCACCAAAACCCGATGCTGTTTTAAGGCAGGTTTTAAGGGTTGTTTCAGTCAATGTAGTACAAACATTTATAGGATTTGTTACGCCGATGTTTTCAAAGCCTAAGGTAGGAATAATCACGTTTTCCTTTAATGACTGTACCGAAATTATAGATTCTATCAATCCTGCAGCGCCTAAGGTATGCCCATAGTAACCCTTCAGGCTGTTTGAGGGGGTTTTATTTAAGCCTGATAAAGTTATGGCCTTTGCTTCCATTTCATCATTATAGCTGGTAGCTGTGCCATGAGCCGAAATAAAATCAATATCATCGGCCGTAAAACCAGACATGGTTAATGTTTTATTTATTGCCTGGCTCAGCTCCTCTCCTGTACGTGATGGCGCCGAGATATGATTAGCGTCATTACTTACAGCCCCACCTAAAACCTGTATATTCCCTGCATATTCTGGATTTGATGACAATATCATTGTTGCAGCACCTTCACCTAAAGTTATACCTGTACGATTAGCATCAAAAGGCTTACATGGCTCATCACTTATGGCCTGAAAAGATTGAAAGCCCGATAAAACAAATTTGGTGATCACATCTGCACCGGCAACAACGGCGTTTTCATAAAACCCGGATTGTATTAAACGCATCCCGGTTAAAATAGCCATGATACCCGAAATGCAGGCATTTGAAACCACCAAAGGTTTGTTTACAAAGCCAAAATGCCCGGCAACAACTTTAGCGGTGGTATACATGGCAATGTTATCGGCTAACTGCGTATCGTCGCTGTTTTTCTCCAAAAGATCGATATTTCCTTTGGTGGATGAAATAATGAGGATCGTCTTTTTATCAGCAGCAGCAATACCACTATTTCCAAGCGCATCTTTAATTGAAGCTATTAGTACACTATCTAACTTATTGATTCCAAATATTTTATTTTTTCCTTCTTCAAAAAAAGAAATATAAACCGGTTCGTCTGATAACGCTTTATTATGGTGTTTTTTGATACCGGAAATACCTTTTTTTATTTGCGCGAAATTCCCGGCAGTGGTATCGCCAATTGGGGATAATATATTATCGGCAACTATATAAACAGCAGGCATTATTGATTGATAAATATTTTCATTTCACATTGTGCCATCACTTCATCATTACACCATACTTTGCCTGATACAATGCCCGCGTCAAATACCTGTACTTCTATTTTGATCTCGGTAAAAAGCACATCGCCAACTTTGGGTAAAGCAAATATCTCCAGATTCTTTACCTGGCCTATATAGCCGGTAGCAACGGGACGATTTTCTATCCGTGCCATGTTACCTGAACCTGCGGCAGCGGTTTGTGCCATATTTTCCATCAGGCCCGCCTCGCTAAACTCTCCGTTAATTACAAACACATTGTCTGCGGTAATAGTAAAACTGGTTTTGGTAATATTATCGTCCGAAAACAGCAGTTCGCCCACCATTACAAACGGCGGTTTTTGTGGTATTAATGATAAAATGCTTTCTCCGTCTATCATGAATATAAACCGCCATTTATGGATAATACTTCGGCTGTTATATAAGCGGCATCCTTCGAGGCTAAAAAACCTACCGCATGTGCTACTTCTTCCGGCAAACCAAAACGATTAACCGGAATGGTTCGCTTTAATTCTTTTTCATCCAGCCCCTCGGTCATATCTGTTTTAATAAATCCAGGGGCAACCGCGTTCACGGTAATACCGCTACGGCCAACCTCTTGCGCCAGCGCTTTAGTGGCCCCTATCACCCCAGCCTTTGCAGCCGAGTAATTGGTTTGCCCGGGTAAGCCTTTAATTCCCGATAACGAAACTACGTTAATTATCCGGCCGTAACGGTTAACCATCATGCTATCTAACACTAAACGGGTAACGTAAAAGAAACTATCTAAACTGGTTTTTATTACATTATCCCATTGTTCGTCTTTAAGCCAAACCATCAGGCTATCATCGCGTACACCGGCGTTGTTTACCAGCACTTCAATGTCTTTATCCTCGTTGTTATTGATCCAGCCCTCAAGCACATCTTTTATCTGATCTTTGTCGGCTACATCAAATTGTAGTAATTCACCATCACTGCCATTATCTCTTACTAATTGTAAGGTTTTATTAGCTTCTTCGGTATTGTTTTTAAAATTGACGAGCACATAATAGCCCATAGCGGCCATCTTTATACAGATAGCTCTGCCTATTCCTCTTGAACCGCCGGTTACTAATGCGCATTTCATTTAAGCCACGTCAAGGATTGTGTTTTCTAAAAAATTCTTCACCCGTTCAACATCTTTATACTTAGGTGTGTCTTCAACAAATTTCGGAAAAAACGCTCTTACCTCGTTATATAAAGCCAGTGTATGAGGCGATAATCTATCCTGACACTCCAGGTAATCAATCCCTTGCAAAATGGTCATTAACTGTATTGCCAGTACCGCGAAAGTATTATCAATTACCTTACCTGTCATTAAGGCTGCATTGCACCCCATACTTACAATATCCTGGTTATCATTATTATTCGGTATGCTATGCACATACATCGGGAATGATAAGGTCTGATTTTCGGCAACAGTTGAGGTAGCGGTAAATTGTACGCCCTGCATCCCAAAATTTAATCCTAAAACGCCCAGGTTTACAAACGGTGGGAATTTTTGGTTCAGCTTTTCATTCAACAGGTAATTTAACTGGCGCTCAGAAAGCATAGATAGCTTAGTGATCGCTATTTTCAGCTTATCCATCTCCAGCGATACATAATCGCCATGAAAATTACCACCGTGAAAAACGTTGTGATTCACATGATCGATAACCGGATTATCATTTACCGAGTTTAGCTCATCTACCAATACGGTTTCAGCCTGCGCGATGGTATCATAAACGGGGCCTAAAACCTGCGTTACGCAACGTAACGAATAATACTCCTGTACTTTATCTTCAAAAACCTCCTGGTCAATATTATCCGGGTGGTATAAATGATCGGTACGGCTACGGATCATTTTGCTATCCTTCAAAATGTTGCGTAGCATAGCCGCTATTTTATTTTGCCCCTTGTGGTGCTTAACAATATTCAGCTCATGCGAATAATGATCGTCATACGCTTCAACGATCTCGTTGGTCATAGCCGAAAACATAGCCGACCAGCCCAATAATTTTTGCGCCTGGATAATATTTACCATCCCTATACCCGTCATAGCCGAGGTGCCGTTTATAGTGGCCAAACCTTCACGCACATGAATGGTAAGCGGTTTTATATTTAATTGCTTAAACACTTCTGCGGTTGGCCGGGTTTCGCCTTCATAGATCACTTCTCCCTCACCAATCAGTACCAAACCCAAATGAGCCAGTTGTACCAGATCGCCGCTGGCACCAACTCCACCATGTTCATAAATACATGGAGTAACATTTTTGTTGATCAGGCTTGTTAACAACTCAACAATATCAGCATGCACACCTGAATAGCCTTGCATCAGGCTATTTAAACGCGCTATCATCAAAGCTTTAGCTAAAACAGGCGATAGTAAGTTACCATTGCCCGAACTATGGCTGCGTATCAGGTTATATTGTAAGTTAAGCAGGTTTTCTTCGCTTACCTTGTATTGGGCCATGGGGCCAAAGCCTGTGTTTATACCGTAAATTAATTTATTGGATGAGAAGCTTTGCAGAAATTGAAAATTGGTTTCAATTTTTTGTAATGCTGATGAAGATAATGAAACCGGCTTTTTATTAAAAACAATCTCGTTAAAGTCAGCTAATGAAAGGACGCTTTGTCCAATAGTTATCATAAGCGAATATTATATAATCAAATTTAAATTCATTGTCATTCTGAGCGATAGCGAAGAATCTTATAAAAGCGCGTACACTCTTTGTTTATTGTGTTGACAATTGACAAATATAAAACCTTAACAAAGAAATATGTTAAAACTATTAAATTAATACAAACGAGTTAATATAGCGCATAAGATTCTTCGCTATCGCTCAGAATGACAAGATTTACTATCTATACCCGCTTATCAATAAACTTTACCGCTTTACGTACAGATTCGGGGAACTGCATTTTTTGCAATTGTTCTGCAGGGACGTAATTAACATGCGGGCTCACGCGTAATCGGGCCTGCAAATAGGCGCGTATACGGTTATCGCAAGCCTTACTGTCATCCATTGGGAGCAAGTGTAGTAAAACCTCGTCCATACCTATTTCATTCGAGTAAACCTCTACCACAAAATCAAGCACTTCTTCCATTTCATTCAACAGATCAAATAATGCAGGCGGATAAAGCGTGGTACCTTTAAATTTGATCATCTGCTTTTTACGGCCTATAATAGGTGATAAACGGAGGCTGGTACGGCCACATGCACAAGGCTCATCATCATACATGCACATGTCGCCTGTTTTATAGCGGAGTAATGGCATTCCTTCAACGCCTAAAGTAGTAATGGTCAATTCACCCGGAGTATGGGCCGGTACCGGGTTATTATCTTCATCCAATAACTCCGCTATCAATAAGTCGGGCTGCAGGTGGCCTCCATGACCTTCCGAACATTCGGTGAACGCGGTTTGCATTTCGGTTGAGGCGTAGGTTGAATATAGTTGGATATTCCAGGCTTCTGTTATTTTTTTACCTAATATATTCAGGGAAAAATCTGTATTGCGAATATTTTCACCAATGCAGATCGCTTTTTTAACCGATGTTTTATTCAAATCGATATGATAGTCGTTAGCAAACTGTATCAGTTTTAAAATAAATGATGGCACCGCTACAATTGCCGTAGGCTGTAAACGTTGTATGGTTTCTATCTGCATAGATGGTACGCCCGGGCCCAAACGAATGATCCCCGCCCCTAATTTACGTAATCCGGAATAATAGGCTATACCCGCCATAAATTGACGATCAAGCGTTAGCATCAACTGGTAAATATCCTCTGTCTTTCCATCGGCACAAACAAATGAATTGTATTCGTTTTGGGTAAGCCGATTCAGATCATTTTCGGTAA